>JBLHPE010000070.1:0-13388 GCA_047624005.1 Ascidiaceihabitans sp.
CTTTAGCGGTGCGGACAATGTCTTCGCCTTCTTCAACGGTCATTGTCATTGGTTTTTCGCACAGTACGTTGAATCCAGCCTCAAGGAAGGCTTTGGTGATTTCATAGTGCGTCGAATTTGGCGTGGCAACAGTTACCAGATCAACACGATCATCGCGGTTCTTTTCGCCTTCCAACATGTCCTGCCAAGAGCCATAGGCACGATCACCAAGGCCAAGACGTTGACCGTAATCCATACCTTCAGCCGCACGGTGGTCCAACGCACCCGCGCTGAATTCGAACAAGCCATCAAGGCCGGACCCGAGACGGTGTGCAGGCCCGATTTGGCTACCTTCGCCACCACCGATCATACCCCATTTTAGTTTTGTCATGGTTTTCGTTCCTTAAAAGCCGATGGATTGCAGGTAGCCACGGTTCAGTTTGGCGTCATCAATTGGCGACGTGTCGCCGGTTGGATCGCAGTCTTGTTCTACCGTGCACCAACCGTCAAAACCATTGTCGAGCAAGACTTGACGCACCGCAGGGAAGTCGACGTCGCCGTCACCCAAGTTGCAGAAAATACCTTGGCCACAAGCGTCATAAAAGTCTGCGCGTTTGGCGACAGCATCGGCCTTAACCTTGGGGTCGATATCTTTGAAGTGCATGTAACTAATACGATCCATGTGCTTTATCATAAACGCAACAGGATCGAAGCCAGCGTAGGAGTGGTGACCAGTATCAAAGCAGATTTTAAGGATGCTTTCGTCGACTTCGTTTAAGAGGCGCTCAAGCTCGGGTTCGAAATCCATAAAACCACCAGCGTGGGCATGGATGCCAACGGTCAGCCCGTACTCCTCGGCACCCATTTTGGCGATGGTCGCGATCTTGTCGCGGTAGGCGGTCCATTCTGCCTTGTCCATTTGCTCGGCCTCAGTGGCGCGGCCAGCTGTTGGCGCGCGACGGGCTGAGATGCTGTCGATTAAGACAAGATGTTGAGCGCCATGCGCCTTAAGCGCTTTGCAGGTGCGCACAGCACCGTCCATAACATCGGCCCACGCATCGGGATCATGGAAAGGGCGAAAGACAACGCCGCCAACCAATTCTTGTCCGAATTCCTCGAGCGCGTCCGATAGCAAAGCAGGATCTTCTGGCATGAAGCCAACAGGCCCCAATTCGATTCCAGTGAACCCAGCGCCTGCATTTTCCCGCAGGACCTTGCGCCATGCCGGATTGCGCGGATCGTCCGCAAACTCCACACCCCAAGAGCAGGGGGCGTTCCCGATTCTGATCATGTTGTAACCCTCTTCTATTAATAGTCTGCGATGTCGACCCAGGCCCGTTTGCGGCTTGACGACAGCGCGGCATTTACGACGCGATTGACCTCCATACCCTCATGGAAAGTAGGCCAAATGTTGCGTTCCTCATGTATCGCGCGCAGGAAATCATGCGCCTCGATGATAATTTGATCTTGGTAACCGGTGCCGTGACCCGGCCCTTGGCAGAACGGCGCATAATCTGGGTGCGCAGGACCAGTCAAGATTTTGCGGAATCCGCGTTCCGCCTCGGGTCCGTCCATTGTATAAAGGTGCAGAGCATTTTGATCTTCCTGATCGAACTTGATTGCGCCTTTGGTGCCGTGAATTTCATAGGCATAACCCATCTTGCGGCCCGTCGCGATACGGCTGAAGAACAGGTGCCCTTGGGCGCCGTTTTCAAACCGGCACATCATTTGCGCCTGATCATCGTTGGTAACGGTGCCGCCGGGGCGGGTGTGATGGACGGTTTCGACACTTGCCACAAGGGATGTGATTGGCCCGATCAATGCGCGAGCGGCATTGATCATATGGGGCGCAAGATCGCCCATTGTGCCGTTTGCATCGCCGTCAGTGCGCCAAGTTGCGGGTAGTTGGGAGTCGGCCAAAAAATCTTCTGTATGTTCACCGCGAAACCAAGTGACGTCGCCAATACGTCCCTCGGCAACCAATTGACGGGCGTACTGCGATGCGGGGGTGCGGATGTAGTTGAAGCCAACCATGTGCACGCAGCCGGAGTCTTCTGCAGCGGCGAGCATGGCGCGACTGTCTTCTAAGGACGCGCCTAGCGGCTTTTCGCAAAAGACAGGTTTGCCAAGTGCAAAGGCGGCTTCTGCAATTTCGCGGTGGGTGCCTTGGGGGGATGCAATGATCACAGCGTCGACGTTTTTGTCGTTCACCAAGGTCCGCCAGTCAGACGTTGCGCGGTTGAAACCAAAGGAGTTGCGATAGCGCTCAGCCGATGCGTCAGATGTCGCGCAAACCATTTCAAGAACAGGGCGTAGTGCCGTGTCAAACAGTCCGCCAACAGCTGCATATGCGACAGCATGGGCCTTGCCCATATAGCCGCCGCCAACAATCCCAATTCTGATTTTGTTCACTTTTTTAGTCCCCGCAAAGAATTTCATTGCAACCGGTTGCAAAACGGGTATCTTTGTTTTGGGGCGCAGGTCAATACCCATTGTTTGCGACTATGATATAATATCTAGAATATGATGTGGAGATCCCGCCTGTGACACAAGTAAACGGCACAATTACTTTGACAGTGGCGCAAGCAATTGTGCGCTATTTGGCTGCCCAATATATTGAGATCGGCGGTAAGAAGACACGTATCTGTGGCGGTGGTTTTGGTATCTTTGGTCACGGCAATGTCGCGTGCCTTGGGGAGGCACTGTATGAACACCAAAATGAGTTACCACTATATCGTGGGCAAAATGAACAGGGTATGGGTTTTGCCGCCGCTGCTTATGCTAAAGCGCATTTGCGCCGTCGTTTCATGTTTTGCACAGCTTCAGCTGGACCGGGGACTGCAAACCTTTTGACCAGCGCAGGTCTGGCCCACGCCAACCGATTGCCGATGTTGATGTTGTGCGGTGATGCATTTATCACGCGTCTGCCAGATCCGGTGTTGCAACAGCTTGAGCACTATGGGAACCCGACCATTGGCGTGAATGATGCGTTCAAAGCTGTCAGCCGGTATTGGGATCGGATCACGCACCCTGCGCAAATTCTTAATTCACTACCTGCGGCATTGAACACGATGCTCGACCCAGCTGATTGCGGGCCTGCGTTCATTGGCTTGCCGCAAGATGTCCAAGGCTGGACATTTGATTATCCGTTGTCGTTCTTTGAAGACCGTGTGCACCGCATTCGCCGCCAATCACCTGATGTTGCTGAAATTGCAGACGCCGCTGCGCTTTTGAAAGGCGCGAAACGTCCGATGATTATTGCGGGCGGTGGTGTTCAGTATTCTGGTGCCGTGGCCGAGTTGACCCGTTTTGCCGAAAGTCATTCCATTCCGGTTGTTGAAACGATTGCGGGACGGGCAAATATGATCGCGACGCACGACTTGAATATTGGACCACTTGGTGTAACGGGCTCTGACTGCGCGAACACGATCGCAGAGCAGGCTGACGTTATTTTGGCAGTTGGCACGCGGTTACAAGATTTCACAACCGGTTCGTGGACTGCATTTGCGATGGACGCGAAGATTATCGGATTGAACGCGGCCCGTCATGATGCGGCGAAACATATGTCTGAAACCGTTGTCGGGGATGCCAAGCTGGGTCTTGATGCGTTGGATGCAGCTATGGACGGTTATTCTGCGCCACAAGAGTGGACCGCATTGGCGCGTGCCGTGCGAGTGAAATGGGATGAATACGTTGCTAAGAATACAGCTATTGCCAATGGCCCTGCGTCTTATGCGCAAGCGATTGGCGTTGTGAATGCGGCCTGTGATCTACGTGATCGCGTTGTTGCGGCTGCGGGTGGTTTGCCTGCCGAAGTTACCGCGAATTGGCGCACCTTAGATATTGGCACGGTGGACGTTGAATTTGGGTTTTCCTGTATGGGATACGAAATTGCAGGCGGGTGGGGCGCACGGATTGCGCAGTCGGAAACCGAACCGGACAAGGACACCATCGTCTTTACTGGCGACGGTTCCTATTTGATGATGAACTCCGATCTGTATTCGTCCGTTTTGACCCAAAAGAAGCTAATCGTTCTGGTGTTGGACAATGGCGGTTTTGCCGTCATCAATAAGTTGCAGAACAACACTGGCAACGAGAGCTTTAACAACCTTTTAGCCGATACCCCGACTGCCACAAATCAAGTGCGCGTCGATTTTGAGGCGCACGCACGCTCACTGGGCGCAATTTCTGAAACGGTGGAAGGCCCTGCCGAATTGGCAGATGCGTTCGCACGCGCCAAAGCCGCGGATCAGACTTATGTCATTGTGATGAAGGTCGATCCCTATGAGGGTTGGACAACCGAGGGCCACGCGTGGTGGGAAGTTGGAACAGCGCACGTGTCCAATAGTGAAAAGGTGAGAGACGCCCATGTTGAATGGGAAGCCACCCGTTCCCGTCAACGGAAAGGTGTATAAATGTCCGCGCTATTAGAAGGCATCAAAGCCAATAATTTTGTTGTTGTTGGGCGTACGGGGATGGATTTTTTTGCTGACCCCCCGGGGACGGCGACAGAAGACGCAACTGTGTTTCATGCGGGCCTTGGTGGATCATCCGCAAACATCGCGGCTGGGATTTGCAAACTGGGTGGTAAGGCCGCACTTGTCACACGGGTTTCAGATGACAGCGTTGGACGCTTTTGCACCAATCAACTGGCCCACTACGGTGTGGACGCAGCTTATGTCACACCAGTGGGCGGTGAGTATCGAAATTCTCTTGCGGTATATGAAAGCCGGATCGAAGATCACCAGTCGGTTATTTATCGCAATGGTGCCGCAGATTTCCAAATGGACATCGCAGATGTTGAAGCCGTTGATTACGCCCGTTTTGGTGCATTGATCACGGCAGGCACTGTCTTTGCTGCAGAGCCGTCACGCGCCGCCACCTTTCACGCATTTGCACTCGCCAAAAAGGCGGGGTTACCTATAATCTTTGATGTGGATTACCGTCCATATTCTTGGCCATCGGCCGAGGTTGCGTCCGAAGTCTTAAGCCGCGCGGCTGACATGTGTGATATGATCGTTGGCAATGACGAAGAGTTCGGGTTCATGGCAGGTGATATTGCCAAAGGGTTGGACAAAGCCCGCGAGCTTTCAAAAACCTCAGCGGCAATGGTGATCTATAAGATGGGTCCTGAAGGCGCTATAACTTTTGTGGACGGCGATGAAATAAGGACGGGTATTTATCCTGTCGACGCCCTTAAGCCGACGGGAGCAGGCGACAGTTTTATGGCGGGGCTCGTCACGTCGTTAGCTGGCGGCTTTGACCTAAAGACGTCCATTCTGCGCGGGTCTGCCTGTGCGTCGATCACAGTATCGCGTCCAGGCTGTGCGCCTGCTATGGCTGATACACAAACACTTGAAACATTCTTGGCCGAGCACTCCGGCCCAACTGAAAGTTAAAGGCATCCCCATGCATATTGCTCCATTTGATAACCAAAACAAACCAATCGTTGATGCGGATGATGTGACGGTTCCGCTGAACTACTTCAACATTGTGAAGTTGAAGAAAGGCCAAGCGTTTGAGTATGCAGTGCCTGGTTACGAGACTTGCATCGTACCTGCAACCGGAACAATCGACGTAAACGTCGAAGGTTTCAAAGCCACTGGTTTGGGTGGCCGAGTTGAAGATGTTTGGGGTGGCGAACCCGAGGGTGTTTATGTTCCGACCGCGGCCAAAGCTGAAATCGTTTGCATGTCAGATGAGGCCGAAGTCTTTATCGCAGGTGCGCGTTACGACAAGGTACTAGAGGCTTTTGCCGTGCGCTCTGATGAATTGGATTTGGTGCAATACGGATCGGACGACACAAAAACCCATCGCAAGATCAAACACATCCTTGGCCAAAAGCACCACGACAAAGTTGGTCGTTTGCTGGTGTCCGAATTGTTCACCGTTGGCGAAGGCGGTTGGTCAGGTTTCCCCTCCCACAAGCACGACACGGATCGCTTGCCGATTGAGACGCGCCATGATGAGACATACAATTTCCGCTTTAAACCAAACCATGGCTCCGGTGTGCAGATGCTGCAACGTGAAGATGGTAAACTGGGTGAAGCCTATCATTTGGTAGACGGATCGACGATTTGTTTGGACAGTGGCTATCATCCCTGCGCCGTTTTGCCGGGGTATCAGATGTATTATTTCACGATCCTTGGTGGGCTTTCGCAACGCTCGTTGGTGCAGTTCTTTCAGCCAACCCATGCATACCAGATCGAAACGATCCCCGGTATCAAGGACATGATCGCGAAGTTTAAATAACGCGTCATTTAATCTAAAAATCACCTGCCATAAACTGTCTTTGGCGTATTTCGGAAGTCCTTGCCATGCCTTTGGTTACCCTTGCTGATGTCTTACAACCTGCTTTGAAAAACGGTTATGCTGTTGGTGGGCTCGTAACCCTTGGATGGGAAGATATGCGTGCCTTTGTCGCCGCCGCTGAGGCGGAAAATTGCGCTGTGATCTTACAGGCAGGGCCGGGCTGTCGTGAACACACGCCTTTGCCAGTGTTGGGCAAGATGTTTAGGCACTTGGCTGAACGCGCATCTGTGCCTGTCGTGGCGCATTTGGATCATGGTTATACTTATGACGAATGTTCAGAGGCACTGGATTCTGGATTTACCTCTTTGATGTATGACGGTTCGCGTAAGTCATTGGGCGAGAACATCTCTGAAACCAAGCGGATTGTAGGCATTGCGCACAATGCAGGCATTTCCTGTGAGGGCGAGATCGGGTTTGTTGGATATTCCAACGGTGAAAAATCAGCTGGTACTGACCCCACAGAGGCCGCAACATTTGCTGTAGAAACGGGTGTTGATGCGATGGCGATCTCGGTTGGTAACGTTCATCTGCAAGAGGACAAAGAGGGTGGTTTGGATGAAGCGCGGATTGCTGCGATTCAAGCACTCACCACGGTGCCATTGGTTATTCATGGTGGTTCTGGTGTACCGGTTGATCAACGTGCGCGTCTCGCGAAAACGACGAATATCTGTAAGTTCAATATTGGTACAGAACTGCGTATGGCTTTTGGCGCTGCACTGCGCGATGCAGTTAATGCTGACCCAACCCGCTTTGATCGCGTGACGATTTTGAAAGACACGCATGACCCAACCGTTGCCGCGGCCCGCCGTGTGCTTGCTGCGTTAAAAGGATAACCTGATGTTGAATATCGGAATTTTGGGATGTGGCCGTATTGGTCAAGTTCACGGCGCAACATTGCAAGGTATGACAACTGCGCGGGCGGTTGCGGTATCCGACTTTGTGCCTGAGGCGGCGGATGCATTGGCCGCCAAGCTAGGTGCAAAGGTCATGACGAGTGACGAAATCTTGTGCGATCCCAGTATTGACGCGGTGATAATTGGAACGCCGACAACGACGCATTATGATTTGATCCATGAAGCGGCGGCCAACGGCAAGGCGATCTTTTGTGAAAAGCCAGTGGATTTGTCCGTTGACCGTATCCGCGATTGCCTTTCTGTGGTCGAAAAGGCCGGTGTGCCATTCATGACTGCGTTTAACCGTCGTTTTGATCCCAGCTTTGCTCACCTTCAAAAACAGATCGCTGATCAGGTCATTGGGAATGTCGAGATTGTGACGATCCTATCGCGCGACCCTTCGCCGCCCCCGATAGGGTATATCAAAACGTCGGGTGGTATTTTCCGCGATATGATGATCCACGATTTGGACATGGCGCGGTTTTTGTTGGGTGAAGAACCGATTGAATTGACTGCTGCCGCATCATGCCTTGTCGATCCGGAAATTGGTGCAGTAGGTGATTTTGACACGGCTGTGGTAACGCTGAAAACGGCAAGTGGAAAGCTATGTCTGATCAGCAATTCGCGTCGGGCGACTTATGGCTACGATCAACGGATCGAGGTCCACGGATCGGCAGGAATGTTGCGGGCCGAGAATATGTTGGAACACTCCGTTGAACTGGCGACAGGTAAAGGGTTCTGCAGCGCTGCGACACAGCCCTTTTTCCTGGAACGCTACGCGGCTGCTTACCGCGCAGAAATGGTGCATTTCGTAGATTGCATTACGCGCGATGTGCAAATGACGCCGACGGGTGAAGATGGACTAAGGGCACAAATTTTAGCTGACGCTGCTGACGCATCTGCACGTGATGGGCAACCGCGACAGCTGTAATATATCTAAAGGTCAATTCTTTAGGCATGGACCTGTGGATTGTCCAACCAAAAGCTCCGCTTCGTACAGAAGACTTTTGGGTGCCTGCGCGGGGTCGGCAATTTGTTCAATCAACATTTGGGCAACATCGCGACCAGCCTCACGGACTGAGGAGCGGGTGGCCGTAAAGATTGGAACATCGCCGCCGTTTTGCAAGTACGACAAGTTGTCATCATGCACGACCACAGAGACGTCGCGTCCCATTTTCTGACCGCGTTCTTCAATCGCACGCCGGACACCAAGTGCGGATATCATAGATGACGCAATAATAGCGGAGGGCGGTTGATCCGCGCCCAACATGCGCTTGGCCGCCCTGTACCCGACTTGTTCTGTCATTTCGTCACTGACCATCAAGTTAGGATCAGGCGACAGTCCATGGTCTTTTAACCCGTCTTCAAAGCCTCTTCGACGGCGATGAGCGAAATCCATTTCCTCAAGGCCATTTATCAAAGCAATTCGGCGATGCCCAAGGTCCACCAGAAAACCGGTCGCCCGTTGGAAGGCACGTCGATTGTTTACGTCGACCCAATTGTACGCGCTTAATATGCCACTGGCCCGACCATGCACAACAAACGGCATTTCGATTTCCTGCAACAATGGGATGCGCGAATCCTGCATTAGAGGTCCGTGAACAATAACTCCATCCACTGCATGGCGCGCCTTCATACGGCGGTACACCGCTTCTTCATTCGATGACCCATCGAGCACTGAGATGATGATCTCATAACCGTTGTGGGCGCATATTTCACCAGCCCCTGCGATAAAATCGCCAAAGATCGGGTTCATCATTTCGTGCTTGGATGAAACGGGAATTACATGCCCAATAGCAAGGGCTTTACCTGTCGCTAAACCTTTCGCACGGGAACTTGGAAAATAGTTAAACTGTTGCGCCACTTTTTGAATGCGGAGGCGGGTTGCCTCGGACACTTCAGGGTAGCCATTCAGCGCACGGCTAACAGTCGTTTGGCTTAAGCCAAGTTTTTCAGAAAGTTGCTTTAGGTTCATATCATACATTCTTCAAAGCGCTTAAGATTAAGTTCGGAAGGGGAGATGAACCGCCTTAACCATATGTTTGAGTTACTAATAAGCTATTTTTTAGCAATATCCAAGTAATATCACTGATAAGTCAAACATTGACAAAGGAGATTCTACCAGCAAGATTGCGCTAACCTCAAAGCGCTTTGGTAAATTTCAAAGCGCATGAGGGTGACCGCGGATCATAAGGTTCGCACTTGGGAGGAAAAAGAATGAAGACGACATTGTATGCAGGCGTTGCAGCTTTAGCCTTGGGCACGGTTGCTCAGGCCGAGCAATTGACGGTATTTGGTCCATGGCTTGGTCCGGACCAGGCGAACGTTGAGAAAGTGCTAGCGGCGTTTGCTGCAAAATCTGGGCATGATGTGCGTTATACTGGCTCTGACAGTTTTGAGCAGCAGTTGGCGATTGATGCCGAGGCCGGTTCTGCGCCCAACATTGCTATTTTCCCACAACCTGGTTTGGCGTCAGATATGGCGGGCCGTGGATTTTTGACGCCGCTGAAGGCAGGCACAGACGATTGGGTTCGAGAAAACTATGCTGCGGGTCAATCTTGGGTCGATCTGGGCACATATGCGGACAAATCCGGTGCTGAAGATTTATATGGCTTCTTTTACAAGGTCGATGTGAAATCACTGGTTTGGTACAACCCAGAGAACTTTGAAGATGCCGGGTACGAAATTCCAACGACAATGGAAGATCTGAAATCGCTCACTGACCAGATTGTTGCTGATGGCGGTACGCCTTGGTGCATTGGTCTGGGTTCAGGCGGTGCGACGGGATGGCCAGCAACGGACTGGGTTGAAGACATGATGTTGCGCACGCAAACGCCAGCGATGTACGACAAGTGGGTCACCAACGAACTTCCATTCAATGATCCTGCCGTTGTTGCCGCGATCGAAGAGTTTGGCGCGTTCGCACGGAACGATGCCTATGTCTCGGGTGGGGCAGGGGCAGTCGCGTCAACAGACTTCCGCGATTCACCCAAAGGTATGTTCTCATCACCGCCACAGTGCTACATGCACCGTCAAGCGTCGTTTATCCCTGCGTTCTTCCCTGAAGGTACTTCTGTTGGTGAAGATGCGGATTTCTTCTACTTCCCATCCTATGCAAGCAAGGACTTGGGCAAGCCTGTTCTTGGTGGTGGTACACTTTGGGCGATCACAGCGGAAAATGAAGCAGCACATGAGTTGATTGCTTACCTGCAAGAGCCAGAAGCACACGAGATCTGGATGGCACTTGGCGGCTTTTTGACCCCACATAAAGGCGTCGACACATCAAAGTTTTCGGACACGCCAACGAAGAATATGAACGACATTCTTTTGGCTGCGACGACTTTCCGGTTTGACGGTTCAGACCTGATGCCAGGTGGTGTTGGTGCCGGATCATTCTGGACAGGTATGGTTGATTATGCCGGTGGCAAAGACGCAACCGAAGTTGCAACTGCAATCCAAAACAGCTGGGATGCGCTTAAGTAAGCGTTAAGCTAAAAATGTGGCGGTCCCTTTGTGGGGCCGCCAGATCGTTCGGCTGCACATGGCTGACAATCCAAGCAATGCAACTGATGGGGAGGGTGCGCTGTGGAAGCTGCTTACAAAGGTCTTGCGACCATATTCTTTGGTGTCGGTGGATGCCTTGCTTATTTTTACCTCTCCAATCAATTCCTCGACAAAGTCTTGTACCCCGCAAAGGGTCCCAAAGCTGGCCGTAACATCAACCGTGCCAATATCATTCGGCCTTGGTTGTTTTTGGCCCCAGCAATGCTGGCCCTCGGCGTCTACCTTGCCTATCCCGTTATCGCGACGTTCATCTATTCCATTACTGACCGTGACCAGGGTGGGGCATTTGTTGGCCTGGCCAATTACGCCCAAATGTTCAACGAGCCAAAGTTTTGGGAGGCCTTGCGCAACAATATGCTTTGGTTGCTGATTGTGCCTGCGGCGTCCACCTCGTTTGGATTGTTGGCCGCGCAGTTGACAGACCGGATAAGTTGGGGCGGCTTTGCGAAGTCACTCATCTTCATGCCAATGGCCATTTCGTTTGTTGGCGCGGCTGTTATCTTCAAGCTGATTTATGACACCCGCCCGATTGAGCAATCACAAATCGGAATTCTAAATGCGCTGTGGCTGCAATTTAACGGCGGCACAGGTTCATTTCTTATTTTACGGCTTTTGCCTGCGCTGTTCATGGCCACGATTGGATTGGGTGCTTTATTCATAATGCGTGGTTTTCTAAAGCAACTTATTGATAAGCCTAAGAGCTCTAAGTCGATGTTCCCAAAATTGATGCGTGTCGCATCAATCGGCGTATTGTGGATGGTTGCAGCCTATGCGTTCAGCCTAGTTTTCGGTGTGCTGACGGTAGAGTTTGCTTATGGCAAACCCCAAACTTGGTTGACCATCAAGGGCTGGAATTCGTTGTTATTGATGGTTGTCCTGATCTGGATACAAACGGGATTTGCGATGGTCATTCTGTCAGCGGCTCTGCGCGGTATCCCCGAAGAAACCATTGAGGCCGCGATCGTTGATGGGGCAAACCCTTTCCAAGTCTTCTTCAAAATCAAGATGCCCCAAATTTCCACGACGATAGTTGTGGTTTGGACCACCATTACCCTTGTCGTTCTGAAGGTCTTTGACATCGTTTTTGCGATGACAAATGGCGAATGGGAAACCCAAGTTTTGGCGAATTATATGTTCGACAAATTGTTCCGTGCGAATGATTGGGGCGTTGGATCGGCAGGCGCAATGATCATCATGCTGTTGGTGAGCCCAATCCTGATTTGGAACGTCTACAGCGCCCGCCAGGAGATGAAATAATGAACAATATCGCAGGCAGCAAATCTAGCCTCACGTGGATAGTGCACATCTCGGTCGTGTTGTTAGTGGCATTGTGGCTGTTTCCCACTTTGGGTTTGTTGGTTTCGTCGTTTCGCACGTCGGATCAAATTTCCAACTCTGGTTGGTGGCAATCTATGTTCCCAACGGAGCAAAATCTGACATTGCGGGCCGCTGATCCCGATGATGCTGGCAATCAAAACCTGATTGACGGTTTGTACGTGGTTCAAGGCAATTTGTTTGGCCAAGCGGGTGAGGCCGAGGTCAGCGTTTGGGGGGCGTCATCACGTGCCTATAATGCTTATGGAATTGGCGAAACTGTTGATCTGAAAGACGGCGAGACATTGTCGGTTCAAGCCAACGGGGATTACAAATGGACAAGTCCGATCGAATTATCGGGTCGGGGCCAAAGGGTGTTTGTAACCGCGACGACGCCACCAGAGTTTACGCTTGAGAATTACAAACAGGTGCTGTTCAGCGGCAACAGTACCGACAGCCTGGCCAAAGCGTTTTTTAACACATTAACCGTAACTATTCCCGCCACGATCATTCCCATCGTGATAGCAGCATTTGCAGCCTACGCCTTGGCATGGATGGATTTTCCAGGACGAGCAATCCTAATTGCGTTGGTCGTAGGATTACTTGTTGTGCCATTACAACTGGCCCTAATTCCGCTGCTCAAGTTGCATCTACAAATCGGGATTGGCAAAGGGTATCTGGGGGTTTGGATGGCCCACACGGGCTTTGGATTACCGCTCGCGATCTATCTATTGCGCAATTATATGGTTGGGCTGCCACGCGATATTATCGAGAACGCTAAAGTTGACGGCGCGACAGATTTTCAAATCTTTACAAAGATCATTTTGCCATTGTCCTTCCCGGCCCTCGCATCATTCGCGATATTCCAGTTCTTGTGGACGTGGAATGATCTTTTGGTGGCCAAAGTTTTTTTGATCGACGCAACGGGTGAAACAACCGTCATGACGGCCCAGATTGTCGAACTTTTAGGCACCAGAGGGGGCAATTGGGAAATCCTTGCCACGGCAGCATTTGTGTCTATCGCGGTGCCGCTGTGTGTCTTCTTCGCTATGCAGAAATATTTGGTGCGCGGTCTTTTGGCCGGCTCCGTTAAATAGGAAACCTTGGTTATGAACGTAAAAACGGCAGTTGCGTTGGATAATGTCGCAGACAATGACTGGTGGCGCGGGGCTGTCATCTATCAGATTTACCCTCGCAGTTTTCAAGACAGCAATGGGGATGGCATCGGGGATCTGGCTGGGATTGCGCAACGCTTGCCATATATCGCCAGCCTTGGCGTTGATGCGATCTGGATTTCGCCGTTTTTCATGTCACCGATGAAGGACT
>JBLHPE010000071.1:0-13040 GCA_047624005.1 Ascidiaceihabitans sp.
TTGTTATCCAAGCGCTTCACACTGCCGACATTGCAATACTCGAAATTCGTAAAATTGACGATTGCACACATATTCAGATCATCGATCAAGAGACATTGCCGCTTGAAGTCCAAAATCGGATCAAATCCCTTGAAGATAAGGCCCTAATAACGGGTTTCGCAGGTTCAACAGCACCTCATCCAATCTGGCAATTGGATACAACTGGCACTGTTGGCTGGTATAATACCGCATATGAATCTCTCTACATGACAGTTTTTGGCGAAGCACCACAAAAGGATAAGCCGCTATTTGATGTGGCGAACACAACGACCAACCCGCTTGGAAGCCGACGCACATCGGTCAAATCACCTAAGGATGGCAAAACGCTTTGGTTCGACATTTCATCGGTAGAGATTGACGATGGAGTTATGTGCCATGCCAGCGATATCAACGCTGTCATCAGTGCTGAAATCGCCCAGCGCAATTTTGTACAAACCCTCGCCAAAACATTCGCACAGCTGTCCACAGGACTAGCCATTTTTGATCGAAACAGCCAGTTGGCACTGTTCAACCCCGCCTTGGTTGACCTCTCTGCATTACCGGTTGAGTTTTTATCAGCCCGCCCAGATATGTTATCCTTCTTTGATCGCCTACGAGATAATCGGGTTATGCCAGAACCCAAAAATTATCATTCATGGCGACAAGAGATTGCTGATGTCATCACCGCAGCAACGGATGGAAGGTATCAAGAAACATGGTCCCTCGACACCGGTCAAACCTATCGAGTGTCCGGACGTCCACATCCAGATGGAGCCATTGCATTCCTTATAGAAGATATCAGCGCCGAAGTTTCGCTGGCACGTAGCTTTAGGTCTGAATTGGCAATAGGCCAATCCATGATGAACACATTTGACTTTGGATTAGCCGTATTTTCATCAACTGGCGTCTTACAGTTTTGCAATGCAACGTACCGCGAGATGTGGAAACTGGACCCTGAAAACGCGTTTATCGATGTTACTATTTCGGATTCTATCAAAGATTGGCAAACACAAAGCCTCCCTAATCCAGCATGGGCCGACATACGCGATTTCGTGATGAAAATTGGCGAAAGGGTGCAATGGGATTGCCAAATGTCATGGAAAGATGGCGAAAAGTTTGAATGTGTTGTAAAGCCCGTCGCCTTAGGGGCAACAATGTTGGTGTTTGAACGAGTTCAAGTCGCCGTGATCCCCGCATCTGAAAAGCTACTTCTTCTACAAGAATAAGATCAAATGTGCTTGCAGCGTGGCCTTGCCCACGCCACCATAGGCTCATGGCAAATCACACCCTAAAAATTGACTTAAGAAACGCTGATGAGACAGCAAGCCTAGCGCGTTTTTTGTCAAAGAAAGCCCAAGCTGGCGATACCATTTTACTAGGTGGGCCTGTCGGCGCAGGCAAAACACATTTCGCACGGTCCTTCATTAAATCCCTGCTGGTTGATGATGAAGACGTCCCCTCCCCCACTTTCACCCTTGTTCAAACCTATGACACCGAAGTCGGAGAAGTGTGGCATGCCGATTTATACCGTCTTCACACCGAGCAAGAGGTCGAGGAATTGGGCCTGTCCGACGCCATGATAGACGCAGTTTGCTTGATCGAATGGCCAGATCGTTTGGGAAGTTATGCCCCAAAAGACGGATTACTTATTAATATCATGCCATCGGACACTCTGGACAGTCGGGCTATTACGGTCGAATGGTCGGACCCCAAGTGGGCAAGGAAAATTGAAGGATGGCAAAATGACTGATCGCGAATTCGCCATTTCTGGCTTTCTTATGGCCACAGGCTGGAACGATACACAGCGCGTCAATATCGCTGGGGATGCGTCAAATCGACGATACGATCGGTTGACAAAACTGGACAGTTCAACCGCGATACTGATGGATGCGCCACCAACAAAGGGTGAAGATATTCGACCCTTTGTTCGTATCGCGCAGCACCTTACAAAAATTGGCCTAAATGCACCTGACATCTTCGCCCAAGACGAAACGCAGGGTTTTCTGATCCTCGAAGACCTTGGTGACGATCTGTTCGCACGCGTTCTTGAGCGCTCACCTCAATTGGAGACTAAGCTTTACGAGACGGCAGTTGATGTACTCATCCATCTTCACAAATCACCCTGCCCTACCCTCGCACCCTATGACACCCAGGTGATGACGGAAATGGCCACACTTGCGTATGGGTGGTATGTTTGGGGGGCAACAGGTCGAACGGATGTCGCGAAAACCAAAGCGTTTGCAGCAAACTTTAGCACGTTGCTGGCACCGCTTTCCGACACCCCACAGGTTCTTATTCAGCGTGACTATCATGCGGAAAACCTGTTGTGGATGCCTGACCGTGATGGTGTGCGAAAAGTTGGATTACTCGACTTCCAAGACGCCATGTCGGGGCACCCAGCCTATGATTTGGTTTCGGTGTTGCAAGACGCGCGACGCGATGTGTCACCTCGGGTTCAGGCAGAAATGAAGACCCGATACATTCAACAAAACAATTTGGATGCTGATGAGTTTGAAGCCGCATATGCCCTACTTGGCGTACAGCGAAACCTACGAATTCTAGGTGTTTTTGCTCGCCTATGTATGCGCGATGGCAAAGCGCATTATGTCGATCTTATCCCGCGCGTTTGGGCACATATAGAGACTAACCTAGCATATCCTGCACTTTCGTCGATGGCAAAATCAATATTAGAAGATCTACCGTATCCAGATAAAACCGTCCTAAACGAGTTAAAAGAAAAATGCGCAACCGTCCCACATCTGTAATGCTTTTCGCGGCCGGTTTTGGCACGCGCATGAAGCACTTAACCGCAAACCAACCCAAGCCATTGGTGAAGGTTTCGGGCATGGCGTTAATAGATCACACCTTGGAAATTGCTCGTGGTGTTGCACCGCAAACGATCCTCGCCAACTTGCATTACCTTCCACACATGTTGGTTGATCACCTTTCGGGTACTGGGGTTCAAACAATACTCGAGACGCCGGAAATATTGGAAACTGGTGGCGGATTACGCAACGCTTTGCCGATCCTTGGCGACGCCCCAGTTATCACCATAAACACTGACGCCATTTGGAGCGGTCCCAATCCAGTAAAAATGGCGCTTGATGCGTGGAACCCAGATCAAATGGACGCCCTTCTGGTCTGTGTTCCAGTAAATAAGACCGTTGGCTATTCGGGCAATGGCGATTTTGCGATTGACGCGAATGGCAGTCTGTTACGCGGGAACGGTGCGGTCTATGGTGGCGTTCAAATCATCAAAACTGACCGCCTAGCCGCCGTAGGCGAAACTGCATTTTCACTGAACGTTATTTGGGACCAAATGCTTAAAGATGAACGATTGTTTGGTATCAAATACACAGGAAATTGGTGTGATGTTGGGCATCCTGATGGAATCAAAATGGCGGAGGGCATGCTGAATGTTTGATCCTCAAAAATCACCACATCTTTTTGGAATTCCAAACGGTGTCGACTTTCCAAAAGCCCTTGTTTCGGAATTGACCAAGCGGATGGCGCAACAGCCACCACACGAAATGGCACAGGTTGAAATTATCGTTAACACCCGTCGCATGGCACGCCGTATGCGCGACCTATTTGATGCAGGCCCAGCCCTATTGCTGCCGCGTATTAGATTGCTAAGCGAGATTGAAGATCTTCTTCCAGACGTCACAATTCCCAAATCCAATTCTGCCTTAAAACGGCGACTGGAACTGGTCCAGCTTGTCGCCACTTTGCTCAAAAGGGAACAAAGCTTTGCTGCGCGTGCCTCGCTTTACGATCTTGCCGATAGTCTCGCTACTTTGATGGATGAAATGCAGGGCGAAGGGGTTTCAGCAGACGTTATTGCAAACTTGGATGTGACCGATCAATCGGGCCATTGGGAGCGCGCAAAGACGTTCATCAACATCGCACAATCCTACATTGATTTGTCTCAAGACACGCCTGACACAGAAGCCCGGCAACGGATTATCGTCCATAAGCTAATAGAGCAGTGGGAAGAAACGCCCCCACAACATCCCATCATTCTTGCCGGTTCAACCGGATCGCGCGGCACCACGCTGCTGCTGATGCAAGCCATTGCCAAACTGCCCCAAGGTGCCGTAATTTTACCCGGCTTTGATTTTGATATGCCGCCGCCGATCTGGAGCAGTCTATCTGACGCGATGCTGTCGGAAGATCATCCACAGTTCCGGTTCCACAAACTTCTACAATCCCTCGAAAAATCCCCAACCGATGTGCAGCAATGGGGTGATGATACCCCCGCGGCCCCCGCCCGCAACAAGCTGGTCTCCCTTGCCTTGCGACCTGCACCCGTAACCGATGCATGGCTTTCTGAAGGTCCACATTTGACGGGCCTAAGCGAGGGGCTTGAAGGTGTTACCCTTCTTCAAGCAGAGACACCCCGAGATGAAGCACTTGCGATTGCAATGCGGCTACGCCAAGCTGCAGAAAACGGCGAAACGGCGGCTTTGATAACGCCTGACCGGATGCTGACACGCCAAGTTTCTGCTGCACTGGATCGGTGGGATATTTTGCCCGATGACAGTGCTGGTGCGCCCCTTCATCTTTCCCCACCCGGTCGTTTTTTACGCCATGTTGGTGGGTTGTTTTCCCGTGTGTTAGATACTGAATCGTTACTAACTTTACTAAAACACCCCATGACCCACAGTGGTTTCGAACGCGGGTTGCACCAATTGAACACTCAGCGGTTAGAGTTGCGCATTCGGCGGGATGGATTGCCTTATCCCACTGCGGAAGGCCTGTCTGAAATCGCATTGAAGGCAGCCGCCAAACTTGATCAACCTAACCGTTTCATCGATTGGGCAGAATGGGTCGGGCAGACGTTTTGCGGCAATCATCAAACGGACAAACGGACCTTGGCCGACTGGACTATACTCCACATCCAAATTGCCGAAAGCATCGCGTCTGGTCCGTCAAATGATGGCACCGGTGAATTATGGTTAAAGTCAGCTGGGAAAAAAGCGCACGCGGTGATGCAAACATTGACGGATCACGCCGAATACGGTGGCGAAATGTCCGTCTCTGACTACGTTGATTTGGTAGGTGCATTACTGTCCGGCGAAGAAGTGCGTGACCGCGATGCACCCCATCCCAGCATTATGATTTGGGGAACCCTAGAGGCACGTGTTCAGGGGGCAGATTTGGTTATATTGGGCGGGCTAAACGAAGGCACATGGCCTGAGGCACCCAAACCCGATCCGTGGCTTAACCGTGCTTTGCGCAATCAGGCAGGTCTACTTTTACCAGAACGGCGTATCGGCCTGTCAGCGCACGATTTCCAACAGGCCGTCGCTGCATCCGAAGTTTGGGTCACGCGATCTGTTCGCTCCGACGATGCAGAAACAGTACCGTCCCGCTGGCTGAACCGATTGCAAAACCTATTGGGTGGATTGCCGTCACAAGACGGGCCTGCTGTCCTAAAATCGATGATCGCTAGAGGTGACGCATGGCTGGCAAAAGCAAAGGTGTTAGAGGAACCGACACAAGTTCCCCGCGCCCACCGTCCATCCCCACGTCCACCACTTTCTGCGCGACCACATGCCCTTTCGGTAACAGAAATCAAACGTCTGATCCGCGACCCCTATGCGGTTTACGCCAAACACACCCTAAGACTACGAGCGCTTAATCCAATCGTTCAATCGCCTGATGCACCGATGCGTGGAATCTTGATACACTCTGTTATGGAGGTCTTTGTAAAAGACATTATGGCCGATTCCACCTTGCTGAATTCCAACCATTTGATGAAAGTTGCCCGTGACGTTCTGGGACGCGATGTGCCATGGCCCGCAACCCGTGCGCTTTGGCTGGCCAAGCTGTCGCGTGTCACCGATTGGTTCATCTCCAAGGAATCTGAGCGGCAAGCGCGTAGCACCCCAATCGCTTTTGAGAAACAAGCGAAGGGTACTATGAAACTGCCAAAGCTTGGCTTTACCCTAACCGGATATGCGGATCGGATTGATGAAACCGGCCCTAACAGGGTCGCTATTTTTGATTATAAAACCGGCGCACCACCCTCCCCAATGCAACAGGCCAAGTTCGACAAACAGTTGTTGATCGAAGCCGCAATGATGGAGCAAGGTAGCTTTGAACACGTCGGCGTAAATACAGTCGACGAGGCTGTGTTTATCGGGCTGGGTAGCAATCCAGTGGAGGTGCACGCGCCCTTACAAAAAGAACCACCAGCCAAGGTTTTGGAAGAACTTAGCCAATTGATCCGCGCGTATCTGTCCGACGAACAAGGCTTCACCTCCCAACGCACAATTCAAAGCGAGCGCGAGCGGGGCGACTACGATCACCTTGCGCGGTTCGGCGAATGGGACGGCACAGACATTCCCGTGCCAGAGGATTTGACATGATCGCTCCAAACGAAGCGACCCGCCGTCAACTGGCAGCAGCGGACCCAAAAACATCAACATGGCTGGCCGCGAATGCCGGTTCTGGTAAAACGCGTGTTCTAACGGATCGCGTTGCCCGACTGTTATTGGACGGCGTGCAACCGCAACATATTCTTTGTCTAACTTACACTAAAGCCGCCGCATCCGAGATGCAGAACCGGCTGTTCCGACGGCTGGGCGATTGGGCGATGTTGCCCGATGCAGACTTACGAAGCGCGCTGACCGAACTGGGCGTGCGGCATAATCCTGACGGCAGCCAGCTGCGCGATGCGCGTACACTTTTTGCACGTGCCATCGAAACCCCCGGTGGTCTGAAAATCCAAACGATCCACTCGTTCTGTGCCTCTTTGTTGCGTCGCTTCCCGTTAGAGGCAGATGTAAGTCCGCAATTCACCGAAATCGAAGAACGCGCCGCCGATCTTTTGCGTGGTGAGATCGTTGATATGATGGCCGATGGGCCCGATGTCGGATTGGTTACTGCCCTAGCCAATCAATATTCTGGCGAGGATTTCTTACGGCTGACCCAAGAAATCGTTGGGCACCGGGCCGCCTTTGCCCATCCAACGACGTGGGATGCGTGTTTAGCATTATTTGGTCAGGCCCCGAATTTGGACGAAAACGTAATCGAGGCCTATGCGTTTCAAGGTGGCGAACGTCAATTAATTGACCACCTCATTCCGATCTTAGTCGGCAAAGGCGGCAATGATGCAAAAGCAGGCGAAAAGTTAAAGCTGGTAGGTGTACTTTCGATCAAATCACTGCCTGTTTTAGAAAGTGTTTTTCTGACTGGTCCAGGCGCAAAGGACCCTTTTTCGGCTAAGTTAGGGTCGTTTCCGACCAAGGCTACACAAGCCAACATTGAGGCGTTGATGCCCCAAATTGAAGCGTTCATGTTACGGATCGAGGACACGCGCGAGAAGCGATTGGCACTACAATCGGCGCGGCGCACAAAAGTTTTGCACGACTTCGCAAGCGCTTTTGTAGCGCGTTACGAGCAAGCAAAGTTGGTCCGTGGGTGGCTTGATTTTGACGACTTAATCTTAAAAGCCCGCAACCTTTTGAACGACGAAAAAGTTGCAGCATGGGTTTTGTTCCGAATTGACGGCGGCATAGATCATATCCTTGTGGACGAGGCCCAAGATACCAGCCCCGACCAGTGGGATGTTATCCGCAAACTGGCCGAGGAATTTTCGACCGGACAGGGGGCCCGTGAAGGGATCGAGCGGACGTTATTTGTGGTCGGTGACAAGAAGCAATCGATCTATTCGTTTCAAGGGGCCGACCCACGCGAATTCGACAGAATGCAGGCTGAGTTTAAGGAAAAATTCGCCGCTATTGGTGCCCCCTTTCAAGAGACCACATTGGATTTCTCATTCCGGTCTTCAGCCGCCATTTTGCGCATGGTCGATCAAACTTTTGATAACCGCACGCAAGCGGGCTTTGTTCAGGATTCAAAACATATCGCTTTCAAAGCTGACCTTCCGGGCCGCGTAGATTTATGGCCTGTGGTCGAGAAATTGGAAGATGACGATGACCGCGAATGGTATGACCCTATTGATCGACGTAGTTCAAAACATCACACGGTTGTTTTAGCCGATCAGATTGCCCGCGCAATCGCGAAGTTGATCAAAGACCAGCATACAATTCCAGATGATGGACCAAACGGAACTGTCGTAAAGCGACCCATCAAAGCCGGCGATTTTCTGATCCTTGTGCAGCGACGATCAGCGCTTTTCCGCGAAATTATTCGCGCCTGTAAGGAGCAATCTTTGCCGATTGCCGGTGCGGATCGCCTGAAGGTGGGTGCAGAGCTGGCTGTGCGCGACCTTGGTGCTTTGCTGTCGTTTTTAGCCACGCCTGAGGACAGCCTTTCTTTGGCAACCGTTCTGAAGTCACCCCTTTTTGGGTGGACTGAACAGCAGCTTTTCAACGTTGCACATCATAGAACCCAAGAACATCTTTGGCAAAATCTGCGGGATCGTTCCGCAGATTTCCCCGATACGGTACCTGTTTTACGTGATCTTCGTGACAACGCCGACTTCTTGCGTCCCTACGACTTAATTGAGCGTATTTTGACCCGTCATGACGGTCGTCGAAAATTACTTGGCCGTCTTGGGGCCGAAGCCGAAGATAGCATCAACGCTTTGCTGTCCCAAGCTTTGGCTTATGAGCGGACAGCTGTCCCCAGCCTGACAGGGTTCATCGTGTGGATGAAAGCGGATGATCTTAACATCAAGCGCCAGATCGATAGCGCATCTGACCAAATTCGGGTAATGACTGTCCATGGATCAAAAGGGTTAGAAGCACCCATTGTTATTTTGCCCGATACGGGGCGGCGTGACATTCAGGTCAAAAGCGAAGTTGTCAAAATGGGCGACGTCCCTGTCTGGAAGGCCCGCGAAGGTGAAGCGCCGCAAACAATGCGTGATGCCTTGGATGAAATGAAAGACGCCCAGCGCAACGAACAGTTACGCCTGCTTTATGTCGCGCTAAGTCGTGCGGAAAAATGGCTGATGATCGTGGCCGCTGGCGATTTGGGCAAATCAGAACCGTCGTGGTATCATACCGTTCAAAGTGCGATGGAACACTCGAACGCTGTCACAGCATCAATGCCAGAGGTGGGCCCGATCTTACGTGTCGAACACGGTGATTGGGACGCACCAAACCTTGAACAAAAAACCACATCTTCGATGATTACCCCTGCGTTAGAGCCGTTTTATACGACAAAACCCGTTGATCCAACCGAGACCAATAAAACACTTTCACCCTCTGATCTTGGTGGGGCTAAAGCCCTTGCCGCTGATCTGGGAATGGATGAGGAAACGGCCCTGTCCTACGGCAGTTTAGTGCACTGGCATCTTGAGCATCCAAGCAAGATTGCGCATCAACATTTTGGACTGTCCATTGACCTACAAGAACAAGCCAAAACCGAAGCAACTACCGTTTTGGACACAGATAATCTGAAACATATATTTGGACACGACACACTGGCGGAAGTTTCGATTACCGCCCCTATCGGTGCCCAGCGCATTCACGGGACCATTGATCGTTTGATCGTCACCGATACAAAGTTAATCGCGATAGATTTCAAAACCAATCGCGCCATAACTTCATTTGCGAAAGATTGCCCGATTGGCCTGCTTCGTCAAATGGGTGCTTATGCGACAGCGTTGCGAGCAATCTATCCAAACCATGAAATACAGACTGGGATTTTATGGACCAACACCCAACAACTGATGATGTTACCACACGATCTTGTGACAGATGCGCTAACAACCTCACCATATCTTGACCTTTGGGCCGCTGGTACATAAGTTCAAACCCTAGAATTCAGACCCTCAGGAGAAGCCAAATGGCAACAGTTGCAGTATCAGACGCACAGTTCGAAGCCGAAGTCACAAATTCAGACATCCCCGTTTTGGTGGATTTCTGGGCCGAATGGTGTGGCCCGTGCAAGCAAATCGGCCCATCACTCGAAGAACTATCTGACGAGTTGGCCGGCAAAGTTAAAATCGTCAAAGTGAACGTCGATGATAACCCAAACTCTCCTGCAAAAATGGGCGTACGCGGCATTCCCGCGCTGTTCATTCTTAAAGACGGTCAAGTTGTTGCCAACATGGCTGGCGCAAAGCCTAAGGCAGCGCTGAAAAGCTGGATCGAAGACTCGATTTAAACCAGAAACTATTTGAAAATGAAAAGGCATCCGTTCGCGGGTGCCTTTTCATTTGATCCATCCATATTTTCTAAAGCGATCTTCTATTTTACGCATCGCCATAGGGTGGCCCGCGTTGATCGACTGTTCTTGCCAAAACCAGTAAATGTATCGCGCGTAATCTGGTTGATGGGCGCTGATTTTTTCAAAGCTATCGACCTCAATTCCATCCAGCGCAATATGATGAAAATCAATTTTACCAAAAAGAACCGCAGGTTTGCCGAAGAAATAACCATTAAAAGCAGCGCTAGAGTTTTGCGTAACCACAAACGCACAACGGTCCAGCAAGTTATCCATTTGGCCTAAGCGCAGTTCAAGATTTTTATATGTTTGCTCCAGCAGTTCAACCGCTGCCAATTCTGGCTTTGAATACGTTTCTTTTGGATGCAGGGTCGCGATTATCTTGCGCTTTGGAAACGTCGCCATAGTTCGTTCGATCATCTCGATCGGGGAACAGTATTGGAAAGAACGCCGTTCCAGAAGACGTCCCTGCAAAGGAACATAGATAAACCCATCGTCGTCCTTGGGCATTGCTTTATCGAACAACCGCTTGCGCCAAAAATTATAAAAACGGTCGGCTTCATTCCCCTCGATCAATGTCGGATCGAATAAAAACTTGGCAACATCCCAGTCCCAACGTTTATCAGAGCTATCGATTTGCCAAAACGGATAGTGATAAACCCGCCGGAACGTCAATCCATTTGGAGAAGGCGACGCTTTCATGTGTGTCAACGAACGGGCGGTTGGATCAAAAGCCTTTCGATCACGAATATCGCAAAAATCGACCCTAAATTGAGATTTTTTCAGAATTCCAGCAACTTTATTGATAAAATTGTGCTGACCAGATTGCGCACTTTCGCACAATCCTTTCTCCATAAAAAATTGAACTGTCTTTTGCTGATCCATTGCCAGACGCTATGTGTTCAATGTGACGCCGACAAGTCTGTTGCTCTTGTGACTTTGGACACGCACCGCCATATTATCCAACAACACGTTTAAGGAGAGACACATGGCACGCGAAGAGTTCCCCGGCTGGCACGGCACCACAATCATCGGTGTCAAAAAAGGCGACGACATTGTGATCGCGGGTGATGGCCAAGTCTCTCTTGGCCAAACGGTCATTAAGGGGACTGCGCGAAAGGTACGACGTTTGTCGCCTGGTGGATTTGATGTGGTTTGCGGGTTTGCAGGATCAACAGCAGACGCGTTTACACTACTTGAGCGGCTAGAGGCCAAATTGGAAGCGACACCCGGTCAATTGGCACGCGCATCTGTCGAGCTGGCTAAAGATTGGCGCACCGACAAGTATCTTCAGAAACTAGAGGCGATGTTGATCGTAACGGACGGCACAGAATTGCTGATCATCACAGGTGCTGGGGATGTTTTGGAACCTGAACACAATGTTGCGGCTATCGGGTCGGGCGGCAACTTTGCTTTAGCAGCAGCACGTGGGCTGATGGACAGTGACCGAAATGCAGAAGAAATTGCACGTGATGCAATGGCGATTGCCGCTGATATTTGCGTTTATACCAACGGCAAACTGACTGTTGAGACGATTAAGAAAGCGACTTAATCAGAATTTAGCAACGCCTAGACCGACGTTAAACTTTTCGCACCAAACCCAAACTTCGTTGAAGTCGTCAGGGTTAATGCCCGCTGGGACAGTATAAGAAGAAGAACCGTTGTTTTTCTTCAAAAGGCCCATCAAAGTGGATTTGTCATAGCCGTTGTTACCCAACGCGATTTTTGGGTCAGGTGCGCCATCAAACGTGAAATCATCAAGCAAGTTGATTACATAGCCACCGTCTTTTTTGGCAATTTCAACGCGGCCCGTTGTGACGTGGTTGTTTACACCTTTGAATTCCGCCAGACGACCATGTCCACCAGCAAAGGCGGGAGTGGTTACCGCAGCAGCACCAGCGGCCACCGAAAGATTAAGAAAAAAGCGACGGTTCATAAGACTTCTCCTGAGTTTCGTTTGCATTAGCGACAACATACATGTCGGGTACTTTGGCACTAGCCCCCTCGCCAATACGTGATTGCGCAGTATCGTTTCGTGTTCTTGGTTGCGTTCCTGTGCCCAACGCTTACATAAATTGTGACCTTTCAAACGCAGGATGCCGCCTTGACCGACCTTACGCCCAGAGAAATTGTTTCAGAACTTGATCGCTTTATCATCGGTCAGAACGACGCCAAACGTGCTGTGGCGGTAGCCCTGCGCAACAGATGGCGCCGCAAACAGTTGTCAGATGATTTGCGGGACGAGGTGTATCCGAAAAACATTCTGATGATTGGCCCAACTGGTGTTGGTAAAACTGAAATTAGCCGTCGTTTGGCGAAATTGACAAATGCACCGTTTCTGAAGGTTGAAGCGACTAAGTTTACCGAAGTTGGTTATGTAGGACGCGATGTGGAACAGATCATTCGTGATCTGATGGACAGCGCAATCACCATGACCCGCGATCTGATGCGCGAAGCCGTCAAAGCGAAGGCTCATCAATCTGCCGAGGAACGCGTAATAGATGCTATCGCCGGTACAGATGCCCGCGAAGGCACGCGCGAGATGTTCCGCAAGAAATTAAAGTCTGGTGAGTTGGACGACACGGTTATTGAGTTGGAGGTCGCTGATACCTCAAGCCCGTTTCCTCAAATGGATATCCCTGGCCAGCCGGGTGGTGGCATGGGCATGATGAACCTTGGCGATATCTTTGGCAAAGCCATGGGTGCGCGCACGACACGTCGCAAACTGAAAGTATCGGAGTGCTATGAAGTGTTGATCGGCGAAGAGGCCGACAAATTATTGGACGACGAAACTGTCACCCGCGCCGCGTTAGAGGCTGTTGAGCAAAATGGCATCGTGTTTTTGGATGAAATCGACAAGGTTTGCGCCCGCTCCG
>JBLHPE010000072.1:0-12476 GCA_047624005.1 Ascidiaceihabitans sp.
AAGGGCAGAAACCAGTTGCCAAAAGTCATCGATGGTATCAAATTCAACGATGGTGTCGAAGTGACCGGTGACACCGAAAACCACGCCGCCTGATGATGCGCGTCACCCAAATTCAAGCATAGCTCTGCCGAAACACGGACTGGTCGCGTCTGGAGTTATGATCTGATTGGGCCCGGTGAAATAGCGCCGCTGTCTTTCAAGATGCCAGGTAGGTTGCTGGCCACACTGCCTGAATATCAATTGCTCGACAGCCTTGCTGTGCAAGCGGACGGCCAAATTTGCGTCGCAACATTGATGCGTGGCGGTATCAGCGTGGTGCCAACTGATGGTAGCCCCGTCACATTCATTGAGGTGCCCGGCGATCCCTACATCACGAATATCTGTTTTGGTGGAGCGGACATGCGGGACGTGTGGATCACGGCGTCTGGGACTGGATGCCTTTACCACACCCGCTGGGCCAGCCCCGGATTGAAGCTACATTTCAACGGGTAACCCTGACCTGTGGGTGAAGATGGTGGACTTCAATCGTTCGAAGTCTTGGCAAGGCTGAGCAAATCGGACCAGCCTAAAAATATCAAAACGCTTCTTTCAGCAATGCCAAGATTGAAGGCTTCCGAGGTCTGTTCTGATCGTTCCTGGCTTTACGGAGGATAAGAAGGTTTTCCACGGGGCAGGGGCGACATAAACGTCTGGAAATGATTTGTCGGAATAGCGTCGCATGGCTACTTTTTAGGCCGGTTTTTTTGTTCATCCGAGTTAGCGTGACAAAGCAATTTAGGGATTGATGAAATGTGACAGCCTCGCTGTGTTCAGTCGGTGTATCCGTGCCGCTCAACCCAGGGATCAAGCAGTTTCCGGCACTTATCATCGAACAAGAAATCGTAATTGTGACGTGTCGATTGAACTCCGATCCCGAGTCCTTGGCGTACCTTGGCATAACTCGGGGTGCGTACCGCCCGTTTCGATGAACTCTCTGTGAATGTGCTCACTTCGTCGGACCAGGCAACGCCTAGATGATCCAAAGTTCCGCGAATGACCGTTTCGAAGTCATTCACTAATTCATCATAAACCACATAAAAAACCCGCTCGTCTTCCCCCGGAAAAACATCAAACCAATTGCGCATGACGAAGTCATACTGCACGCAGGATTCATAAATTTGGTTAAACGCCACCATCTCGACTGTTTGATTATAAATCTGTTTGTAGTTTGAGAGCACAACGTCATAGGGATGCCGGATAGAAAAGATGTAGCGCTTTTTAGGCATCAACTTTTCTAAGTATTTGATGCTGGCACCCATCATCGGAGTTTTATCAATAATTACCTTTGGGCTTGGCTTGTCCACAAAGCGGTTCAGTTCTTGATAGTATAGGTTTCTGTTGAATAAGGCGCGCAACCCAAAATTGGTCTTTTTAGGATCCTCAGAGAGATCCAAGTGGAACGCGGTATGAAGCGATTTGTTGAAAGACAGAGTTTCTTCGCAGGTGACCACCTCTGGATGTGAGGCCAGCACATTTTCTAACAATGTGGTGCCCGAACGCGTAAAGCCGGTCATAATAAAATGAGTATCGTTAGGATCTGGCACCAAACCTGGAATATTCCATTGCGCCCGCTTTTCGACCTGTTCAATGAAGTCATTCGGTTTCGGGGTCTTCTTGGTCACTGCATCATTTTGTTTTTGAAACCAATCGGCGGCATCTTGAAACCGGCCCATTTTTTCGTAGCAATTTGCGACAAGGTTTCTGAGCCTAGATGACATTCGGACCATAGTTTGTTCGAGCGCACCAGATTCTTCTAAAATGTGAATCGCGCGTTCATAATTTTTGTCCCAGTATTGCAGTTGGGCGGCACCATAAACCACAGCTAACATGATATCTTCATTTGGTTTTATAACCTGAACCAGGGTTTTGAACTCTGCCCGTGCATCTTCCGCCTCAAACATGCGCAACAGACCGATGATGCTCGATTGAAGTGGCTCTGCGTGGGTGAAAATACTGCGCAGCAGATGCTTAAGTGCGTCCTTCCAATTCAAGCGCATTGAGGCAACGTCGCGTGCTTGGTTCACATGTCGGATGTTCCCAGTGTGTAGGAACAGTCGTTCATGCATCGTAACCTGCGCCTGATAATCATTGCTGATCATTGCCTGACACAACAGCCCGTTCAACGTGCTGTTTTCGGCGCTGGTTTTTTTCTCTAGTTCTTGGATGAGATTGATCAGGTCAAACCGTAACGATTTTAATAAAAAGGGAACAAGAAGGTTCCGCACGTACGAACTATAATGTGCCGCCTGCATACAGGCATCAAGAAGCGGGCCACGGACCGTTTTGGTCTTGAGCAAAATTGAGGATAGGGCCCAAACGCGCACGACTGGATCGGCAATGCGGCAATGAAGCATTAGATTCTGAGTGCTGGCGGGTTTTTTTAATACCCCTAGAATACCAATCGCCTGATAAATGCTAATTTCTTTTGGTGCATCAGGAAAGTCTGGCACCAAAGGCTTGCCATCTAGGATCATATTGGCGCTCCGTTGTCCTACCGATAGAGTAAGGATATTACTGTCGAAGAGCGGCAGGCTTAGTCCGCTGATAATGCAGGGTCTAATGACGCTCGGTCAGATTTAATGCGTGTCGTCGCGCTCAGTTCATAAGTTGTCGAAAGCTACGTGTCAAAGTTCTGTTTTGGCAAGGACTTAGTAGCCTTGATAAGTATGCTATCTCAGGTAGTGGGGATGCACTCAATTAAGCTGAATCGGTTGCAGTGTTAACTGTCTCGATAGAACAAAATAAATGATGTCGCTGTCAATTATTCGCGTTTGCGTGGAAACATTCTCGCCTGCGTGGAAACTTGAGTTAACTTTACTAAAAGTAGGCCCATTTTTGAAGTCATTCCTTGTCATGGAGCTGTTTGGTAGACTATGTTTCAGCAATATAAAGCACCTAGGTGCGAAGTTTTTAATGATTTTTTTCTGTTTGTTAAAAGAGTGTCTAAATTTTATTTGTACTATCAGATTCGTGTGAAAAAACGCGGTCGACATTAGAAAGCCGCTATGAAAATTACCTCGTTTTTGGCAGCAGGAATGCTTGCCCTTTTTGTTACACCAGCGGCTGTTTTCGCCGATAGTTTGAAATCTGCCGTTCAAACAGCGTTGACTTCTAATCCGAAACTAAAGGCAGCAGACGCAAATTTTCGCGCTCTTACATACGACCTTTTGTACGAAGAAGCCGCTTTCCTGCCGACTGTCACGTTGTCTGGTGATGCCGGCACCGAATATGTTGATAATGCCAGTAGTTTGTCCACTGCGGACAATAGTCGCGCAAAGCTTAATTCAGAAATTGGCGTCGTTGCTGAATTGACGCTTTCCGACGGGTTTGCGCGCGCTAATCAGGTTTATTCGGCTGCTGCACGTGTTGATCAAAGTGCATTTGAAGTTTTGGATGCATCCGAAACCATGGCGTTGATGGTTGCAGAACAATACATCAACATCGGACGTCAGCAACGTCTTTTAGGCGTGGCACAAACTAACCAACGACGTCTGCGTAAAATTTCCAGACAGGCTGAAACCCTAGTTGAGGGGGGCCGTTTGCCCGCAGGGGATAGGGTCCAAATTGAAATGGCAATATACTCCGCCAAGGCAATGACTGCTGATATCGAGCGTCGGCTAGCGGAATCCATGGCCCGTTATAAACGCCTGGTTGGAAAACCTGCGCACGCAAACTTTAAGCTACCTAAGCCTGTGCGTCCGCCTGCCTCGATGGAAGAGTATGTGAAAGCGAGTATACGAAACAGCTATCGTGTGAAGATCGCGGCAGCCGACGTAGACGTCCGCGGGTTTGAACAGAACGTCGCAGAGGCCGAATATGCCCCCCAGATAAAACTAAGAGCCGGTGCGTCTACAGGTAGAAATCTTGACGGATCGACGGGATCCGAGACGCGTGGCTTTGTTGGTCTTGGGGTGTCTTGGCAGTTGTATGGTGGCAAACGCCAGGAGCGCCGCTTGGGCCTGAGCGAGCGTAAGAACGTGGCGCTGTACGAGCGGATGTCGGTTGTGCGTGATGTGGAGGAATTGGCTACAATCGCATGGAGCGCTTTTCAGATGAACATGGTCCGAAGGGATGTTTTGACGTCACAAGCCAATGCAACCGAACGTATGCTCGGAATATTTGAAAGCGAATTCGAATTGGCAACACGCAGTATTCTGGATTTAATGATCGCGGTTAATCGGCTAAACAATGCACGATTTGAGCAGGTGAATGCATCTGCAATCTTGTCATACTCGGGATACCGTGCGCTTGCGGCGCAAAGCAAGTTGGCGCAACACTTTGGTGTCAAAAACAGCGACCGTGTCATGGCTGCGCAGATCGCACCACGTGAGGGACAAAAGCCACGTGATGTAATTGGCAAGGGCCGCTTTCTGTTCGATAAATGACGACTCTGGATATGCATGCGGCGGACGCAGATTTGGGGCATGATGTTGTGCGTTGGTTCGCATCTTTTTTTGCGCAACCTTATTCTAAGTGCGCGGTCACGTCCCGTCTGAGTGGCGAGGTGGATCTGAACCAATCCGGCCCCTTGGGTAGGATGCTAGAAGCCGTTGGGTTGAAAAATACCCTGTTTGGCAAAAAACTGTGCCATCTTGATCCGATTGTGCTGCCTTCTGTGCTTTTTGAAAAAAACGGCGGCCTATTGATCCTTATTGGCATGGACAAGGCAACAGGGCAAGTGACCTGGCTTGATCCCTCCGACCAGATGGCCAAGAAGTCTGGTACGACCCAAGATCTTCAAAAACGGATTACAAGAGAAGTGATGTTGGTCACTTTTGAGGACTCCGAAAGCCCCACAGGCGTAAAAGCGCAGCGAACCGGACATTGGTTCTGGGCTCCAGTACGATCTCATTGGACGTCATGGCTACAAGTGATATTGGCATCATTTCTGCTTAATATGATGGGGTTGGCGCTGCCCCTGTTCACCATGAATGTCTATGATAAGGTCATTCCCAATCTGTCTTTTGTCACACTTTGGACTTTGGCTATCGGAGTGGCACTGGCGGTGTGCGCAGAGTTGCTGCTGCGCACGGTTCGGCTGGCAACGATTGAGACGATAAGCCAACGCATCGACCTCAAGGTGGGAGCCTCCTTATATCGCCATGCTTTAGATTTGGGCCTTTTGACGCGACAAGGTGGTTCTGCCGCGCTGGCTGGCCAGATACGGGAATATGAAACGGTCAAAGACTTCTTCGCGTCCAGTACCTTCGTCTCCTTTTTCGATCTGATTTTTATTGCTCTTTTTCTTATCGTTCTGCATGCGATTGTTGGGCCCTTGGCATTTTTGCCCATGCTAGCCATTCCGGTGGTGTTGATCATCGCATGGATTTGTCGTTCTGCCATTGATGCGACGGCGCAAAGTGCGGTGCAATTGGCCAGTCGGCGTCAAACGGTACTCATGGAAAGCCTGCAAGGTGTAGAAACGGTCAAGACACTGAATGCTGAGGGGATCATGCAGCGGGAGTGGGAAACTGCAATTGCAGCAACCGCTCGGGTCACGGCACGCGCAAGATTTTGGGCCAATTTCTCGATCAATTCTACAATGTTCATTCAGCAAGCGGTGAGCATCGGGATTATCGTTTGGGGCGTTTATTTGATCTTTGAAGGACAAATTACCATCGGCGCACTCATTGCGGCTTCGATCTTGTCGGGGCGCGCCCTTGCACCACTGTCATCAATTGCTCAGGCCACTTTCCGTTTGCAGTATGTGATTAAATCCCTTCGCTCACTGAACGAGATGATGGAACTTGAGGGGGATAAACCTAAAACTGTGCGGTCCCATCTGCGGGTTAAATCAGCGGCGCTGGAACTATCAGGTGTCACCTTTAGCTATCCCGACACACAGGTTCCTGCGCTTCATGAGTTGTCGTTAAGCATTGCGCCAGGGGAATGCATTGCCCTTTTGGGGCGTGTTGGTTCGGGCAAAACGACCCTTGGAAAATTGCTGTGCGGCCTGATTGAACCGCAACAGGGATCGATCCGGGTGGATGGCTTTGGGTTAAATCAATATGACCGCGCGGAATTGCGTGACGGTATTGGGTATCTGCCGCAGAAATGTGATTTGTTTACCGGATCGTTGCGCGAAAACCTTTTGCTGGCCCGCCCTGATGCCAGTCAGGACGAGATTGAAAAGGCGCTATATTATTCAGGGCTTGGCGCCTTTGTCGCCGGCAGTTCTAGTGGTTTGGAGATGCAGATCTCTGAAAATGGCAGCCGTTTGTCTGGCGGTCAGGCGCAGGCGTTGGTTCTGGCGCGGGTACTGCTGAAATCGCCCAAGCTATTGTTCCTAGACGAGCCGACAAACGCAATGGATCAGGAAATGGAACGCATCGTTTGCGCGCGCCTGAAAGAATTGAATGCAAATGGCACCACGCTGATCCTGTCGACGCATCGCCAATCACTGTCTGCCATTGCCGATCGTTGTGTTATTTTGGATGCAGGCCGCAAAGTGCTTGATGGGAGCAAAGAAACCGTGATGAAGCGGCTGACTGAAAACCAGGTCACAGATAAGAGCAAAGGATAAACCGATGTTCGTGCGTCAGGTTGAAGAAGAATATGTGAACAACATTGGGGCCGCTGGAAAAAGCCCGATGTATCAAAGCCGTTGGGCGCTGTTGCTCATGATCGCATCGATCACTTTTGGCTTCCTGATCTGGGCCTACTTGTTCGAAATCGAGGAAGTAACCCGTGGGACAGGGCGTGTAATCCCATCATCGCAATTGCAAGTTGTTCAAAGCCTAGAGGGTGGAATAGTCCGTGAAATCGGTGTCTCTGAAGGAGATATCGTTGAGGCGGGTCAAGTCTTGATGCAAATCGATGATACTGGATTTCAATCCAAACAGGGTGAATTGCAAAAGCAGGAAACAGCGCTTTTGGCGGAGCAAGTGCGTCTGGAAGCCGAGGCAACAGCACGGGCAGAATTGAACTATGATGCGGCATTCATAGCAGCCCACCCGCTGGCGACTGCGGTGGAAAAGGAAGTGTTTTATTCCCGTAAAACGCAATTCGAGATTGAATTGGCCGTTTTGAATGGTGCTTTGGCACAAAGGCGCAGTGAGTTGGCTGAATTAGAAGCCCTGTTGGTCAAACGTGCGGCGGTCATTGCGCCGCTGAGTGAAGAGCAGGCGTTGATATCAAAACATGTGGCGCAGAACGTTGCACCACGCATTGAACTATTGCGGATCAATTCACGGCTTGCAGAAATGCGGGGCGATTTGGCTGTTGGAACTGCATCACGTTTCCGATTGGAGGCTGCGTTGGCTCAGGCCACCAGCGAAATCGAAGCCGCCAGATCAAGATATATATTGTCAGCCCGTGAAAGGTTAGCGCGCGTGCAAGTTGAACTGGCCGTCGTGCGCGAGATTTTGAAAGCCGCCGATGACCGTGTGTTGCGTACACAGTTGCGTGCACCAGTTCGGGGCACCGTCAATCGTTTGAGCGTGACCACTTTAGGCGCGGTTATTCAGCCTGGCGCACCTGTTGTCGAAATCGTGCCCAGCGATGATGGCTTACTTATAGAGGCTAACATTTTGCCCAGCGATGTAGCATTCATCAAACCGGGTGACAAAGTGTCGGTAAAGATCACCGCCTATGATTATTTGGTTTATGGCGCGCTAGAGGGCGATGTAACCCGTATCGGGGCGGACACGATTACTGATCCTGAAGGGCGAGAATTTTTTAAGGTTGTTGTCCGTACCCAAACAAATTTTCTGGGGCAGGCTGATGATCCACTGCCTGTTACGCCAGGTATGACCGCCAGCTTGGATATTCAAACAGGGCAAAAAACTGTGCTGAACTATCTTTTGAAACCGTTGCGGCGCGCGCAGGCTGAAGCCTTGCGCGAGCGTTAATCACTTGCTTGTCGCGACAAAGACGCCGTTCCAATCTGATGGTGGCGGCGCGTGCTGGAATGTTCCAATGCGTTCCTCGTAAAGGTTGGCGTAAAACTCTAGATCGATCGACAATTCATTGCCAGCAGCGCGTACCCCCTTCGCGGCCTCGAGCGCTGTCTCCCAATTTTGACTGCGATACGTTTCGATCATCGCCTCATTGGCAACCACAAGGTTTGCAAACTCAGGGGTATTCTTTACGGCTTCGTCCCCCATCAGGGCGTAAATATGTTCTGGCAACAACTTGCCCTTCACCTGAATAAGATCCAGCTCGATCACCGCATAATCCCTTTCGACCAGATTGCGTGTGGTGGCACCGATGATGATATCCACACCGTAAGATTTTGTTTGACCTTCCAGTCGCGAGGCAAGGTTCACAGGATCGCCAAGTGCGCTGTAATCAAATCGCTTGTCACTGCCCATGTTGCCAACAACCGCATCGCCGGTGTTAATGCCGATCCCAATATCGATTGAGACAGCCTTGCCCCCTGTTTCTTCGGCTTGTTGCGCGTTGAGGTTGTCAATGTCGCGCAACATCAGCAAAGCCGAAGCACAACTGAGACGGGCGTGGTCCTTTTCATCCAATGGTGCATTCCAAAATGCCATGATGGCATCGCCCATGAACTTATCGATTGTTCCACCCTTGATCATAATTGCGTCCGACATAACCGTCAGAAAACGGTTCATCAAAGTGGTAAGTCCGGTCGGATCTTCCTTGAAGCTTTCAGATATTGTTGTGAACCCTCGTACATCCGTAAACAGGATGGACAGTTCGCGACGTTCGCCACCCAATTGTAGCTGCTCAGGATTTTCGGCCAGTGCTGCCACAAGATCAGGCGATACGTATTGACCAAAGGCCCCCCGAATCTGGCGTTTTTGCACTTCTTCGCGGATATAATTGATACTCAGCATCAGGACGGCAGATAAAAAGACGGCTATCACTGGGAAGGTGGGGTCGATCAATTGCAATGAATCCGTGAAGAGGTAAAAAGAACTGCCCAAAGCCCCACCAATCAGAACACCTGTTGTTAGCAAGAGATAACTGGCCGACAGCAATGGTGCGAGCGCGATAATCATCAAAGACATGCTCGCGATGAACGCCAGTTCCAAACCGATTGCATAATTGGGGCGAAGCAACAAAGATTTCCCAAGGATATTCTCCAGAAGCTGCGCATGAATTTCAACACCAGCCATAGACACACCAAGAGGCGTGGCGCGAAAATCTTCCAATCCAATTGCAGAGGTGCCAACCAGTACCAAATGCCCGGCAAGACGACCGGGTGGCAATGTTCCATTCAACAAATCAACCGCAGAAACATAGCGGCCCCTGTCACTAGGTGAGAAGTTATTCCAAGCGGTTCCATCCGGCGCGGTTTTGATCAATTGGCGGGCGACGACGACGCCGTCAATTCCTGCTTCATTCGAGCGGATGGCAAATGCGTCCCCCCCAGTGGCAACCCGCAGCAATTCAATGGAAAGCCCAAGGCGGTAGGCCCCCTCTGCCTGCATGACGATGGGCAAACGGCGGTAAATTCCATCGGGATCTGGGAAAACTGTGAACATCCCATGGCCAGACGCTGCATTTTCCAAAATTTCAAGATTTTGGATCAATTGTGGGAATTTCAAAAGAAAACGATCCGGATTTGGTCCTAAAATAGCGTGTGGTACTTTAAGAGGTGCTGGACCCGTCATTCCACCTAATTTAGCGTTGCGTACGCTGGTTTGGCCGACCACAACCCGTGCAGTAGAAAATGCTTGTGCTAGCACCTCATCGTTGGGCGGAAATTTCAACAGTTCGGCCTGAACAGCTTCAGACAGGCCCGGGTTGTCGAGTACGAAATTTTCAGGCGAAAGACGGTCAGATTCCGAAAAAATGATATCGAAAGCGACCGCAGCAGCGCCAGCTTGCATCGCTTTGTTTGTTAGATCGGCAATCGCGGTGCGCGGCCAGGGCCATTGCCCAACTTCTGCTAGGCTTCGGTCATCCACATCCAAGATCACAACTGGAGTTGCACCGCGTTCGCGCGGATTAATTTGTTGGTAGGTGTCAAATGCTTGTAGGCGCAAACGCTCTACAAAAACCGGATCAGCGATGCGTAATGCAATTAGCAGGCCCAGCAACACGAAACCTGCAAGACGGCCCCATCCAAATTTTCGTTCAAACCATTTCATTTTAAAGCCATTCATCAAAATTTATATCATGCGAAAACGAATCATTATTTATTACTTAGTAATTGACGGCCTTTGACGCTGTAATGCTACCTTCCCAAACAAATTTTAACACTGAAAACCCTCGTTTTCGCAGTGTTGCATCGCGGACCACGCACTTCTTCCCGCCCAACGTGTTTTGGCAGATGTTATTGGACAATTTTTAGGTCAAAAGGCAATCAAGTGATTTTCGGTATCAGTGCTTTCTGTTATAAGTTTGAAAATTAGATACTAAATATTCGACTGATTTTTAAATTAGGAATTTGCGTATGGCTCGTGATTTTGAAGCTCCGAAAGGTGCTGCAGACGATATCGTTCAGCAACACGTTGCCCAAGATACAGGGGCCCTGACGCTTCCCGATGGCGTTGCTCTTTTTGAGGCGCAATATGATCGCGTAGGCCAAGATCTAGTATTGTCTGAACAAGGCGCGCCAGTTTTTACCTTACCGGACTATTTTCTTACCGCGACACCTGCTGACCTAGTAGCGGCCAATGGCGCTGTTCTACCTGGCGCATTGGCGGCGCGTTTGGCGGGCTCCAACTTGGACGCACAATATGCCCAGTCCGGCGGAGGAGCAACCTCGACACCCATTGGGCAGGTTGAAGCGGTGTCTGGACTTGCAACTGTACAACGCATTGATGGCACTGTCGAAGACCTCACCGTCGGCCTCAAAATTTATCAAAATGATATTTTGTCTACGACCATAGACGGAAAAACATCGGTTACCTTTAGTGATGGAACCATCTTTTCGCTCGCGCAATCTTCACGGATGGTGATCGATACTTTGATCTATGATCCTGAAGGCAGCGAAAATGCTGGCAGTTTTACCCTTCTGACCGGTGGATTTGTGTTTATTGCGGGTCAGGTCGCCAAAACTGGCGATATGGATGTGAATACGCCCACTGCCACACTGGGTATACGCGGTACAACCGTACAAGTTGACATACAGATGGTTGATGGGGTGGCTACATTGAATGTGTCGCTTAATCGCGACTTCGATGGCGCAATTGGTTCGATCGTAATGACGGATCTGGATGGCAATTTGATTGCAACAATTACCACGACCGACACACAGTGGATCATTTCCCCTATTGACGGTCAAACACGCGAGGTGGTGCGTACATCTTCTGATCTGGCAACGGATTCCGAATTGCTTGCAGACGCCTTTTCAGCCTTTCAGTCAGCGATATTGCGGGTTGAAGCGGGTGAGACATTCGTGGAACTGGGCAGTGGTGTAGAAACTGATCCTACGCCAATTACAGAAACCGTCGATCCTTTGCCGACACCAGACGATGGTGGCACTGACCCAAGTGGTGATCCTCAAGATTTGCCACCACAGCCCTCCCCAACGGAGGGAGACAACAACGATTCTTCGCCAGCGGACGTCGGGCCCGAAGATGACGCGTCCATTTTAAATGATGGCATCCTTCCTTCAATACTTCCGCCAACGGCTGAAAATGTTGAAGTTGCTGGTATTGAAGATTTACCCGATGGCGTCCCTATTAGTGGTCGTGTGACTGCCACAGGCGGCGATACTGATGCGATGGTTTTTGCTGTCGCGACCGACCCGTCCAACGGCACGGTGACGATAAACGAAGACGGTACATTTTCTTATGTGCCTGATGCAGACTTCTCAGGGACCGATGTGTTCACATATGTCGTCACACAAGGGTCAGGATCAACAGCTGTATCTGACACTGGGCAAATCACTGTTTCTGTAAGTGCTGTGAACGATGCCCCGATCGCTCAGGACGCAGTATTCAGCGTAAACGAGGATTCATCCGTTACAGGAACAGTGTCTGCCTTTGACCCAGATGGCGATCCAATTACGTTCTCGATTGTTGCAGGCCAAGGTCCTACCAACGGCACAGTTGTGATGCAGCCTGATGGAGCATTCGCTTATGTTCCAGACGCAGATTTCAGCGGTACTGATAGCTTTACCTACATGGTGAATGATGGATCGTTCATCTCCATTAACGAAAATCTTTTCAATGCCTTAGATGGCACGGACACTACCTTTTCTTACACCAATTCAATTGGCTTAGATGGAACCAACACAGCGACTATTTCAGTCACGGTGGCAGGGGTACAAGATGCCCCTGTCGCTCAAGACACGAGCATTGTTGTGACAGAAGACACGGTGTTCAGCGGGAGTGTTACGGCGACGGATGTGGATGGGGATGACCTTACATTCACAGCTGTTGCGGACCAGGCTTCGGCCAATGGCACGGTTGTGATGCAACCCGATGGGACGTACGTCTTTACGCCGGATGCAGATTACACGGGCCCGGGCAGCTTTAGCTACACGGTGACGGACAGCGCAGGCGACAGTGACACGG
>JBLHPE010000073.1:0-12403 GCA_047624005.1 Ascidiaceihabitans sp.
CGTGTGCGCCGATTGTTGCCGCTGCCTGTGGTGTATTTGGCCCAATATGCCACAGCCTCTTGGCTGTCAAAGGTCCAGAACGGGGCATAAAGGCCTGCAACTCGACCTTTTGCGACAATGCCTGCCAGATCATTGGGCTTGGCGATACGACGTTTCACCCATCTTTGGGTTTGATGTTGGGCAAGGAGGGCATCCACCTCAAACGGGATCAAAGCCGTTGTGTGATAACCAGTGTCTTGTGTGCTTAGGACGACCGCGCCGTCGCAATAGGGGCAACGTTCTGACAGGGCAGAGCCTGTAAAAAGAACGTCACCGCCACAGGTGTTACAGTGGTGGGCGCGTGTTTTGCTAAGATCGGGTAGATCATCTTCGGACAGCGCAGGATCAAATCCAAATTCAGCTGCGGCTTTGTGATCATCGTCTGTTTTCAGATCATGGACATCACCACAGCTTGCACACTCCAAGCCGCCGTGTACGGGTGAATAGCTGCATTGGCCCGCACAATTGGGGCATTGTAGTTCAGATTGGTCGCCGATTGTGGTTTCCATTAATCTGAATTCGCTAAGGCTGCTGCGATCTCAAGCAGGATGCGCAATCGCAACCATGACCGATCAACTGCACCGGAAAGGTCGCCTGACATTGCCCAATCGCCAACAATGGTCGCTAAGAACCATGTGGTCATCAGCCAAAAGGCAATCATCGACCACCCAGCGATTGTACGAAGCCAACCGGCAGAGCCTCGTTTCAGCTCATGATGGGCCTCGTAAACTTTGATCAATTTCACGACGGGGGCCATTCCCACAAAGGTCGCGCCCATCAAAAGAACAATAGTTGCCAGAAATGGGGAGACGTCGGAGGGCATATTCGTGAATTTCCTTTTCGATAATGTTGATTTAGCATTCTAAAATTATGTGCAAGTCATTGGATGTGATTGCAAGGGGGCGAATGCGGGTTGAATCGCAGGAAAGTCATGGGGTAATATAATACCTTATTTTTAACTTACTGTTTTTGCTTAACTAAAACATGATTGCAGCGCTTGACCGTGTTAGGGCTTCGTCTATAACCGCCCAATCAGATACCAGAGTCGTCACATGTGTCGCCTCATCAACCTAAAACAGGACTATCCTGCCATGAAAACCTTTTCTGCAACACCAGCAGATATCGAAAAAAAATGGATCATCATTGATGCTGAAGGCATCGTGTTGGGTCGTTTGGCTTCGATTATTGCTATGCGCCTTCGCGGCAAGCACAAGCCAACATTCACGCCACACATGGATTGCGGCGACAATGTCATCGTCATCAATGCTGAAAAAGTGCAGTTGACCGGTAACAAACGTCAAGAGCACCATTACTGGCACACTGGCCACCCAGGTGGCATTAAGTCACGCACAAAAGAAGAAATCCTCGAGGGTAAATTCCCAGAGCGTGTTTTGACTTTGGCTGTGAAACGTATGTTGCCAGGCAACCGCCTGAGCCGTCAAATCATGACAAACATGCGCGTGTACGCTGGTGGCGAACACCCACATGAAGCGCAAAACCCAGAAGTTCTGGATGTTGCTGCCATGAACCCTAAAAACACACGGAGCGCATGAGCATGTCTGACGAAATCAACACACTCGAAGACTTGCAAGCTGTTGTCGGCGAAGCCGCTGCTGCACCTGCAATCGATTTGACGCCACGTGAACCAGTGATCGACGCTCTTGGTCGTTCATATGCCACTGGCAAACGTAAAGACGCAGTTGCACGCGTTTGGATTAAGCCGGGTTCCGGTAAGGTCACTATTAACGGCAAGCCGCAAAACGAATATTTTGCGCGCCCTGTTTTGCAGATGATCTTGGCACAGCCTTTTTCAATCGCTGGCGTTGTTGGCGAATTTGACGTGGTTGCCACGGTCAAAGGCGGCGGTCTTTCTGGTCAAGCTGGTGCGGTTAAGCACGGTGTTTCCAAAGCATTGCAGCTGTACAATCCGACACTTCGTGGCGCGTTGAAAGCCGCTGGCTTCTTGACACGCGACAGCCGCGTTGTTGAGCGTAAGAAATACGGTAAAGCGAAAGCGCGTAAGAGCTTCCAGTTCTCTAAGCGCTAATTTTACTTTACGATTTTTGGAAAGGGGCGTGCCAGTTGGTGCGCCCTTTTTCGTTTCTTTGTTGTGAAGCATCTAGCGAATGGTCTGCGTTGCACCTAAGTTAAGGATAACAAAAGGAACCAGCCCATGAAGTTCTCTGTTCTTGATCTTGCCCCTGTGCCTGAAGGATCTGACGCGATCCAAGCGATGCGCAACACGACCGACTTGGCGCAAAAGGCCGAGGGCATGGGCTATCATCGGTACTGGATGGCAGAGCATCACAACATGGCGGGCATTGCCAGTGCGGCAACGTCTGTTTTGATTGGCCACGTCGCAAATAATACCAAAACTATTCGGGTTGGGGCTGGTGGTATTATGCTACCTAACCATGCACCTCTACAGATTGCTGAACAATTCGGCACACTTGCCACGCTTTATGGTGATCGAATTGACCTTGGGTTGGGGCGTGCACCGGGCGGAGATGGTGCTGTTTACATGGCGCTACGCCGCACCGGTAGCGATGATTTTCCAGCTGATGTGGCTGAGTTGATGGGCTATCTGGGCGATCCAAAACCGGATGCCGCAGTCCGTGCGTTACCGGGTGAGGGGACGCATGTGCCTATCTGGATTTTGGGATCATCGCTTTACGGTGCTCAATTGGCTGCACATTATGGGCTGCCATACGCCTTTGCCTCTCACTTTGCGCCAGCCGCTCTAGAAGAGGCGATCTACATCTATCGCCGTGATTTCAAACCCTCAAAACAGTTGGAACAGCCATATTTCATGTTGGCTGCCAACGTCTTTGCCGCGGGCACGGACGAAGAAGGCGCTTATTTGCGTACATCGATGCAGCAGGCCTTTGCACGGATGCACACTGGCAAACGGGGCAAGTTGCCGCGACCTGTTGAGGACATTGATGCGACGATTGGGGAAGGGCTAAGACGCGCCGTTGAACCGATGCTTAAGGTGTCAGCGACAGGTGCACCCGATACTGTGCGGATGCAGTTGCAAGGTTTGATCGAGACGTATCAGCCTGACGAGATGATCCTGACCGGGCAAATCCACGACCATGCGGCCCGTGTTAAATCGTTTAAGATCGCGGCTGCCGCCTTGACCGACTTGCAAAACCTGAAAGCAGCTTAATCGTCTGGATTTATTAACCCTAAACCACGCAGATAAATTCCGATTCCTGTTTCAAGCAAGTCCTCGGGCGGGAATGGGCTGGCGCGACCGGGTGAATTGCGCGCAAACAGTTCGACCACGCCGTGGCTCATGGCCCAGATATGAGCGCTGAACATTGATGCTGGTGGGCGCTTATCTTCGGGGATGTGTTTGCTTAGGTCGGTGGCCGCCTTCTCTAGAACGCCATTTGCGCGTGCACTGGCAGCGGCAAGTTCTGGCGTTCGGTTCACGGAAATCCCGCTTTCAAACATCGCGATGTAATGGCCCGGATGTTTGCGGGCGAAGGCAAGGTATGCACGTCCTGTTGCCTCAAAAGCCGCCAAATCGGAAGGCTGGCCAGATTGATATGCAAACTCCATCAAGTCTGCAAAGATCTCATAGCCTTGGCGCGCGGCTTCGGCGATCAAATCATCACGACCTTCAAAGTGGCGATAGACGGCTGCGGGTGTAACGCCAGCAGTTTTGGACGCCTCGGACAGCGTGAAGCCTGTCGGCCCCTTGTCTTCGATCAACGTAAGCGCTGCATCGATGAGGGCCTGTTTCAGGTTGCCGTGATGGTAGCCGCGTTTAGGCATGCCAAATGTCCGGTCCACCACAAATTGCAGCATCTATTTCGCCAATCGCTTTGGCGTCTTTATTTGCGTAATCCAAGGCGTGTAAAACGGTGCGGATCGCATTCAGGCGGGCACGGCGTTTGTCGTCCGATTTGACAATGGTCCACGGGGCTGCATCGGCGTGAGATCGTAAAAGGGTCTCGCTAATTGCTTCGGAATAAGCATCCCACTTTTTCAAACCTTCGACGTCAATCCAGCTGAGTTTCCATTGCTTCAACGGATCGCTTTCACGCCCCATGAAACGGCGCAATTGCTCTGCACGTCCGACGTTCAGCCAGAACTTAAACAAATGGACACCATCGCTGGTGATCATCTTTTCAACATCTTGCACTTGGTCAAAGAACACTTCGCGTTGTGCCGGTTTGCAAAACCCAAACACATGTTCCACGACACCTCGGTTGTACCAACTGCGATCAAAGAACGTCATACCACCAGCGGTGGGGAGGTGTTTGATATAGCGTTGAAAATACCATTCGCCCGCTTCTTTTTCGGTCGGTTTGGACAAGGCCACAACCCGTGCGCCGCGCGGATTTAGGTTTTCGCGGAACCGCTTGATCGTCCCACCTTTGCCTGCCGCGTCACGCCCCTCGAAGACAATCGCGACGCGCGCACCGCTGTCTTTGACCCAGGCCTGCATTTTCACCAGTTCAATCTGTAAAGCAGCCAACTGCGATTCATAAACCTTGCGGGCCATACGTTCGGAATGCGGATAACTGGTGTTGATGATGTCACCTTTATCGGCCCGCTTTATAGCACCTCGGATATTATCTGGGGCTAGATCGTTAAAAAACGCACTTATGCCGCCGTCAAAGGGAAGGGTCATGGGGCGGTTCCTTTAATGTGACTGCTCTTTACATCAATATGGGGTAGCGAGGCGGTTAACGCAAACCCGCACGTACTGCTGCGCGATCAATAGCAGCAATTACATCGTTATGATTCAGATGTTGCGGCATGTGCCCAAGGCCTTTGATTGTGACCAAATTGGCACCGGCCACCTCCTGTATCAAACGGGCAGAGTGAACCTTAAGGGGCACGATGGTATCTGCGTCTCCGTGTACAATTTCCAAAGGCAAGTTCAGCGTGTGGTATTGGGTCGAAAGCGCGCGCAGGTCTTCTTTAAGCGTGTCACGCTGACGGGCATTGGCCATTAAGGAAGAGGGGCGCAAAATCAGTGGAATACCGATATGTTCCGCGTAACCATCCAAAGGTTGTTGTGGGGAAAAGGTACCGCGCACGCTGTCCGCAACATAATCTGGGCTTACCCACGCGGAAGCCAAACGAGATAAAGCCGGACCAATAATTGGATGTGCAAGATTGCCAGTAAGGGCATCGATTTCGCCCTCCCAAGGATGGGTTGCGCCTGCCAGTGACACCGCAGCCGCTATATTCTCAGGGCGTGCAACGGCCCACGCCATCGCGATTGAACCACCAAAGCTTTGCCCCGCAACAATAGGTCTGTCAGCACCAAGTAAAACGGCGGCGGAGGCCAACAAGTTCGCTTGATCCACAATGGACACCCCGAAGGCGGCCAGTTGTGGCGTGTACCCCAAACCGGGGCGATCAAACATGATGACACGGTACGATTGCGCCAGCTTTTCTGCCAGTCCCATCGTAAAGTCACGGGTATTGCCCGACGCGCCGTGGATCAAAACCAACGTTGGTTTATCATCAGTCTTTGCACCCAGCTCAACATAGTGGACAGGATGGCCATCGACCTCAACAAATTCACCTTGTGGTGGGAATTGATTTAACGCCCGCTTCGCGTTTTGCCCAACACGCCATAGAGTTGTTGCGACAACCAAAACCAGAACGGCGAGCAGAACCATAAAAAGGGTTTTAAGCACCAATGTTCTCCATTTCAAAAGATGTCGTCTGATAGATGCTGTTGATCCAGTTTCCATAAAACAAGTGTGCGTGACTGCGCCAACGGTTGGTTGGCGTTTGTGACGGATCATTTTCTGGATAATAATTTGTTGGAATATTGATAGGAACCGCCTCGGCGATGTCACGGTCATATTCCTGCTTAAGGGTACCACTGTCGTATTCAAAGTGGCTAAAGATATACAGGCCACGGTGCTTGGGGTCCTCCACAACACATGGTCCAACCTCGTCACTGCCCAAAAGGGTTTGCAAACCGTCACCGACATCAATCTCGGATTGGCGAATTTCTGTCCAACGGCTGGTTGGGATCACACAATCATCTGAAAAACCCTGCAAAAACTGATTGGTAGGATCAAGGTTGCGATGTCTAAAACACCCAAACGCCTTGGCGCCCAACATGTGCTTTTTGACCCCATGGAAATGGTTGATCATTGCCATGCCGCCCCAACACACACCCAATGTGGAATGCACATTGGTTTGGGTCCAATCCATGATTTCGGTTAATTCTTGCCAATAGTCAACGTCTTCAAATTCAAGATGCTCAATTGGGGCACCGGTAATGATTAAGCCATCAAATTTTTCGTCGCGCACTTCGGAAAAGGGGCGATAGAAACTTTCCATATGTTCGGCGGCGGTATTACGGGTCTTGTGATCAGACATACGGATCAAGTTTAGATCGATCTGCAACGGGGTTGCGCCGATAAGGCGGGCAAACTGGTTTTCAGTCTGGATTTTCTTTGGCATCAGGTTCAGCAAGCCAATGCGCAAAGGGCGAATGTCTTGGCGTGCGGCCGCGTCTTCGTCCATCACCGACACGCCTTCGCGCGTGAGCACGTCAAAGGCTGGCAGGGTGGCTGGAATCTTAATCGGCATAAGCTTTGGTCCTGATGTGTCTGGTCGAGCAGAGATAGCGCTCCGCGACCTGTGTTTCCAGTATGACCATGGGACAATTCAATGCCATGTGGTCACATAATGCTGAGTTTGATGTCAGTGGTGCGTCACATTCGTCCAATCGCTTCGACGATCATATGGTCGAAATCAGTGGCTGATTTCAATCCTGCGACCTCATCTGCGGTGACTGTTATACCCCAACGGGCCATCGCCTCATAGCGAGGTTGGCGATGTGCAAGGGCACGGGCATAGGTCCAACGCACAAATGAATCGGGATTAACTTCGTTGCCTGATATATTGTTTTCGCTTAGATATTCGTCCCAAGCTTTGGCGAGAAATGCGGGTTGATAAGCCATTGGCTTGGGAGATTTGTCAAAACGACGGATCAGCTCAGACGTGTGGGCATCATTGCCTTTTATCCAAACCGGAAGGCAGGTGGCGCTAAGATTGCTCATCAGGGCGTCGCTATCATCGGTGGCTTCGACCCACTCGCAGATAGATCCGCCGGTGTCACAAATAAAGTGAGGGTAACCATAAAGGTTTTGGCCGCGATCCGCGAAATAGCGGGTGTCGTTCAAGGCCGCAATTTCAGCTTTTCGGAATTGTTCCTGACGGACTGTATACTCCTCAAAGCTTAGACCACCTGCGTCCGCGTTGCCGGGTTTGCCTAGATATGTCGATACGGCCCCCAGGTCATGCGTGTGGACATTGGGCGCCAGATAAATAGCGTCCTGTCGCAGCATTTCGCGCAAATACGGGTGTTCCATCGCCGCCTTGATACAGGAATTGACGATATATTCGCCCATGTACCGCGTGCCGATCCGGTAATCGATGCTGTAGTGAAACCAATCGCCGGTTTCGCGTAGGATCGTAGACATGTGCGTTTTGCCAAGCCCTGACATGCCAAAAACCATGACCCGTTTGTGAGGGGCTGCGCGCCATGCATCTGCTGTAGGGTAAAGCATTGTGGTATCCTGCGAAAATAGTGTTGAACCGTCCTAAACCGCTGATCCGATTGGGTCAATCATTGAGCCGATGGGTCACCCTCGCAATACTTTCCACACACGCCCATCCAATATGATTAATCCAAGGGCCAGAATACCGAAACCCAAGTAGGCGTTTGCCCCCAGTTTCTCGTCTAAAACGACTGCACCTAATGTTATAGCAAGCGGGGCGACCAACAAAGTGACCAACATCAGGTTCCCGCTGCCCGCCATAGCAAGCACGCGGTAATATAGAAGATAAGCAAAAGCTGTCGCTATGATTGCGTAATAGCCGATGGCGAGCATTGTGCGAGGTTGCAGATCAAAGGTCAGCGGCCCTTCAATGAAATAGACCAGCGGCAACATGATAACTGTCGATCCTGTCAACATGCCCGCCGCGGCCATTTGGGGTGGCATACCGACCAACCTTTTGCGGGCCCAAACGCCAGCAATCGCATAGGCTACGGTGCCACCAATTACAGCCAGTTGGGCCATACTGCGCAGGTCAAACGAGCGGAAGTTATCCAAGCCAATGGCAACTGCAACGCCAAAGAACCCTAAGATAACGCCAATACCTTTGCGCAACGTGATACGTTCGTCTGCAAAGAACAGTGACGCTATGACAACCCCGACAACCGCCGTAAAGGCGTTTAGAATTGAGGTTAGGCCAGACTCAATATGCAGCTGACCCCATGCCATCAAGGTAAAGGGGATGACATTGTTCAACAGCCCCATCACCAAAAACGAGAACCAGATTTTGGGATCACGGGGCAGGGGAATACGCATGGCTGCAATGACGACCCACAAAACCAACATCGCCCAAGTGGTGCGGTGAGCAACGGAGGTCAGGGGGGTGATTTCGTCCAATGCGACCCGAATAGACAGGAACGACCCGCCCCATATCATGGCCAGCAACATCATTTCGGCCCATGCACGGCCAGAGAGGGACTTTTGATCTATCATAGCGCGACACTAGGGACAGCGTCGCGCCACGAAAACCCGAAACTTGCGCAAACGATCAAAGACTTACGCAAGAATGGGATTAGAATTTATAAGAAATTCGAAAACCTGCAGAAACGGCTGAGTTCTCGTTGAAATTTGCAGCTCCCGTACCACCGGGTGCTGCAATTGCATCACCAAGATCGGTGTAGCGAATGCCACCGCTGATCGCCATCTTCTCATTTACGTCGTATTTTGCACCCAAAGAAATGTAGCGCGCGCCGTTGGTTGGAGCCAAAGGTGAAACCAGACTGTCTGCGCCGCCAGATTGGTAGCCAACTGCAACAGAACCGGACCATTTCTCGTTAAAGCGACGACCAACACCGATTTCAAAATCGGTTGAATCTTCAAGGTCGGTCAAGCTGGTGTTCGTGGACGCAGGTGTCACAGCTTCAAAACCAGCTGATACAACTTGGGTGGTTGAGTTGCGGGCATAGCGCACTGAACCAAACAGCAATGTGTTCGCTGCAATACCTGTTTGGAAGGCAAGGTTTAGGCTTTCGGGCGTTGTCACCTCGGTTGAAGAGGGTGCCGCAATCAGATTGCCATTCAAGGTTTCTGTTGTGGGCAGATCGTGATCAATTTCAGTATTGTATGTCAGGGAAACGCGCAATGCGATGTCAGGTATTTCATATGCTGCCCCCACAACGTAACCAACGGCACCGTCATTGCCAAAGTTGGCATTGAAGCCATTCAATCCTTGGAAGGCCGCCCCGCCAAGATTAACGTTTGCATTAATCTGTTGATACCGCAGGCCACCATGCACGGATATGCGGTCGTTAAATTTGTAACGCCCAAGTGCGGTGATCGCGAGGCTATCAACAGTTGCACCTGTGCCATTCAATAAAAGACCACCTGTGTGCAAGGTGTCGGCCCCAAAAGGTTCGTCTTGGACGACCGCAAACGACAGTTGGTCGTTAAATTGGTATTTGATCGCCAAACCATATGTCTGGAATGACTGTGCGACATTGCCGGTCGAAGCCCCAGCAAAATCGACACCGTCCACAGATGGGTTCGAAAAGCTTGCCGAGAATTGTAGAACGTTACCTTCTTCAAAGATAATCCCAATAGGCTGGCCCGACCGATCAAGTCCGCCTGCATGTGCGCCAACTGCACTTAAACCAAGCGTCATCGCCGCAAGAAATTGCGTTTTCATGTGTTACTCCTCCAGTGAATGCACCGCTCCCCGCGTGCAGAATTTCACCGATACTGAAGGTTCGGTTGATCACAAATCAACGTTGACGTTAGGGGAGTTCGCGGTGGTGTGAATTCACGTCATAAGACCGTGAGGAACCGAATGGTTTATAATTTTGAGTTAAGCCGCTTTGCGCGTTTCAACCCAAATATTCAGGTAGTTACCTGCAAAAATGATAGCCGCTCCGACAAAGACCCAGATGTCTACAGCCTCGGCATAGACCAGCATCCCAATGACCGCGATCACGGGCAAGCGGATGAAATCAATAGGAATCACAACGGTCGCAGGTGCGATTGCCAGCGCGTTTGTAATGCAGAAATGGGCCAGCAAACCTGCCATACCAATAAGCAACAACCACGGCAGTGTTTGAGCATCTGGTATTGCAATATCGCCGTCATATCCGGCCATGATTAGGCCGAAGATCAGTTGCAATACCGTAAGGTAGAACAAGATGCAGGTGATAGACTGGGTGCGGGTTAAACGCTTTGTAAAGATAGTTGTAAAGGCGAAAAAGACCGCTGACGCCGCCGCAGCCATAACGCCCGTGCTTATGCCTGCCATATCTGGACGCGCCACGATCAATATACCTGCAAACCCCATGAAAGCTGCGATTGCGCGAACCATAGTTAAGCGTTCGCCCAACAACATTGGACTCAGTAATATGACCCAGATGGGTGAGGTGAATTCCAATGCAAAAACTTGCGCAAGTGGAATCACAGTCACCGCGTAAAACCAAAGGTTTTGACCAGTAAAGTGCACAATATTACGGGCGAAATGTAGGCCGAATTGCCGCTTATTAATCTGACGCCATGTCCCGAAGATCAACGCTGCACTGACAACAATCGTGACCCCCACGATGCTGCGAAACAACATGATCTCGAAGGTATCAAGCGCGAAACTGACCTCGCGTCCCGCCACAGCCATCGCAGAAAACGAGCAAATTGCGCCAATCATCCAAATGGCTGCTTTGAAGACTGGATTCACATCTCTCTCACTTCAGCTCTGAGGTTATTCCCACTCAATCGTGCCCGGAGGTTTTGACGTGATATCTAAGGTCACACGATTGATGCCCGGCACTTCGTTGATGATGCGCGTCGCTGTCTCGCCAAGGAATTCATGTGTGAACGGATAATAATCCGCCGTCATGCCATCCACCGACGTGACTGCACGCAAAGCACAGGCAAAATCATAGGTACGTCCGTCACCCATAACGCCAACGGTGCGTACAGGTAGGATCGCCACAAAGGCTTGCCAGATTTCATCATACAGCCCGTGTTTACGGATTTGATCGATGTAAATTGCATCCGCTTCACGCAGGATTTCCAGCTTTGGCCGTGTGATTTCACCTGGACAACGAATCGCAAGACCTGGGCCAGGGAAGGGATGACGTCCAATAAAGGCGCTCGGCAAACCTAGTTCACGGCCAAGTGCACGTACTTCGTCTTTGAACAACTCACGTAAGGGTTCTACCAGTTTCATGCCCATTTTTTCAGGCAATCCACCAACATTATGGTGCGATTTGATCGTGACGGATGGACCGCCAGAGAAAGAAACAGATTCGATAACGTCAGGATACAAAGTACCCTGCGCCAAGAATTTAGCGCCACCAACTTCGCCAGCGTGTTTCTGGAACACATCGATGAACAGGCGGCCAATAATCTTGCGCTTAGTCTCAGGATCGCTTTGACCATCAAGTTCGCCCAAAAACAGTTCGCGCTCATCCGCATGGATAAACGGCATTTTGTAGTTGTCGCGGAACATGGTGACAACTTCTTCGGCCTCACCTTTGCGCAACAGGCCGTTGTCGACAAATACGCAAGTCAGCTGATCGCCAATCGCTTCGTGGATCAAAACGGCAGCAACTGAACTGTCTACACCGCCGGACAAGCCACAGATAACTTTTTCATCGCCAACTTGTTCGCGAATTTTGGCAATTGCCTCTTCGCGGTATGCACCCATCGTCCAGTCGCCTTTGAACCCTGCCATTTTGACAAAGTTCTCGTACAGTTTCGCGCCGTTCGGCGTGTGGTGAACTTCGGGATGAAACTGGACAGCAAAGAAATTGCGCGCTGTATCTGCAGTAATTGCAAATGGCGCATTTGGGGATGTGCCGAACACCTCGAAACCTGGTGCGATTTTGGATACGTGATCGCCGTGGCTCATCCAGACTTGTTCACGGTTGTCTTCAAACCAGCCGTCCAACAGCGCTAGCTTATCAGCCGTTGGCGTCACATAGGCGCGTCCAAATTCTTTGGTGCCATGGCCGCTTTCGACCTTGCCGCCCAAAACTTCCATCATCACTTGCTGGCCATAACAAATGCCAAGGATCGGCACGTTGATGTCAAACACTGTTAATGGCGGGCGCGGAGAATCAGCATCGATGACCGACGCTGGACCGCCCGAAAGGATCACAGCTTTTGGCGCGAATTCGGCCAAAAACGCATCCGTCACGTTCTGATAGGGGTGGATTTCGCAATAAACATTCAGTTCGCGTAAGCGGCGTGCAATCAGCTGCGTCACTTGGCTACCGAAGTCGATGATGAGGAGGCGGTCATGTATTTGTGTCATACTTACGCAATATGCAGATGTTGCG
>JBLHPE010000074.1:0-12355 GCA_047624005.1 Ascidiaceihabitans sp.
GCAACGGTAATAGATTTCTGCAACAAGAGGGGAATCTACGCCCGTCGCATCAATATCTTTGATCAGTGCGTGGGCGGCTTTGGTGTGATGTTCGAAACCTTGAAAGGCGGCGTCGCTCGTAAAATTAGCATATTCACCACCGCGGCGTATCCACGCCATTTCCAAATGCATCCATGCGGCCAAACACTGCATTCCAACTTGATCCGGGTGCATCTGGGCTGCTGACGTAAAACTGGCAATATGGCTATCGGGCAAGGTTCCTGGCAACAACGGCTCGCACGCCTCAAAGTCGTAATCAGGCTTCGCCTTCAAAAGGTTGGATTTCCAAACACCGTTCAAAAGCGGTCGGATCAGTCGTGTCCCAGAAGGTAGGCTTATCCGCGCACGGTCCAACTCCACGATCAGATCGGACACCGCCACCCAATCCTTTACATTGATTTGGGTTTTTAACGCTTCTTGAACAGGTATCAGTGCATCGCGATTTGGGTTGCCCTTTTCAATCTCAAACGAAAAAGAACCCGACAGTTCTTCTGGGCTCATCTGCCAAATATGGTTCTTCTTGGTTTGGCCGCGAACAGCGGCAATGACAGTTCCCACAAAAGCAAACGGGGTCGCCAGAACATTTAGCCCCACCTTGATTGGATAAGGCATCCGGCTGTGAAACATTGAGTAATAATGGGATACGGCGTGCATAAAATTGACCTAGTTAAAAATATAGGCCCTTGAAAGCAGAATACTTGGGCTTTCGTGAGACGTCTTTAAAGCAAAATTTAGGAATGTGGTTTTTCTGCCCCCGTCCCCACCGATCAAATAATCGGATGATCACAAAAAAAGGAACCCCCAAATGAGGTTCCTTTTGTGCATTTCAGGGATGGTTTTACTGTTTTTGGTCAACGTAATTTAATGCCAACTTTTAGCATCAAGATTGCCGCCTTAGGCAGCGCAACCGTTGCCTGCAAGGTGATCTTCAAAAACCAGACATTCGGCCAAGAACGCTGCGTCCGAAAGGGACAGTACGTCATAGTCGCCTTCTGTACCTTCCAACATTGCGTTCAGTGACAGCTTTTGCAGAGAGCAATGCATCAGCACGTTGCCCTCTGCATAGATCACTTGTTCCGCTTCAAAAGACAGCGTGATAATTTCAATTTGTTGAGGTGGGGCCTGACGGGTGATGCCACGCACACCGACCAGGGCAAGGGCTGGTACAACTGCAAATGGGTCACCATGTTGGTCAAGGGCCGCGTCACTTTCGATCATCAGACCTTGATCGGCAAAAACTGTCATATCAACGTAGTTGCCCAGCGCACCGGCAGGAATGTGAACGGGCCACATGTGGCTCGGGGTCCAAGGTGCGTCGACCCAAGCTGTAAAGCGGCTGATGTCCGTGACCAGTTGCATGCCGTTGTCGAATGTAAGAACCGCATCGCCAACCGCGATCGCCTCGACCTGACGCCAGCCCATTGTTGTTGCAATCCGCGTGCCGACCATCAGGCCATTTGTGAGCGCGTTAAGGCCGCCATCATAAGCACCCGTTTGTTCCATCATCCGACGCGGCAGCGTGTTTGTTTTTGACTTCCAACCAAACATATTTTTCCATCCCCATGGTATGTAGCGTCGAGTGGCAGATCCGTTTTCGGAAACCCAACGCTGATTAAGCAGTGAGTTCAGATGCTGTGATTCGCATGACGCTGCTTGGTCATAAACGGGGCCAGATTGGGGCATTGTTTCGCCCTATGAGGGCAATCTTGGGGCAATCGCTAGGATTAGATTAAAATTCGAGACAAATTGCGGGGAATGTACAATTCTTCCACTCACATTTGACGTTATTCGAAACTGTATCCGAATCCTTCAATATCGACGGCACAAGCGGTTGCGACGGCGCTGCGCGATCCTTCGCAGTAGTAAGACCGGTAGTCTTGCGCCCGATCTGACCTGTTCACATGATCAAGCGTCAGTTCAAACCCCAAGTGATCCACCAGCGCCGCAGCATCCTTAGTAAAGTGTTCAATCCGAATAAATGCGTTGCACCGCTTGGTGCCTGCCGCATCGGTCATATAGTGTTGGGCAGGGGTTTTACGAAAGCCGTTAATGATCAGATCCGATTGGGCGAAATCGGTAAACGATGATGTTTGCGCCAAAGCCACAGCATCATGTTGAAATGTTTGGGTCTGTAGCCAGTGATAATAACTGACCATCCGATCCCAAGGGTTACGCACCAGCGTGAAGATGAACAGATCATCCATCTGCTGTGGTGTGACCACCCCATCTATATCAGCCAAAGTCGAATGTTTCCAAAGTCGCCCAGACGATTTGACATCTTTAAGACGTTTGCGCCGCTTGATGGCTTTTGGCGTATCCCCCAGCATCATGTCGTCTTTCATCGCCCGCGCCTCAAGCGCCAGCGCCATCGACGTGCCCCCTGTCTTGGGAGCGTGCACAAATATATATTTACGGCCCATGCTGATAATCATGTTTGCACCTTAACGTGACGCGGCAGGTTTATTGAACGGTTTTTGCAAGTCGGCCGCACCCACTTAGTCTTTCGAACGCACAGCAATGATCCCACCCGCGATCATTATCAGGAAAATTCCGGCGATCATCGTCGGCGTGATGCTTTGCCCCATCAGCAGCCACCCAAAGAATGGTCCAAAGATCATGATCGAATATTCAAGGACAGACACTTGGCTTGCCTCCCCCCATTGATAGGCACGGATCAGCAGAAACACCCCGAAGACAGAGATCACCGCCTGCAGCACGATATAAGGAAAGACCGATGCGATGGGCCAAACCCACCCGCGCAGCAGGAACCCGTCAGCTCCTTCAGGCACAGCTGGGGCCCAAATTGACAGCCCGACAAGGGCGCATACGCCGATCACCCACTGCATGCTCATGATCCCTGCAAGCATCGAAAGGGTGCTTTCCTCTGCACATAGTACCCGTGTCGCCAGCGACCCAATTGCATAAAAGAACCCACCAGCAACTGGCATCAGCATGATCCATCCCGGTGCCCCTTGTTGCAGGCCCAAGACCAACAGGATGCCGGTAAACCCGACAACCACGGCTAAGATACGCCAAGGTCCGATTTTCTGCTTTAAGACAACAACGGTCATAAGCAACACAAAGATGGGCGACGTGAACAACCCAGCTAAGGATTGCGCGATCGGCATAAACGCAAGCGATCCGAAGTACAGCATCATCCCAATCGCAATCAGCAGACTGCGCACAGCTACGGCCCACAGGCGTCTTGGGCGCAGCGTTCCCAAGCCAAAAATGGACAGCACCCAAACCAGCGGCACCGCCATCATCGCCCGCACCGTCAGGAATTGCCAAACGCTAATCGCTTCAGCGATGGTCGCCACGTAGTTGTCAACAAAGCCCAAAAGGACCATCGCCCCAGTCATGCAAAGTGCAGCGGCCATTGGCCGTGTTTGGAGGGGCGTTAAGGGTTCTGTGGCGCTCATAGAAAAAGACTTTGCGTTTAAGATAGGTTTTACTTGCAATATCGGGTTTTCCGCATGATTCAAGCATGGTGATAATTTGCAAAGGGGAGTGTGCAGATGGGCTGGATGAATGACGAGGCCGGATTGGGCAAATGTGGTGCCAACTATGTGCCGCTAACGCCCTTGTCTCACTTACGCCGTGCGGCACATGTTTTCGCCACACGCACCGCCGTCATCTATGGCGACGACCGCGTCACCTACGCTGAATACTACGCGCGGTGTACGCGGCTTGCGTCTGCCCTCACCACCCTAGGCGTTTCCTCTGGTGATGTGGTTGCAACGCTGATCCCCAACTTACCTGCACAGGCCGAAGCCCATTTCGGCGTCCCCGCTTGTGGCGCAGTTTTGAACACGATCAATACGCGTTTGGACGTAGACACTGTTGCCTATATATTTGATCACGGCGAAGCCAAAGTGGTCATGGCCGATCCCCAATTCCTAGAACTGGCCGAAGCCGCGATTGAACGCATGGAAGGCCCCGCCCCTAAAATCATCGAGGTGCCAGATGCTGCAAACGGCTGGCCCGCCTCTGGCCGTCATGCGGTGTTCGAGGAGATTCTAGCTGCCGCTGATCCATCGTTTGAATGGGTCATGCCGCAGGACGAATGGGAAAGCCTTGCGCTGAACTACACTTCTGGCACCACTGGTCGGCCCAAAGGCGTCGTGTACCATCACCGCGGTGCATACATGATGACAATGGGCACCGTGATTTCATGGCGGATGGTTTTGCATCCCGTGTTTATGGCGATTGTTCCACTGTTTCATTGTAACGGCTGGAACCACACATGGATGATGCCTTTGATCGGCGGCACACTGGTGTGCTGTCGCGATATCACGGCTGGCGCAATCTATGACGCCATCGCAGACGAAGGCGTGACACACTTCGGTGGTGCCCCAATCGTACTGAACATGATCGTAAACGCCCCTGATACGGAACGGCGCGTCTTTGATCACGCGGTTGAAGTCTTTACCGCGGGTGCGCCACCGGCCCCTGCAACGCTTGGTAAGATTGAAGCCTTAGGCTTCAACATCACTCAAGTTTACGGGCTAACCGAAACCTATGGCCACGTCACTGAATGTATTTGGCGGGGTGAAGATTGGGATGGACTGGATCAAGCTGACAAAGCCGCGATTAAAGCCCGCCAAGGGGTCGCGATGCCGATGATGGAACACATCACGGTCATGGACGACCAGATGGGTCAGGTTCAGATGGACAGCACAACTCAGGGCGAAATCGTCATGCGCGGCAATTCTGTAATGAAGGGGTATTATAAGAACCCTGAAGCAACGGAAAAGGCATTCGAAGGCGGTTATTTCCATTCAGAGGATTTAGCAGTCCAACACCCCGATGGTTACATTCAGATCGCGGATCGGGCCAAAGATATCATCATCTCTGGTGGCGAAAACATCAGTTCGGTCGAAGTTGAAGGCGTCTTGATGGGGCATCCAGATGTGTCACTTGCCGCTGTGGTTGCCAAACCGGACGAGAAATGGGGCGAAGTGCCATGCGCCTTTATCGAGCTGAAAGAGGGATGCATCGGCGACGCCGCCGAAATGATCAGTTTTGCCCGCCAAACCTTAGCAGGGTTTAAAGCCCCCAAGCAGGTCATTTTCCAAGATCTTCCAAAAACATCGACGGGTAAGATTCAAAAGTTCGAGTTGCGAAAAGCAGCCAAAGACCTTTGATGTTGGCGCGCCAAACACCCGTTATTCTTTTGGCCAAAAATATCCCGGGGTGTGGGGCAGCGCCCCGTGTAAGGTATGCGTGCCGCGCATCTGCCCGCTTATCTGATTGCCCAACCCCGCCCCCTTGCGCTAGTTTGTCCCAAACAAAAGGCTGAGCAGCCCAAAATGACCGCCCTAACAAAGTATGACCGCCTAGAAGCTACAGGATTGTGGCGCCCCACACCGCAAGAACAGCGGCGCGAGGTCATCGTTTCTATTGGTGATGCGACACTTGTGATCAGTGACACGAATGATAGGGCCCTCGCCCATTGGTCTTTGGCTGCTGTTGACCGGTATGGCAGTTCAAATACTCCCGCGATTTTTCACCCCGACGGGGACCCCAGTGAGACACTGGAATTGCTCGAAGCCGAGGCCGAAATGGTCGCCGCGATAGATACCCTGCGCAAAGCAGTCCTAAAGGCCCGTCCAAGCCCCGGCCGTTTGCGATGGTTGGGGGCGGCTGTGTCAATAAGTGCTGTGGCCGCCGCTATGGTTTTTTGGCTGCCCGGTGCGGTCCAGAAGCACACACTTAGCGTTGTTCCTGATGTGACACGCGCCAAAATTGGTGCGGCGTTGCTGACCCGTATTGAACGGGTTGCAGGCACCCCGTGTCGGTCACGACCCGCTGGCCCAGCCCTTAAGACGCTAGCGCTGCGCACAAATGCAAAAGAGCTGGTCGTCTTACGATCTGGCATCACCGACAGTATGTATTTGCCCGGTGGCAAGGTTCTGGTGAACAAAGTACTGGTCGAGGATTTTGAAGAACCAGATGTGGTCGCTGGCTATATTTTAGCCGAACAAGTGCGCAGTCAAACCAACGACAGTCTTGATGCCATGCTGGATCATGTGGGACTGCGTGCCACATTCACCTTGCTGACCACAGGCAATCTGCCGTCCGCAGCCTTGGATGATTACGCCGAAACAGTTCTAAGCCAGCAGCGACCCTTGGCGAACGAGGCGATGTTGTTAGCTGCCTTCGCCAAAGCCAACATCCGAAGCACACCCTATGCCAAAGCCGTCGATGTTACTGGCGAAACCACAATTGGCTTGATTGAAGCCGATCCTGTTTCCGGCACGCTTGCGAAACCCGTGTTGCGGGACGGGGATTGGATACGCCTCCAAGCGATTTGCGGCAACTGACGAAAAAAGGCGCACCCTACGGCACGCCCTTTTCAAAAACTTGAACCTTGCCCAATTAGCGCAAAACGGCGTTTTGATATCCTGCGGACTTGAGTTTCGTCAAAACGCGCGTTGCGTCTGCTCCAAATGGACCAGCCAAAACCATCCGGTACGTTTTACCTGACCGCGTGTATTTCCCGATACGCACAGGCAATCCCATGCGCTGAATACGCTTGGCCACAGTTTGTGCACTGCCCTGCTGATCAAACGTACCAACATTTACGAACCGTGATGCAGTTGCTTTAGGGGCTGCACGTTTGACAATCGGCTTAACCGCAGGTGCAGAACGGCTAGAGACGACAGGCTGGCGCACTTGCGCTGCTCTTGCATTCCGCACGACCCGTTTCAGGACTTGACCATCGCGTTGTACGATCGAAACAGACCCCAGATTGCGAGTTTGATTGGCTTTATCAATATATGGGTAGACCAGCGGCGTTGATGCCGTAACGTCCCGACCTGATGTCACATCAATCAATCGACGTGGAACAGTTTGTGTCCAAACCAATTTAATCTGCGCTTGGCCCGCCAGCGACTGCTCGGCACGCATAGGGTTGAGGCGATCATCGCTCCACACTGGGCGATAACCTTCTGGAATTTGCAAGTTTTGGGTGTTCTGGCGGTTGGCCAAGACATGTTTCGGAACAATTCGTGTGGCACCATTGATCGTCGACGTTGATGTACCAGCGTACGCCACTTGTGGGCGGCTGTTTGTTACAACGCGACGGGCTGGCTGCGCAGCAGTGCGCGGTGCAACCGCCGCGACATTAGATCTGGCGGTGTAATGCTTTTGCAATTGTGGACCGCAGCGGACAGCAAGCCCACGCCTTGCTTGTCCCAAGTACCGTTGGCTGGACGTTGATGCGCCCTTACAGACAGATGCCACACGTGAAGTTTTGGGCTTGGCAGTCACAACCTTACGCTTGGCGATCGTTGCTGCACGACGAACTACGATAGGCTTTGCTGCAGCGGCAATCACAGCAGGTTTGCGAACTTGCTTAGGTTTGGCAATTGCTACGCGCCGTGGTTTTACTTTTGCTTTTGGTGTTGCCGCAACAGGTTTGCGCACTTTCGATTTGACGACAGGTACAACAACCTTAGCTACAGTGGCCTTTGGTGCACTCGCTTTAGGTGCATCCAACGTGATTTGGACAGGCTTAGCTGGCGCTTTTGCCTTGGGGGCCGCAGAAGCCACTGTGCCTGCATTCGTCGGGGTTTGGTTGCAAAGTTGCTGCCGAGCACGGGTAACACGCGGAATCCACGAAACGTTCCCACTGATACCGGCACGTACATAGACACAACCACGGCTGTCGACGTATTGCGTGCCTTTGTAGCTACTTGGCGGAAATTCGGCGGGTTCAACCGCATTTCGTAAACTTTGCGCGTGCGTCATAGCAACGCCAGTTGACGCCACGATCACAGCCAATGCGATAACTCTGGTAATTTTCATCTATGCCCCCACAAGATATAGCGCACAGATTGCCTGACAACATCGCTCGTGTCCAGAGAAACGCATTGGTAACAGGCGCAAAGTTGCGCCTGTACGCCTAAATTCTACTTAGTCCCGAACATCCGGTCGCCTGCATCCCCAAGACCTGGCACAATATAGCCAACCTCGTTTAACTTCTCGTCCACAGATGCGGTAACAATTGGCACATCGGGATGCGCCTCTTTCATGCGTGCAATGCCTTCAGGTGCGGCCAGCAAGCACAAGAACCGGATATTGCGCGCGCCCGCTTCTTTCAGCAAATCGATCGCGGCAACCGAACTGTTCCCAGTCGCAAGCATTGGATCAACCGCGATAACCAGCCGTTCCTCAAGCGCATCAGGCACCTTGAAATAATACTGCACCGGAAGCAGAGTCGCCTCGTCCCGGTACAGCCCAACAAATCCAACGCGAGCAGATGGGATCAGTTCTAAAACGCCATCCAACAAGCCGTTGCCAGCGCGTAGGATTGAAATCAGCGCCAGTTTTTTACCCGCCAACGTTGGCGCGTCCATCATCTGCATCGGTGTTTCGATTTTCTTGGTCGTCATGGGCAGCCCACGCGTCACCTCATAAGCCAACAGTTGCGAAATTTCGCGCAAAAGCTGACGAAACACGGCCGTTGGGGTGCCTTTATCACGCATAATGGTCAATTTGTGCTGTACTAGGGGGTGATCAACGACGGTCAAATGCTCAGACATGGGGCGACTCCTTTGTTTGGGCCTTTGTGCCAAGACCGGCCCGTAGACACAACCAAAGACCGACGGACTTTAGGCTGTAACGCCCAAATGATCCGCGACAAGGCCAGCAACATCGACAAACCCGATATGCCCGAGCGCTTTGGCACCGCAGCCTGCGATGACAACAGGTACCCGTTCGCGGGTGTGGTCTGTGCCGATCCATGTAGGATCATTGCCGTGATCTGCGGTCAAAACCATGATATCATCAGACCCAAGTTGACCAATCAGCTTGCCTATTTCACGGTCAAACCATTCTAGGTGGCGGGCGTATCCTGACACGTCGCGGCGGTGACCGTATTCACTGTCGAATTCCACAAAGTTGGCGAATGTTAAGCTACCTGCCTCGGCAGTTTCCACCAAATCAGCCAGATGTCGCATCAGTTTTTTATCTGGCCCTTTGCGCACCTCGTCAAAGCCTTGCATCGAAAATATATCGCCAATTTTACCAATACCATACACCTTACGACCAGCATCCTGAACCCAATTGCTTAGGACAGGTGCGGGTGGCATGATCGCATAGTCACGGCGATTTGGCGTGCGTTGGAACAGACCTGCTTTGCCGACAAACGGACGGGCAATCACACGCCCGACCTTCATGTCATGCAACATTGGCGCAAGGCGTTCACACAGATCTAACAACCGCTCTAAGCCAAAGGTTTCTTCATGGGCGGCGATCTGCAAAACGCTGTCGGCAGAGGTATAACAAATCGGTTTGCCCGATTGCATGTGTTCCACCCCGTGATCATCAATGACCCCCGTGCCAGACGCATGTGCATTGCCCAGAATACCATCAACCTCAGCGATGTCGCAGATCGCTTGGGTCACTGCGTCAGGGAATGCGGGAACTGTATCGGGGAAATAGTACCATTCCCACGGCACGGGCAGCCCTGCCAATTCCCAATGCCCCGATGGCGTATCTTTGCCTTTTGAGACTTCTTGCGCGGCACCCCATGCACCGTTTGGCGCGGCACGTTCGCTGACACGACCGTTTGCAAAAGCCTCAGCGTGGAACAATCCAAGCGCGGCCATATTTGGTAGGTTCAAAGGGCCAGTGCGCCCCTCTTCTGCCAGATTATCTGCGCAAGCCTGCGCAATGTGGCCCAACGTATTTGCGCCAGTGTCGGGCACATCACCGTTGAAATATTGATCGGCGTCAGGTGCGCCACCGATGCCCACGGAATCCATCACGACCAGAAACGCGCGACCCTTTTTGGGATCGACAACGCGTGACATCAGCCGATCCTTTCATGGATCAGATCTGGCACAACGGGTTTGGAAGCCCCAACCGTAATTGCGTCACGCAACGCACGTTCTGCCGCGTCCGCCTTATCGCCGCGGCCAGCATGAACAATGCCTATAGGTTGGCCTTTGGTAATTTTAGCGCCCAATCGGACCACGTCTGAATAGCCAACAGCAGGATTGATGCGGTCACTTTCAACCGTCCGCCCCCCGCCCATCGCGACCACAGAAAGGCCCAGTGCTTCACCGTCAATGGCCGTGACAAAGCCAGACTTCTTAGCAACCACTTCGCGTATTACTGTAGCCTCGGGTAAAAACCGTGCCCAATTTTCTACAAACTTCACGGGACCACCCATTGCCGTTATCATCCGACCAAAGCGTTCTGCAGCGCGGCCGTCACGGATGGCAGCCACAATCGCTTCAGCCCCCGACTGCACGTCCTTAGCCAAGCCGCCATTGGCCAACAATACGCCACCCAGCGCCGCACATATATCGACCAGCGGCCCTTTGGGGCTTTGCGTTAGGACTTTCATCACTTCGGCAACTTCCAATGCATTGCCCAGCGCAGGGGCCAAAGGTTGGTTCATGTCGCTGATCACAGCCGTCGTGCGACAGCCCGCAGCATTTGCCGTTTTGGTCAGGGCATCTGCCAATTTTCGCGCAGCATCGATGTCTTTCATAAATGCGCCACTGCCCATTTTGACATCCAGCACCAAGCCATCAAGGCCACCCGCCAATTTCTTGGACAAAATAGAGGCTGTGATCAAATCCATGCTTTCCACGGTCGAAGTCACATCACGCACTGCGTATAGACGTTTATCAGCAGGGGCGATGGCAGCAGTTGCGCCAACAATCGCGCAGCCAGCTTTCCCAACAACTTCGCGGAACTTACGTTCGCTCAGTTGTGTACTAACACCCGGAATGGATTCCAGCTTATCTAACGTTCCGCCAGTGTGGCCTAAGCCACGCCCCGAAATCATCGGAACATAGGCCCCACATGCTGCCAAAGCAGGGGCAAGCAACAGGCTAACGCAATCACCAACGCCGCCCGTCGAATGCTTATCCAAGACCGGACCATCTAAATCCCACGACAAAACCGATCCACTATCGCGCATCGCAATTGTCAAAGCCACACGGCCCACATCACCCAAGCCATTCAAGCAAACGGCCATCGCAAACGCACCAGCTTGTGCATCGCTTACCGTATGATCAGCCAAGCCTTGCGCAAACCAAGTTAGTTCTTGTCGGCTTGGAGTCTGGCGTTGGCGCAGCTTGCCAATAATGGCACGGGCGTTGGTCTCGGTCATATTCGTTAATCTTTCAGAAACGCGCCATCAAAGGCACCTGGCAAAAGCGCATCGATGCGGATCACTTGTTCGTGGCCTGTCATCGTCGCCATCGTTACCTCAACATCTGCTTTGGCAAACTCAGCCAGCTTTTGGCGACATCCACCACAAGGTGGCACCGGCTTGTCCGCACCTGCAACCACATAAGCCGCAACCAATTCCGTTTCACCCGCCGCAACCATTGCTGCAATCGCACCTGCTTCAGCGCAGGTACCTTCTGGATAGGCCGCATTTTCAACATTACAGCCCACATAGATCGTGCCAGAGGCGGCGCGGATCGCCGCGCCAACCTGAAACTTTGAATAGGGCGCATAAGCGTTTTCACGCACCGCGATGGCCGCGTCTTTTAATGACATTTTAATTCCCAACAATTGTATCAAATACGGCAGGCAAGGACACTTCTAGCAATTCCAAATCGTCCGAAACGTCTGCATACCGCGTCTTCATGTCAGGTGGAATAACAAATGCGTCACCAGCCTCAAGGGGATAAGGGTCGCGTCCTTCCCCCTCAAGGGTCATGGTACCCTCCATCACAAACGTGAACAAAATATCCGTGGTGTGCTTGCTCCAGTTCGCGGCCCCTTCACCTGCACGAATGACATGTACGCCAGCCACGTCACCTGTATGCGCGGCAATCGTAGTATCGCGGCTTTGCAAGCCCGGGACGCGGAATGGCACCCACGTTGCCCCCTCCGCCTTGTGATGCACAAAACGTTGGCCTTGGAACACGCGGTCAGGATTGGCAGTCCCGTTGGGCAATTCCATGTCGTGATCGATTGTGGTGACGTGTTCTGCTGGTACGCCAATCTCGATCACTTCGATATTATCGGACGCAAATAGGACGCGGTGACGGATTTCTGGCGGCTGGATAACGCAGTTGCCAGCGTGCAAACGGAATGGCTCCCCCTGATCCTCGTACACAAGGTCAACCCAACCACGATAACAGAAAATCAACTGAAACCCGACGGTATGATAGTGAACCATGTCCGGCACCGGGCCGCCGTCAGGGATGCGAATATGACTGGCGATGATAGAGCCACCCAAACGATCAGGAATAAGATCGCGGTAATGCATACCTGCACGGCCAATCACCCATGGCGCTTGATCAGCCAAACGACGCACCACAAACGAATGTACGGTTTC
>JBLHPE010000075.1:0-12355 GCA_047624005.1 Ascidiaceihabitans sp.
ACCGCCGCAAGGCTTCTCCGCCCTCCGATATTTAACGTCTCCGGACTACAAAGCCTTGCTACCGTTTACGCTTGGTGTGACATTTCTACTTTGCGCAACATCGGACATTTTAACTTTGTTGCAACATGTTGCATGGACGTTTCGAACAAGGCATGGCTAAGATCGTACAAACAGCGCGTCTTTACCCGCCAGCTTAAACAAAGCGAATGTCTTAATAGAACCAGGAGATCAGCCCATGTCCCTCACGTCTTTCAAGATCAGACACATCGTCCCAGCGCTTGTCTATATAATGGCACTGATTTCCACGCTGCCCAGCGTGGCGCAGGCTGATACCATCACACCCTTTTTAGGGTCCTACACAGGCACAGCAGATTTCGACGAAAACGAAACCTCTGTGCGCCGGGACATGAGTGCGCAGATTGCGGAAACCAAAGAAGGCTTCAGTATCAGCTGGACCTCAGCCACATATAAACCTGACGGTCGGGTCAAGGAAAAGTCCTACACCATCGAGTTTGTGCCAAGCGAGCGTGACGGCATTTATTCCTCCGCCATGCAAACCAACGTTTTTGGTAAACAAATCCCACTCAATCCCCTAAAAGGGGAACCGTTTGTCTGGTCGCGCATTGTGAAGGACACGCTGACTGTCTTTTCCCTATTTATCAACGAGGCTGGGGATTACGAAATGCAAGAATACCACCGGACTTTGGCCGAGGGTGGACTAAGCCTAGAATTTCGTCGTTTTCAAAACGGACTCAAAGTGCGTACCGTCGAGACGTTTTTGGCGCGCGAGTGAAGCATTGGTGATTTCAACCTACTTAGAAAATAGCGCAACCCTAGCCACTTCAAAGTAAGACGCCCTCTTTACGTTAAGTCGCCGTGGACGACGTCTACTTTGGCGACTTATGTGACCTACATAATCACCCATACAGTTGGCTGTAACGATTCACACCCTTACATGTTGAGGTGAAGGGCAACGCGCATAGCCGAAGTGTTACCCAATTTTATTGGCTCTACAGCAGAAATAGGAAAAAACATGAAAATTCTAATGGTACTGACGTCTCATGATAAATTGGGCGACACAGGCAATAAAACTGGCTTTTGGTTAGAAGAGTTCGCAGCTCCTTATTACGTCTTTAAAGACGCGAAGGCTGACATCACCTTGGCCTCCCCACTCGGTGGCCAGCCACCTATCGATCCCAGCAGCGACGCAGAAGGTGCACAAACTGCAGCGACAACACGTTTCAAAGCCGATGAAGCTGCCCAAGCTGTTCTGGCCAAGACAGCAGTGCTGTCTACGATCAATGCTGATGACTATGATGCGATCTTTTACCCAGGCGGCCACGGCCCACTTTGGGATTTGGCCGAAGATGCAGATAGCATCAAACTTATTGAGCGCTTCGCGAGCACTGACAAACCTGTCGGCGCCGTCTGCCATGCACCAGCTGTTTTCAAGCACCCAAAGAATGCTGATGGCAAACCTTTGGTATCAGGCAAAACAGTCACTGGGTTTACGAATTCAGAAGAAGCTGCTGTTGGCCTAACAGACGTTGTCCCCTTCCTTGTCGAAGACATGCTGACAAGCAACGGTGGCCAATACGAAAAGGGTGCCGATTGGGCGTCATTCGTTGTGACCGACGGTAAGCTTGTGACAGGCCAAAACCCTGCATCTTCCGAAGATGCTGCACAAAAGCTTCTAGCGTTGTTGTAACAATATTGATTGGGGGGCTGATAAGTCCCCTAATCTTTCAGCGGACCAAATACTCAAGTTTCTGAAGGAAATCTTTCGGGGATTAACCTTTCTGATGCAGTCCGCCTAAGTCAGAACACAAAATGTACAAATCAGCCTATCAATTGTACATTTTATTGAAATGACCTGAATTCTTGACGTTTTCGCATCACAAAAATGTACAAATCACCCCTACCAATTGTACAAATCCCTCCTGCAAAAGCAGATTCGCGTCCAATTTCCTGACCAGCTTTCGTGGTTAACGCATCGTTCTTAGGTCGGTTCAACGACCGGCTTACCAAGCCCCTCAAGCACATTAATCGCCCGCCTTGTCCGCGCAACTTTACCCTTTGGCGGATAGACCAACTTGGACGCCTCAACCATCACCGCACCCCCTGCGAACATGGCTGGCATATGCTCTCCCACCCGCTCAAAAACAGGGCCTGATTTCATCCAAACACGTCGTCCAGACGGTATTTGATACAGCGCGCCCATGTGTCGTTCGGGCAAGAATTGGTGCCGTCTCAGTTCAGCCTCTAACTGTCCCACAAGATAGGGCCGCCCATAGCCAAACGGCGTCCCATCACGACGTGCCCAGACCCCTGCACGGTTGGGCACGATGAACAGGACTTTGCCCCCTGGCCCCAGCACACGCCAACATTCTTCCAGTAAGTCGAAAGGCTGTTCTGATGTCTCAAGTCCATGCAAAACAACAAGTTTATCAACACGACCTGTTTCAATTGGCCATTGCGTTTCCTCGGTCAGTACAGAAACATTCGATTGGTTTGCAGGCCACGGCATCACGCCTTGCGGCCCTGGCATCAGCGCGATCACCCGCCGCGCATCTGCGAGGTATGGTCGCAACAACGGGGCTGCAAACCCGTACCCCACAACGGTTTGCCCCTTGGCTTCGGGCCAGATTTTTAACATCCTTGTGCGCAAAGATTTCTGCGCTGCCCGCCCAAGCGCGCTGCGATAATAGAAATTCCTTAGGTCTTGCACATCAAGATGCATTGCGGCCCGTTCCTCAATAGGTCAATCTAGGATCAAATCATCTTGCAGTGTAACAACCAAAAGGCAAATGGCCATGCCCCTTGAGATCGTCACGATCCCCTGTCTTTCAGACAACTACGCCTTTTTGATTCATGATCCAGAATCTGGCCAAACAGCCGTGGTTGATGTCCCAGAAGCAACGCCAATTGTGGCCGAATTAAATAAGCGAAATTGGGTACTTAGCGAAGTCTGGCTGACGCACCACCATTGGGATCATGTCGACGGATTACCTGAACTTTTGGCAGACCATCCAGCAACGGTCGTCGGTGCCAAAGCCGACGCACACCGCTTGCCGAAACTCGATCGCGCCGTATCAGATGACGATGTCTTTTCCTTCGGTGGCGAACAAGTCCACATCCTTGATGTGTCTGGCCACACGATCGGTCACATCGCCTTGCATCTTCCTGAAACTGCCGCCCTTTTCACCGCCGACAGTCTGATGGCCTTAGGCTGCGGACGTCTATTTGAAGGTACCCCAGCGCAGATGTTTGAAAGCCTTCAAAAGACAGCATCGATGCCCGGGAATACAACGGTCTATTCTGGCCATGAATACACCGCCAGTAACGCCACTTTTGCTGCAACGGTTGATCCTGAAAATCTTGCGCTTATATCAAGGTCACAGGACATCACAGACAAACGCAAAAAGGGTCTGCCGACTGTCCCGTCATCCCTTCAACTGGAACGTGAAACCAACCCATTTTTACGTGCCCATGACCCCGCAATCCAAGCCCACCTAGATATGGCTGGTGCTGCCCCCGTAGATGTCTTCACCGAAATCCGAGCCCGAAAAGATCGATTTTGATGTTGTTTTAATAGCCTATTGACCCTTGATCACGCTTTTTGTGACTTTTTTTTAAAAGAAAGGGCTTGAAGCTGGCCACCGATCAACCAAACTCTAACTGTATAATGCCATGGCTGGTTTAGGGACGCGAGATCGTTCCATCCTTGAACCACCCCCCGATCGACAGGAGCACACCGTGCCTTCATTTTCGACCACATTAGAAAAGGCGATCCATTCCGCGCTTGCGCTGGCAAATGATCGCAATCACGAATTCGCAACGCTTGAGCACTTGTTGCTCTCGCTGCTTGATGAACCAGACGCCACGAAAGTCATGCAGGCTTGTTCTGTCGACCGCGATGAACTGCGCGCCACGCTGGTTGAATTCATCGACAAAGAACTGTCCAATTTGGTCACTGACATTGACGGATCAGAAGCTGTACCAACGGCGGCGTTCCAACGCGTTATTCAACGCGCAGCAATCCATGTACAATCTTCCGGTCGGACCGAAGTGACGGGTGCCAACGTTTTGGTGGCAATCTTTGCTGAACGCGAATCAAACGCTGCCTACTTCCTGCAAGAGCAAGAAATGACACGTTATGATGCGGTGAACTTTATCGCCCATGGGGTCGCTAAAGACCCTGCTTTTGGCGAAGAACGTTTGGTCGCTGGCACGCCGGAAACAGACGAGGATCTTGGCGTCACAGAGGGCGAAAAGAAGGACAGCGCACTTGAAAAATACTGCGTTGATTTGAATGCAAAATCACGCGAAGGCGATATTGATCCCTTGATCGGTCGCGACAGCGAAGTTGAACGTTGCATTCAAGTGCTTTGCAGGCGTCGCAAGAACAACCCACTTTTGGTAGGTGATCCAGGCGTTGGCAAGACAGCCATTGCCGAAGGGTTGGCCCGTAAGATCGTTGCAGGCGAAATCCCTGAAGTTCTTTCAAAAACTACGATTTACTCCCTTGATCTAGGTGCGTTGCTGGCAGGCACCCGCTATCGCGGTGATTTTGAAGAACGTTTAAAAGCTGTCGTTACTGAGCTGGAAAATCACGACGATGCAGTTTTGTTTATTGATGAGATTCACACTGTTATCGGCGCTGGAGCAACTTCTGGTGGCGCAATGGACGCGTCAAACCTGCTGAAACCTGCATTGGCTGGCGGCAAGCTTCGCACGATGGGATCAACCACCTACAAGGAATTCCGCCAACATTTTGAAAAGGACCGCGCACTAAGCCGCCGTTTCCAAAAGATCGATGTGAATGAACCTTCTGTCGAGGACGCTGTAAAAATTCTGCGTGGGATCAAGACGTATTTTGAGGAACATCACTCGGTCAAATACACCGCTGAGGCAATCAAAACTTCGGTCGAATTGGCTGCGCGCTATATCAATGACCGCAAATTGCCAGACAGCGCAATTGATGTGATTGATGAAGCTGGTGCAGCGCAACATTTGGTCCATGCAACAAAACGCCGCAAAACTATTGGTGTAAAAGAGGTGGAGGCCGTCGTGGCCAAGATTGCGCGGATTCCACCCAAAAGCGTATCCAAAGACGATGCCGTTGTACTTCGCGATCTAGAGGCCTCGCTGAAACGCGTCGTCTTTGGTCAGGACAAGGCGATTGAGGCACTTTCCAGTGCAATCAAACTTGCACGCGCTGGCCTACGCGAACCTGAAAAGCCAATCGGTAATTACCTTTTCGCTGGTCCAACTGGTGTGGGTAAAACCGAAGTCGCCAAGCAATTGGCTGATACGTTGGGCGTCGAATTACTGCGCTTTGACATGTCCGAATACATGGAGAAACACGCAATCTCTCGTCTGATTGGTGCCCCTCCCGGCTATGTCGGATTTGATCAAGGTGGGATGTTAACAGACGGCGTTGACCAACATCCTCACTGTGTCTTGCTGTTGGACGAAATGGAGAAAGCACATCCGGACGTCTACAACATCCTATTGCAGGTGATGGACCACGGTAAACTAACGGACCACAACGGGCGCACCGTTGATTTCCGCAACGTTGTCGTGATTATGACGACGAATGCTGGCGCGGCTGAACAAGCGAAAGAAGCCATAGGCTTTGGCCGTGATAGCCGTGAAGGTGAAGACACAGCCGCAATCGAGCGGACCTTTACGCCAGAGTTCCGCAATCGTTTGGACGCCGTAATTAGTTTTGCGCGCCTTCCGAAGGAAGTGATCATGCAAGTTGTCGAAAAGTTTGTTCTTCAACTTGAAGCACAATTGATGGATCGTAACGTGACTATCGAATTGACCAAAGCAGCAGCGGCTTGGCTGGGTGATCGTGGGTACGACGACAAGATGGGCGCACGTCCATTAGGTCGCGTGATTCAGGAACATATCAAGAAGCCACTGGCCGAAGAATTGCTGTTTGGTAAGTTGGCCAAAGGTGGCGTAGTGAAGGTTGGCGTTAAAAATGGTGCCTTGGACATCCAGACTGAGGGACCAGAAAAGCCACGTATCTCAGGCGACAAACCACCCCTGCTGACGGCAGAATAATGCGAACGGTACTTTCTGCATTATTATTTTTCTACGCCGCAACTTCGGTTGCGGCGCAAGATATTATACTCACATCACCAATCGACTGTTCCCTTGGCGATGATTGCTACATTCAGCAATATGTGGATCATACTGATGGCAAAGGCGCTTCAGACTTTCGGTGCTCCAGCCTCAGTTATAATCGGCACACAGGGACAGATTTTGCAGTTCGCACTCTAAGGCAAATGCGACAAGGCGTGAACGTAATGGCGTCTGCGGCTGGTACGGTAAAAGCCACCCGCAATGGTGTTGAGGACGGTATTTATTCGGCAGAAAATGCCGACAAAGTAAGTGGTAATGAGTGCGGGAATGGTGTTGTGATCAGCCATGGTAACGGCTGGGAAACCCAGTATTGCCACATGAAGAAAAAATCGCTCAAAGTACGCAAGGGTCAAAAAGTTCAAGCGGGTACCATTTTAGGTCAGATCGGTTTAAGCGGGCGGACACAGTTTCCACATGTCCATTTAACTGTGCGCAAGAACGGCAAGATAGTGGACCCATTTGATCCAGATGGTAAAATCACCTGCGACGCACCCGATCCCAAGGGGATGTGGAAGAAGCCTCTGCCATATCGCGCTGGTGGGATTCTGTATGTTGGATTTTCCGACAGTATTCCTAAATTCAGCGATGTAAAATCTGGCCATGCTGCGCAAACCAAGTTGCCATTGGACGCTCCTGCCTTGATAATTTTTGGGTTTGGATTTGGTGCACAAAAGGGCGATCAGATGCGTCTTGTACTAAGCGGGCCTGCGGGGGTTATGCTCGACAAATCAGTCGAGGTAGAGAAAAATCAGGCCCAGTTGTTTAAGGCCGTTGGCAAGCGTTTGACCAAAGAGAAATGGCCAGCCGGAAACTACTCCGGGTCAGTCTCGTTGATCAGGAACGGGCGCATCATAAACACCGAGAAAACTACAATCACAATACGATAGAAATTTACTTTTCAGTAAATTTTAATTCGATTCGGCGGTTTTGCGCACGCGCTTCTGCCGTATCGTCCAGATTGACAGGCTGATACTGACCAAAGCCATTTGCCGCCAATCGACCTGGTGGAATGGCCAAGAAGTTCGCCATGTATTTCACAACTGACAACGCCCGCGCTTGGCTAAGCTCCCAATTGTCCGCAAACTGGCCTGCACCTGACAATGGGATATTGTCGGTATGGCCATCAACACGGATAACCCAATTTATTTCTGGTGGAATTTCATCTGCAATTGCACGCAAAATTGCTGCAATCTTAGCGATTTCACCCTGCCCCAAGCTTGACAGATTAGCGCCACCTGGTGGGAATAGAACTTCCGATGAGAACACAAAACGGTCGCCTTCGATACGCACGCCTTCTTGGGTTCCCAATAGATCACGTAACCGTCCAAAGAACTCTGACCGATATTGCTCCAAGTCCTGAGTCTGCGCCTCGAGCCGCTTAGTTTCTGCTTCCTCAAGGATACGGCGGCGGCGTTCTTCAGCCACAGCCCGCGCAAGAGCTGTGTTCAAATCAGAGCCTAAAGATTGTAATTGCACTTGCGACTCTTGATCGCGAGATTTGGCTAAATCCAACAGACCACCAAGGTCTTTCAACTGGGTGCGCAAAGCGGCGACTTGTTGGTTCAGCAATTCTGTCTGCCGTTGCGCCGCAAGGCTGGTTTGCCGTTCGCCGGTCAGTGCAGCCTTTGCATTCTCCAGCAACAAAGACCTTTGTTCAGCCGCCGTTAGCAGATCGCGTGAGGTTTGCTCAGACTTCAACTTAGCCGCAAGCGCCGCCAACAATTGTTTTCGTACCTCATCGGCATCGACACCCAAGGTGTCTAAGGTCTGTTCAGACGCCAATTTAGCCGCCAATGCAGCCGTCAGTTTTGCTTGAACATCGGTTGCATTTTGATTGCTCGCAGTCACTTGGGACTGCAACGTCGCAATACGTTGCCCAGCGGTCGCCAGTTGAGCCTGCAAGTCGGCTGTACTTCGGCCGGTAAGACCAAGTTGTGTACGAAGGTTTTCTGCGTCTTGCTCTGCTGCTTGCAAACTTAAAATACGTTGGCTAGCAGCGGCCAACTCCGTTCCCAATTCTGCGTTGCTTTGATCCGTCTGACTAAGTTGAACGCGTAAGTTCACCACATCTTGCTGAGTGGTTTCCAATTGCCCTTGTAGTTGCGCGACGCTTTGCCCCGTATCGGCTAAATCCGCAGCAGCCTGATCTTGCGCGTTTTGAGCAGCCAAAAGGTCAGCTTGAAGCTGATTTCGTTGTGACGTTTCCGCGTCAACTTGAGACAACAGCGCAATCAACTGCGCATTTAAATCACCGGTGGCCGATCGGGCTGCAGCCAGCAAAGTCAGCGTATCTTCGGCTTCACGCCGCTTTTCTTCTAACACAAGCGTCATAGCGGTAAGTTCCGCATCCGCATTTTCAAGCCGCTTACGCAACGCTTCTGCTGCTGCCGCTTCTACCAGCTTTGCCGCTTCTTGGTCGCTAAGTGCCACAGCCGTTTCAGCCAACTGGCCTTCAAGGGTCAGCACCCGATCATTCGCCTCAACGCCACGCGCCTGCAAATCCGCGATCATTGCATCAAGCGCCGCACGCTGACTTGCCGCCAAACGCGCCGTTTCAGTTTGCGCATCGATCTCTGTCCGGCTTTGCGCCAATGCCAGATTTAACGCCTCTTGTTCTGACACAAGGCGCGTTTGCTCTGTCTCTAAATCAGCAATCGCAACCAAGGTGTCTTCACGTTGTGACAAAAGACCTGCCACTTGTGCTTCGAACGCAGTGATTTGCGAAGCTGCATCTGTCAATTGTTGGGCCTGTGCATCCCGTTGGGTTGTTAGGTTATCAATCAGGCTGGACTGTGCAGTCGCTTCGTCACGGGCATCGTTCAAGGTGGTGTTTAACGCATTTACCCGCGCATCCAGCCTGCTACCGCGTTGCTCTTCCAACCCAAGCGCTTGCGCCAAAGCGGCGACTTCGCCAGCAAGTTCATCAAGCTCGGTTTCTTGCCCTGAGATAGTCTCGCTTAGAACAAATTGAACCACCATAAAGATTGTCAAAACGAACATTAAGACCAGTAAAAGGCCCGTCATTGCATCCACAAAACCGGGCCAAATTGACGCTTGGAACCGCGCGCCTGTGCGTCGCGATAATGCCATCAGTCGCTCACATCATTTTGTTGTGTGTCAGGTGACGCTGCTTTTGCCAATCGTCGGGCTTGACCGCGTGGTTGTGACAACGCTTGGGCCAATGCTGAAATATCTGTACGCAGTTCAGCCATGCTTTCTTGACGTCCAGCAGAAATTTCTTCGAGAATACGTAGCATTTGAACATCAATCGAACGCAAACGCATGCGACTTTCCGCGTCAATCCCGCCGTCCCCGCCACCTTGGCTTTCAAGGTGAGTGATCAGCCGTTCTTGACCCGCAGCAACACGTTCAAGTGCAGAATTTTCGGCATCGCCATGTTGCATTTGATAGGTCATGCGCTCGATCGAATCGCTAAGCTGGCCCAATCGTTCATCAACCATTGATCGGCTGACATCCGACTGCACAAACATCTGCTGCATGGCTTCCATTTGTTCGGCCATATGATCGAGGACGCTTGTCATTGCGGCCTGTTCAGTTGTCGCATCTTCACCCGAGGAAAAGCCGACGCGCGTTATTGAGCTAAGCCATTCTTCAAGTTCGCGGTAAAATCTGTTCTGTCCATGACCGGCAAACAGTTCCAGAATACCGACAACCAATGATCCTGCTAGTCCCAACAGTGACGATGCAAAAGCGACGCCCATACCGCTAAGCTGGGATTCAAGGCCGTTCATCAGGCGGCCAAAGACTTCAACACCCCCCTCGCCGTTTTTAGGCGCTAGGCTGCGGATCGTATCGACCAAGGCAGGGACAGTTGTTGCCAAGCCATAGAAAGTACCCAAAAGTCCCAAGAAAATCAACGTATTCACTAGGTAGCGCGTGATCTCGCGGGCTTCGTCAATGCGCGTGGCAACAGAGTCGAGAATAGAGCGGGTTGAGGACGCATTGACCTGCATCCGTGCACCACGGCTGCGCAGTAATGACGCTAAAGGTGCCAATAACTGGGGCGCTTTGGAATTCACTTCTGAGGTGTCAGAGGCAAACCGTTCAATCCAGTACACCGATCCAATCAATTGGATCACCTGCCAGAAACAGGCGACAACACCGATCAGAAATACGAAAAAGATAAAGCTGTTGAGCTGAGGGTTTGCCTCGAACACAGGCAACACTTGCGGTAACGCCACGAAAGCGCCCAATCCGGTCAGCATTATAACGATCAACATCAGTGCGATTTGACGCACTGGTTGGGTGAATTGTGGCCGTGCCTCGTTGTCTGCCTGCGCCATGCGCCATGCTCCGGGCTTTGTGTTCTGCTCTAGATGTGTAACTTAGCTAAAAATTGTCGAAAGAGCCAAGGTTTTATGCAACCAATTCGCGGACCCTATCCGTAAGCCATTCTAGGTCAGGATCACGTAAATCGATTTCGCGTAAATGATTGGCAGTATTATATAAATACTCGGTATTCGGTCCACGCCCGCCCACCGCCGTCGCAATGATCTGCGCCTGTTCTTCTAGCGGCATATCGCTGCAATATTGGTCGTGGGCTTCATCTATCACATAAGTGACCGCCTCAACGGTCCGACCATCCGACAATTCGATATCAAATATCTTCTCAACATAGGCGGAAGATACCAATTCACGTTCGCGTAAGTATTGGAGGGTTTCAGCTTCCTTGCCCGCGACAACGGCCAAGGCCACGCCAGCGCACATCGCGCCTTCGCGTTCGTCCAAAGCAAGTACAAGTCCCGGATGTTCCACAGTTCCCCGGTGGTGGATGGAGCGCATACAAAAGGAGCGCGCGTAACTTGGCAATGTTGCCACGGCTTGCTCTGCCACTTCGAATCCGGGGTTCCACAAAAGGCTGCCGTATCCAAACACCCACATCGTCATCGCCTGTTCCTACTCTGGCTCTTTTAACTGACCTTGGATAAACCTGATTTCAGATCAAAACGAAAGGGCCTGTGATGCGGCGTCTGATATCGATCGTCCTATTCTTTGCCATTTTGTGGTGCCTATGGTGGACGGTATTCGGTTTGGGTCTAAAATCTGCTCTAGATGTCTGGTTTGAAGATCGTAGAGCAGACGGTTGGCAGGCTGATTATGCCAGGCTGGAACTGCGTGGTTTTCCAATACGTGTACGGGCTGACATGACAGATATCGTCTTAGCCGATACTGGCGGCGGCCTTGTCATGAACCTACCTGATTTGAAAATTGGGGCGCCGACCTATTGGCCCGGAGACGTGACCCTATCACTGCCAAATGATCCGATCATGTTTACAACGCCCCAAGGACGCTCGACATTGCAGATTTCCGAAGGGCATGCGGATTTGCAATTGTACCCCGGCCCATCGCTGGAACTAGAAAGCATATCCGCATTTGCAGGTGAATGGACGCTTTTTTCGGGAACACGCTCTGTCTTGGGTGCAAATGATTTGACGCTGACTATGGATCAAATCGAAACCTCCTCCAACACCTACACATTCGTCGCGCAAGCCGCAGACCTTAGCCCGGGCGAGGTTTCCCGCTCAACGCTTCGATTGCCCAGCGATTGGCCGGTCACATTTGATACCTTCAGATTAAACGGTGATGTGACCTTCGACAAACCTTGGGATATCAGCGCGTTGGAAACACAGCGGCCTCAACCAAGGATGATTAACCTGACACTGGCCGAGGCTGTATGGTCTGATCTACGTTTGTTTTTTGCTGCCGAGTTGAGCATTGATGAAGATGGTACACCAAACGGCACAATCAATATTCAGGCCGAGAACTGGCAAGTTATGTTGGACCTTGCCGAACGTTCTGGCGCGTTGCCAAGCGCCCTTCGTCAGCAAGCAGAAGCCGGGTTAAGCACGCTTGCCCGCATCTCAGGTGATCCCTCGGCATTGGATGTGCAATTAAACCTGCGCGGCGGTCTAATGTTTGTTGGGTTTATCCCAATTGGCCCCGCGCCCAAGATCGTCCTGCGTTAACGACAGTAAGATCCGCTACGATACCGCGCCGTATCAAAGTGGAAATGGTCCTGATGATACCTGTCCGCGTTTGGCCCAAGCACAGTGCCGAATGGACCACACGCGGTTTTATGGGCACGGCGCATCGTTTTGCGGTCAGCATTGTGCCAGCCTTTAAGTACCGTAATTGTACGCCCGTCATTCAACACGAGGCCCGAAATATCGATAGCACG
>JBLHPE010000076.1:0-12254 GCA_047624005.1 Ascidiaceihabitans sp.
AACGGGTGTGGGTTGTTGATGGTGGGCGGCTGCGCTTAACCCATGATGGTGATGATTTAACTCTGTCTGCGGACTTGGCTGTTCTGAGTGGTGGTACGGATGTCGCGACGCTTGAGGCGAATTACACTAGCAAAATTGGGGACAAACGAGCCGAATTTGGCCTCAATATCTCAGATATTGCAGCGCAAGATATTGCTCTTCAAAACCCGGCTTTGGCATGGCTCAGCGTTCTGCGGGCACCAATTTCGGGTGCATTGCGCAGCGGTGTGTCAGCAGATGGAACCTTGACCCCATTAAACGCGACATTGCAAATTGGCAAAGGTGTGGTCCAGCCAACCGAGGCGGCGAAGCCGATCCCATTCACCTCGGCCCGCAGCTATTTTACCTACCGTCCCGAGACACAGACCATTGATTTTGACGAGCTATCTGTTGTCAGCAAGTGGATCACCGCCAGCACAGACGGGCAGGCGTTTCTGAGTGGTTTGGATAATGGGATGCTGGATGAATTGGTCGGACAATTCAAATTGCCAGCCTTCGCACTCAATCCGAATGATGTTTACGACGATCCGATTCGCTTTGATGGCGCGGAAATGGATTTCCAGCTGAAACTTAATCCGTTCAATTTTAGGGTTGGGCGGGCGCAACTGGTGGATCAAGGCCAAACATTGCGGATTGATGGTGATCTTTCAGCAGATAAAATTGGCTGGAAGTTTAGCGCAAATGGGCAAATGGATGGACTTAACCCCGACCGCCTATTGGCCCTATGGCCAGAAAACCTTGCGGCACCGACACGCAATTGGATTTCCAAAAACATAATAGCGGGCAAGTTGCAAGATTTGGACCTAGCCCTGCGCGGTGGTGATGATCAACCGACGAATACATTTATCAGTTTCAATTTTGACGAAGCTGAGGTGCAGTTTTTACCCACTATGCCGCACATCACGCAGGCAAAAGGGCATGCCAGTATGATGTCCAACAGGTTTGTTGCTGCGATTGATGCGGGCCAAGTTGTTGCGCCGCAAGGTGGGATCGTGGACGTCGCGGGATCTGCATTTATCATCCCTGATGTTGCGGACAAAGACGGGGTCGTCGGTAAAGTGGAATTGATGACAGACAGCACAATCACTGCTGCTTTGTCATTGCTCAACCAGCCCAAGCTTGAAGTTATGGATAAGGCGGATCTTCCCGTCACTTTGGCGGACGGGCGCGCGGCCTTGACTGGGAAAATCACAATCCCCTTTAAAAAAGGTCTGAAACTTAGCGAAATTAAATATAATGCACGCGGCACATTGTCGTCGGTCAAGGCGAACGGATTGGTGCCTGACAAGCTGATCGCATCAGATGCGATGCAAATTGAAGCATCGTCTAGCAATGTGCGCATTTGGGGGCCGGGGCGCATTGGCGCTGTTCCTTTTGAGGCCGAATGGTCGCAAGCTATTGGATCAGGGCAAGCGGGCAAAAGCCAAGTCAAAGGCACGATCGAGCTGTCGGAGCGACTGATAGATGAATTTAATATTGGATTGCCGACTGGAACGTTGAGTGGCGTGGGGCAGGGTGCGTTGACATTACAGTTGGCAAAAGGTGCCCCGCCCGCGATTTCGCTGACCTCGAATTTGCGCGGTGTGCAGATGCGAATTCCGTCACTGGGTTGGCGTAAGGCAGCGAACGCGACAGGCAAACTTTCGTTGACGGGGCGACTGGGACAAAGGCCTGTGGTTGATGATCTGATTTTGGACGCGCCAGGGCTGACGGCTCGCGGGACGATCACCACCAAAGCAAGTGGTGGATTGGACAAAGCCAGCTTTAGCCGTGTCACAGTAGGAAATTGGCTGCGGGCACCTGTTGTTTTGACAGGTCAAGGCAAGGGCGCACCGCTTAAGATCGATGTCTCTGGCGGCAGCTTGGATTTGCGCCGTGCCGAATTTGGCCAAGGTGGTGGTGCAGGCGGCGGTGACGGTGGCCCGATGAACCTGCGTTTGGATAAGCTACAAATTACGGACACGATTGCCTTGACCGACATGCGCGGGACCTTCAGTACCAAAGCAGGGTTGGATGGGAAATTTACCGCAGGCCTTAACGGTGGCACCGAAATTCAAGGCCAAATTGTCCCCCAGAATGGACGATCTGCAGTTAAAATTACCTCAAACAATGCGGGTGGTGTTTTTGCATCTGCAGGATTGTTAAAGCAGGCGCGTTACGGGGATTTGACGCTGACCTTATTGCCCGTTGGTAAGGGTGGCGCGTTCGACGGCAAGTTACGTGTCGAAAATACGCGGATAAAAGACGCGCCTGCCATTGCCGCGCTTTTGAATGCGTTAAGTGTTGTTGGCTTGTTAGAACAAATGAATGGTTCGGGCATTCACTTTAGCGAGGTCGAGGCCGCGTTTCGCCTGACACCGTCGACGATGACATTGACCCAAGCCAGTGCGATCGGCCCCTCAATGGGCATTTCTATGGACGGGATTTACGCTGTTGATACGGGTACTTTGGACATGCAGGGCGTCATATCGCCTTTGTTCTTCCTCAATGGGATCGGCAGCATTCTGACCCGTAAAGGCGAGGGGTTGATCGGTTTTAACTATGCCCTGCGTGGACCTGCAAAATCGCCGAAGGTGAGTGTAAACCCGCTGTCTGCTTTTACACCTGGAATGTTTCGTGAAATTTTCCGCGCCCCGCCGCCAAAATTGCCCGAAGTCGAAGGGGCTGCACCTGATACCACACCGCAAACAAACGCGTTTGGGCCGACCCCCCAAGAGGCAACAGATGATGCGCCAGTTGTCGACGAGGCGGCAAAACGCGCAGCGCAACGTAAACGCGATTTGAATGACAACCTATCAGGCGGTGATCGCTAACGCTTGATGATCGTTTGGCGGGGCTGTATGGCGCGGCCATGCAACTTTCTGATTTTGATTTCGACCTTCCCGAAGACCTGATTGCGACCCGCCCTGCGGTGCCGCGCACTGCTGCCCGTTTATTGGTTGCGCATGGTGAGCAGATCACCGACGCGCAGGTTCATGATCTTGGGCACTGGTTGCGTGCTGGGGATCGCCTCGTTCTAAATGATACTAAAGTTATTCCCGCGCGTTTGTCTGGCACCCGCGCACGGACATCAGCCCAAGGGCTGACCGAGGCGCGGATTGAAGTGACCTTGCTTGAACCACAGGCCATTGGGACATGGGCAGCACTGCTAAAACCACTTAAAAAGGTTAAGCTGGGCGAAGAAATCATGTTTGGCGCGGGTCTATCGGCGGTTTTGGACAGCGTTTCTGACGGTCAGGGCCATTTGCGCTTTAACCTTGAAAGTGATGCGTTCGAAGCGGCGTTGGCCCTAGCAGGTGCAATGCCACTGCCGCCCTATATTGCCGCGAAACGCCCCGCCGATGCGCAGGATCATCACGATTACCAAACCGTCTTTGCAACCCACTCAGGGGCAGTTGCAGCCCCGACTGCGTCTTTGCATTTCGATCAGGCTTTACTTGATGAATTGGCTGCAAAAGGCGTTCAGTTTAGTCGTGTGACACTTCATGTTGGGGCAGGCACGTTTCTGCCTGTAAAGGTTGATGATGTCCTTACGCACAAAATGCATTCGGAATGGGGACGCGTCAGTGCCCAAGCGGCCCAAGATATTGCTGCAACCAAGGCTGCCGGTGGGCGTGTAATCCCAGTGGGCACAACCGCGCTACGTCTAATCGAGACAGCCGCGCGTGGTGGACAGATCGAAGCGTGGGAAGGCGACACTGATATCTTCATCTATCCCGGTTTTACGTTCAACGTGGCGGATGCTTTGATGACCAATTTCCATCTGCCAAAATCAACTTTGATGATGCTGGTCTCGGCCTTGATGGGGCAAAATAAATTACGCGAAATCTATGATCACGCAATCACAGAAAAATACAGGTTCTTTTCATACGGGGATTCCTCACTTTTGATCCCAGATCAGGCGGATTAACGCCGAGTAGACGAATACGACCTAAAGGTAGTCGCCTCTGGCACGGACGTGGGCATTATGACCTGTCAAAGCGGAAAAATATTACTGTTTCTTCGCGTGGAGTGTCGTCATGTTACAAGTTCTATCCAGCGCGTGGGCGCTTTTGCTTGGTATGGGCCTGCTGATGGTAGGCAATGGGATGCAAAGCACCCTGTTGGGGGTCCGTGGTCAGATCGAGAATTTCGGTACGTTCGAGATGTCGGTCGTGATGTCTGCTTATTTTGTTGGGTTCCTTGGCGGCTCGCGCATGGCACCCAATCTGATCCGTCGGGTTGGACACGTGCGGGTTTTTGCAGCCCTTGCCTCACTTATATCTGCGGTGATGATATTGTATCCAACGCTTGCGAACCCTTGGGTTTGGGCGCTTGGACGGGTGCTGATCGGGTTCTGTTTCTCTGCGGTTTACGTGACAGCAGAAAGCTGGCTGAATGATGCTGCAAGCAATGAAAACAGGGGGCAAGCGCTGTCCCTATACATGATTGTCCAAACGGCAGGGATCGTCGGGGCGCAGGGCTTGATGCTTGTGGCAGACCCATCTGGCTACGTCTTGTTTGTGATCCCCTCAATCCTTGTGAGCATCGCAATCACGCCGATCCTTTTGTCGATTAGCCCAACACCCACGTTTGAAACGACCAAAGCGATGAGCTTGCGCGAGCTGATGGGTTATTCGCCACTTGGTTGCGTGGGCATGTTTTTGTTGGGCGGTGTGTTTTCGGCGCAATTTGGTATGTCTGCCGTTTACGGGACCGAGGCGGGCTTGTCCGTTGGACAAATTTCGACATTCGTTGCGACGATTTTTATCGGGGCAATGATCACGCAATATCCAATTGGGTGGTTGTCTGATCGTATGGACCGACGTGCCTTGATCGGGATTACTGCTGTTATCGGCGGGCTTGGCGCGATTGTCGGTATCATGGCAGACAACGATTTCACTTTGATCCTTGTCGCAGCGTTCATGATGGGGGGGACATCAAACCCGCTGTATTCGCTGCTTTTGGCGCACACCAATGACTTTCTCGAACACGAAGACATGGCTGCGGGCTCAGGTGGCTTGATCTTTATCAACGGCCTTGGCGCAGTTTCGGGACCGTTGATTACCGGATACATGATGGGGGTCTTTGGCCCGTCCGGATTTTACATGATCCTTGTCGTATTATTCGCCGCACTTGCCCTTTACGCGGGGTATCGTGCGACACAGCGTGCCACAATTGCAGTGGATGATATGGGTAGTTTCGTACCTATGTTCCCGTCGTCAATCACGCCTGTTGCGATGGAAATCGCACAGGAATACGCAATTGAGGTTGATTTGGAGGAAGAAAGCGAGATTTCTGCAGAATAATATGTAGCAACTGTCGCAAATTGTGACTTTTAAAATTCTGCAGCTAAGCTAACGTAAAGTTGATGAAGCTATGGAATTTGGGAGAGTTAACCATGGTTGGGCCTGATGATGTTTTACGGTTTTGGTTGGATGAATGTACGCCGACGCAGTGGTATGTTCAGGATGATGAGGTGGATCAAAAGATCCGCGATCAGTTCCTAGAAACTTGGGAAGGGGCCTGCTTGGGTCGCCATTCCTTGTGGCTGACGTATCCAAATGGCGCTTTGGCCTACATCATTTTGATGGACCAGTTTTCGCGCAATATGTTTCGCGCATCTGGTAAAGCATTTGCATCTGATCGGGCAAGTTTGGCAGCAGCTAAATCTGCGATCGACAAGGGCTGGGATATGCGGGTCGACGAACCCGCGCGCCAGTTCTTTTACATGCCTTTGATGCACTCGGAAAACCTGTGTGATCAGGAACGTTGTGTGCGTCTTATGTGCGAACGAATGCCTGAGCATGGTCCTAATAATCTGCTGCATGCACGGGCGCACCGCGAAGTGATCCGCCAGTTCGGTCGCTTTCCATACCGCAATGACGTGTTGGGCCGCAAAAGTTCGACGCAAGAGGCCGCGTATTTGGAAGCTGGTGGCTACGGCAGTACCGTGCGTGGTTTACAGGCAAACATTGCCGCCTAAGTAATTACAAGGGGTTAAGGTCTACATGACCCATGCCCCTTGTTTCGCTAACCGGCCATTGTCCTTACGTGTCCACGCGAATTGCATCCTGTGCATATATAGTTTAATGGTAAACTATATTTTTGATACACCGCAATACGAGGGCATAACATGGCTGACACTACCTTTGATCTGATTGTGATTGGGGCTGGCCCAGGTGGCTACGTTGCTGCCATTCGTGGTGCGCAATTGGGGATGAAAGTCGCCATAGTAGAGCGTGAACATTTGGGCGGGATCTGCCTGAACTGGGGTTGTATCCCAACAAAAGCAATGTTGCGTACGTCTGAAGTGTTCCACCTCATGCACCGTGCCAAAGAATTCGGGCTGAAAGCTGACAACATCGGCTATGATCTGGATGCTGTTGTAAAACGGTCCCGTGGCATTGCAGCGCAATTGTCCGGTGGTATTGGCCACCTCATGAAGAAAAACAAAGTCACTGTTTTCATGGGCGAGGCGACGTTACCAGCCAAAGGCCGTGTGTCTGTTAAGACAGACAAGGGCACGCAGGACCTGACCGCTAAAAACATTGTTCTGGCCACGGGCGCGCGCGCACGCGAATTGCCGGGTCTTGAAGCGGACGCCGATTTGGTTTGGACGTACAAGACTGCGCTGACGCCACCGCGTATGCCAAAGAAACTGCTGGTCATTGGATCAGGTGCCATCGGTATTGAATTCGCCAGCTTTTACAACACGCTTGGCGCTGACACGACTGTGGTTGAAGTCATGGATCGCGTGTTGCCGGTTGAGGACGCAGAAATCAGTGCCTTTGCTAAAAAATCATTCGAAAAACAAGGCATGAAGATCATGCAAAAGGCGATGGTCAAAAAGCTTGATCGCGCCAAAGGCAAAGTCACCGCCCATATCGAAGTTGGCGGGAAGACCGAAACACACGAGTTTGATACTGTCATTTCAGCAGTCGGGATTGTTGGAAACGTAGAAGGTCTGGGCCTTGAGGAATTGGGTGTCAACGTTGACCGCACCCATGTTGTGACAGATGAATACTGCCGCACTGGCATCGACGGGCTTTATGCAATTGGTGACATCGCAGGGGCACCGTGGCTTGCGCACAAAGCCAGCCATGAAGGTGTTATGGTCGCTGATTTGATTGCTGGCAAACACGCGCATCCGGTCAAACCCGAAACCATCGCAGGCTGCACATATTGTAATCCGCAAGTGGCGTCAGTTGGCTACACCGAAGCGAAAGCCAAGGAATTGGGATACGAGATCAAAGTGGGTCGTTTCCCGTTCATCGGCAATGGTAAAGCAATCGCATTGGGCGAGGCCGAAGGTTTGGTTAAAACCATCTTTGACGCCAAAACCGGCGAATTGTTGGGCGCACACATGATCGGGGCCGAAGTCACCGAGCTGATCCAAGGTTACGTGATCGGTCGTCAGCTCGAAACAACAGAAGAAGATCTGATGAACACGGTCTTCCCGCACCCAACACTTTCTGAGATGATGCATGAAAGTGTTCTGGATGCTTATGATCGTGTGATTCACATGTGATCAAGTCGGGGCACCTATCCGCAAAGGTGCCCCAATGCCCAGTCTCAACCGCATAATCATGCACAAATCCAGCCGCCGGATGATCAACTCGCTTGATCCGGAATTGCTGGACGTTGCCGAAGTGTCGGGAAAATGGGGCCAGGGGTTTAAGTTCAATTCCCAATTTCGTTGTCTCGAATATGCTATTTGCGCTTATCCGCACGTGGACGACGCAGGTAAGTTGTACAAATTTGGTTTGATTACGGCCAATCAGGTGTGGGAACTTCTGGCTCGCTCTTATGTTGCTGCCATAAAGGGACTTATGACGTTGAGAGAAGGCGCACCTTTACGCAACATTGAAGCAATCTGGCCACCCAAATTGGAAGGGGGAGGAAGTCCCCTAAACAACGACCCCAAAATGCCAATATGGGCATCGTTGCTGGGGCTAAAAACATGACCAAAGCACCTGTCGGATTGATCCTTTTACTTTGGGGCGCGGGGCTTGGTGCCGCCGCGCAATATGCCAAGGTCAGTGTGATCTTTGACCAATTGCCTGATGTTTATCCCGACGCCGGTGCAGCCCTTGGCTTTGCCGTTTCATTGGTCGGATTTATAGGGATCGTTTTTGGAGTTGTTGCAGGTCTTTTGGTGGCGCGTATCCGGTATCGGCGTGCGCTATTATGGGCGCTGTGGCTTGGGGCTGCGGTGTCTGCAATGCAGTCGTTTTTGCCGTCCTTTGAGTGGTTTCTGGTGCTTCGAGGAATTGAGGGGCTGTCGCATCTAGCGATGGTCGTTGCCGCACCGACGCTGATCGCGCAACTCAGTGCACCTGAACATCGTGGTCTAGCGTTGACCCTCTGGGGCACCTTCTTTGGCGTCGCTTTTGCGGTCTTGGCATGGGGTGGTTTGCCATTGGTGGCAGCCTATGGGGTGTCGTCATTGTTCTTGGCACATGCCATCTATATGGCTGTTTTTGCTGTGATTTTGACATTTTCCCTAAACGTTTTGCCGACAACTGAAACATTCCCCAAGCTCTCGATTGTTGGTATCCTACGTGACCACATCGCGATCTACCGCTCCCCACGAATTTCGGCGGCGGGGCTTGGCTGGCTATTCTACACCTTCTGCTTTGTGTCCGTCTTAACCGTGATGCCGCCGTTCCTGGACCCGTCCCACCGCGCATTTGTGATGGGGGCTATGCCGCTCGCGTCCATTGCCAGTTCCATGACGATTGGTGTCTGGGCGCTGCGGCACATTTCGGCGGTTGGCGTTGTGATTTGGGGGTTTGGGTGCAGTATTGCAAGCATGGTATGGCTTGGATTCGATCCCGCAGATGCGACTGCGTGCATTGCTCTGGCAGCTTCACTTGGGTTGGTTCAGGGGGCCAGCTTTGCGGCTGTTCCACAATTGAACGATACCGCTGACACACAGGCACAGGCCAACGGCGCGATGGCGCAGATGGGCAATGTTGGGAACACCATCGGGACGCCCATTATGGTCGCTGCATTGGCGGGCTTTGGGTACATTGCCTTGCCGGTCTTTCTGAGTATTGCATTGTTGATGGGCCTCTTGGTGCACCTGATATTGCGCGGAATACGCCGAAAGGCCTGATGTTCGCGTCTTGTTCTCAAATATCAGTTGGAGAATCCTACACACCGAACTATGTCTAAATCGTTAATAGGGGCATAAGATGGCTGAGCTGAAAAATATCGAAGTACGCGGTGCGCGTGAGAATAACCTGAAATCCATTGATGTGGACATTCCACGTGACAAATTGGTGGTCATCACCGGTCTGTCTGGATCTGGGAAGTCCTCGCTTGCGTTTGATACGATCTATGCTGAAGGTCAGCGTCGCTACGTTGAATCCCTCAGCGCATATGCCCGCCAATTCCTTGATATTATGCAGAAACCTGATGTGGATCATATCAGCGGCCTAAGCCCTGCGATTTCGATTGAACAAAAGACGACTTCGAAAAATCCACGCTCGACCGTTGGTACTGTCACCGAAATCTACGATTACATGCGTCTTCTGTTTGCCCGCGTCGGCACGCCGTATTCCCCTGCGACAGGTAAACCAATCGAGGCCCAACAGGTCCAAGATATGGTTGATCGCGTTATGAAGATGGAGGAGGGGACGCGTGCCTATCTGCTGGCCCCGATCATTCGGGACCGCAAAATCGAGTTCCGCAAAGAATTTATTGAACTGCGCAAGCAGGGCTTTCAACGTGTAAAAGTCGACGGGGAATTCCACGATCTGGACGAGCCGCCAACGCTGGACAAGAAGTACCGTCACGACATTGATGTGGTTGTGGACCGGATTGTGATCCGCGAGGGGCTTGAAACACGTCTGGCCGACAGTCTGCGCACTGCTCTTGATTTGGCAGATGGTATTGCGATTATCGAATCCGCTCCGGCAGAGGGCGATCCCGTTCGCACGACGTTTTCCGAGAAATTCGCGTGTCCTGTCAGTGGTTTTACGATCCCCGAGATCGAGCCGCGCTTGTTTTCATTCAACGCGCCATTTGGGGCCTGCCCTGAATGTGACGGTTTAGGAAAAGAGCTGTTCTTTGACGAGCGCCTTGTTGTCCCGGACGCAGACCTTCGGGTTTATGACGGTGCTTTGGCCCCGTGGCGCAAAGGCAAATCACCCTACTTTTTGCAGACCATTGAATCCATCGCCAAGCATTTCAAATTCGATCCGCAGACCAAGTGGAAAGACCTGCCAGAAAACGTGAAGCAGGTGTTTTTACGTGGGTCAGGGGATGAAGAACTTGAGTTCCGTTATGACGAAGGTGGGCGTGTTTATAACGTGACGCGCGTGTTCGAAGGGGTGATCCCGAACATGGAACGCCGCTACCGCGAGACTGACAGTAATTGGATCCGTGAAGAGTTTGAACGCTACCAAAACAACCGTCCATGCGGCACCTGTGACGGGTACCGTTTGCGGGCCGAAGCTTTGGCGGTCAAGATTGCTGGCCTGCATGCGGGCCAAGTGGTGCAGATGTCCATCAGCGAGGCCTATGCGTGGTGCGAGACAGTTCCAAAGCAGCTAAGTAAACAGAAGAATGAGATCGCCAAGGCGATTTTGAAGGAGATTGGCGAACGTCTTGGGTTCTTAAATAATGTTGGTTTAGAGTATCTTACGCTGTCGCGTGCAAGTGGGACCTTAAGTGGTGGCGAAAGCCAGCGTATTCGTTTGGCCAGCCAAATTGGGTCTGGTCTGACGGGCGTTTTGTACGTCCTTGATGAACCCTCAATTGGTTTGCACCAACGCGACAATGACCGCCTATTGCTCACTCTGAAAAACTTGCGCGATCAAGGCAACACAGTGATCGTTGTTGAACACGACGAAGAAGCCATTCGCGAGGCCGATTACGTCTTTGACATCGGACCGGGTGCTGGTGTGCATGGCGGCGAGGTCGTGTCACATGGCACGCCTGAATTTGTGGCGAATGACCCTAACTCACTGACCGGACAGTACCTGACGGGCAAGCGGTCGATCCCAGTACCTGCAACGCGGCGCAAGGGCAAAAAGAAGTCGTTGAAGGTTGTGAAAGCCACTGGAAACAACCTGAAGAACATTACAGTTGAGTTCCCATTGGGCCAATTTGTATGCGTTACAGGTGTCTCTGGCGGTGGTAAATCCACGCTGACAATTGAGACGTTGTTCAAGACCGCATCAATGCGTTTGAACGGGGCCCGCCAAACCCCAGCACCTTGCGAAACGATCAAGGGTTTAGAATTGCTTGATAAGGTCATCGATATTGATCAACGCGCAATTGGGCGCACACCACGATCAAATCCTGCGACCTACACGGGTGCGTTCACCCCAATCCGCGATTGGTTTACGGGATTACCTGAATCCAAAGCGCGCGGCTATAAGGCTGGTCGTTTCAGCTTTAACGTCAAAGGTGGGCGCTGTGAGGCCTGTCAGGGCGACGGCGTGATCAAGATTGAGATGCACTTCCTGCCGGACGTCTATGTTGAGTGTGAAACTTGCAAGGGCGCGCGTTATAACCGCGAAACATTGGAAATTCGGTTTAAAGGCAAAAGCATCGCTGATGTCTTGAACATGACTGTCGAAGACGCCCAGACGTTTTTCCAAGCTGTGCCGCCGATCCGCGAAAAGATGGATGCGCTGATGCGTGTTGGGCTTGGCTATATCAAGGTCGGGCAACAGGCGACAACACTGTCAGGCGGCGAAGCGCAACGGGTGAAATTGTCCAAAGAGCTGAGCAAACGATCGACCGGTCGTACGTTGTATATTCTTGATGAACCGACCACAGGATTGCACTTTGAAGACGTGCGTAAGCTTTTGGAAGTATTGCATGAATTGGTAGATCAGGGGAATTCAGTCATCGTGATCGAACACAACCTCGATGTGATCAAAACAGCAGATCACATCATCGATATTGGTCCCGAGGGCGGCGATAAAGGCGGCATGGTTGTGGCCACTGGCACACCTGAAAAGGTGGCCGAGGTGGCAGAAAGCTACACAGGTCATTACCTTAAAAGCATGTTGAATCCCAAACGCGTGGCCGCGGAATAGTCAGGCGGCCATCGCGGCTAACAACGGACCAGCCTCGCGCCCTTTTAAGATGGGGCGCGCGGCATCGCCGTAATTGCGAAGGTTGATGCGCAGTTCTGGGAACATGGTTAAAATTTCCTCTTGGGTGCCAGCATCAAAACCAGCCATTGTTTGCGCGCCAGGTAAATAACTTTCGCA
>JBLHPE010000077.1:0-12206 GCA_047624005.1 Ascidiaceihabitans sp.
CCATAAATGGCATCCGCGTATCGGCGCCAATCACCATCGGCTCTGTACAGGCAAATTGATCATTCAAAGGTGGGAAAGGTGCGTTCGCAAAGATCGGTGTGCCAACAACATTCAAATTGCGGGTTGATCCAAAGGCAACTGTATTGCCATGGCCTTCGCTGGCGCGCTTGACCCACTCACGCTGTGCACGATTAAACGGCAATTCTTCGCGGTCCATTGCGAAGAAGTATTGACGGAAAAACTCACCCAGCGTTGCGAACAGATGACGGAACCGTCCAAGGACAGGATAATTGCGCCGTATAGCGTCACCCGTCTGGAAGCGGTCGATCACAAACAAAACTATCGTGACAAACAGCAAGGTTCCAATGACACCCACAAAGGCAAATGCCAAAAACTCTAACACAGACATGGCAAAACCCATCAGCGGTATCCTTAAATTAACCAGTGTATAGTGTGTTGCGACAAACCCTTAGACGCAAGAGACCATTGATCACTTTGCAAGCAGGAATTTGAAACATCTATCCCTGCAGGCCCAACAGCTTAGGCAGCTCACGCATATCATCAAATGTTGCCACGCAATGCGGGGTCATCAGATCAACAGCTGTTTCAGCGCAATAACCAAAACAAGACATATTCGCCGCGACCGCGGCGCGTGCACCTGTCGCACTATCCTCGATAACAACGCAGTCACTTGGGTCAATACCGGCAAGATGCGCGGCCTTTAGATAAACATCAGGCGCAGGTTTAGGGGCCGCACAATCATACGATGTATAAACACGCCCCACCAAACGATCCCACAATCCAGTCCGCCCCAATGTGATCTCCATCTTGCGCATCGGGCCATTAGACCCGACGGCATAGACAATGCCCGTGTTATCTAAAGCATCAAGAAGATTTGGAACATGAGGGATCACCTCGACCGAACGGCCCAAGACGTCGTAGATGTCAGCGTAAACAAGCTTAAGCCAATCATCAGGCAATGCCGCGCCCATTTCACGGGCCCGTTTCATCACCCCAACCATCGTACCCCCAACAAAGGTGGCCATCACTTGCTCCAAAGGCAGATCCAAACCGTGATCTGCCAAATTTTGCCGCAAAACACAGTTGCCGAGCGTTTCGCTATCAACCAAAACACCGTCACAATCGAAGATTACCATTTTCGGGATCATAGAAGCCTCGCACATAAAAAAGGCCAAGCAACATGCCCAGCCTTTTCCTTATCTCATAGCAATCCGTTTAATGCACGGTGGCTTCATCAGGCTTTGGTCGGTTCGATGGACTGACCCGATCACCGATGATCAACCCATCAGCGCCAGCGCTAACTTCAATCACCGCTCCATCGCCGATATCACCGGACAACAACATTTCCGCCAAATGGTTTTGAAGCGAATTCTGGATGACACGCTTCAACGGACGCGCACCAAACACAGGATCATACCCCTCGTCAGCCAACCATTTCAGCGCTCCATCGTCCAACTCAAGACTGATTTTACGATCTGCCAAGCGCTTCAACAAGCGGGCCATTTGGATTGTAACGATACCATCCATGTCCTCACGGTTTAGACGATCAAAGATAATTGTCTCATCCAAACGGTTCAGGAATTCAGGACGGAAATGACCACGTACGGCCTCCATCACATCCTTCTTAGCGTCCGCAATATCTGCACCATCCGGCAATCTGCTTAGCGCCTGCGATCCAAGGTTCGATGTCAAAATGATCAACGTCTGCTTGAAGTCTACTGTGCGACCCTGACCATCGGTCAAAACCCCATCATCCAATACCTGCAACAAAATGTTGAACACATCTGGATGCGCCTTTTCGACTTCGTCAAACAAAACCACCTGATAAGGACGACGACGGACCGCTTCGGTCAAAACGCCACCTTCATCGTACCCGACATAACCGGGAGGTGCACCGATAAGACGCGAAACCGAGTGCTTCTCCATGAACTCAGACATATCAATACGCACCATCGCGTTGTCATCATCAAACAGGAACTCGGCCACTGCTTTAGTCAACTCGGTCTTACCCACACCAGTTGGGCCAAGGAACAGGAACGAGCCAAGCGGACGGTTCTCGTCGTTCAGTCCAGCGCGGGCACGGCGCACGGCGTTAGACAGCGCATGAACCGCAGCTTCCTGACCAATCACACGACCATGCAAATGATCCTCCATCCGCAACAGCTTTTCGCGGTCGCCTTCCAGCATCTTCGCCGTCGGGATACCGGTCCAGCGTTCAACAACGCTGGCTATCTGTTCAGCACGCACAGCTTCGGCCACCATCGCTTCGGACTCAGCGCCCTCAGCTTCAAGCAACGCGCGCTCAAGGTCTGGGATAACACCATATGACAGCTCACCCGCTTTGCCCAAATTGCCTTCGCGCTTGGCAATATCCAATTCGGCGCGAGCATGATCCAACTTCTCTTTCAGATCACGGGCCCCTGCCATCTTATCGCGTTCGCCCTGCCACTGCGCCGTCATTTCAGAGCTGCGGTCTTGCAAATCAGCCAAGTCTTTTACCAAGATTTTCAAGCGATCTTTGGAGGCCGTATCGTCCTCAAGCTTTAACGCCTGCTCCTCAATCTGCTTTTGCATGATGTCGCGGTCCAGCGCATCGAGTTCCTCTGGCTTGCTGTCAACTTCCATCCGCAAACGACTGGCTGCTTCGTCCATCAAATCGATGGCTTTGTCCGGCAGGAAGCGATCCGTAATATAACGGTGGCTTAGCGTTGCAGCGGCAACCAGTGCAGCGTCAGAAATCCGAACACCGTGGTGCAATTCGTACTTTTCCTTGATTCCACGCAAAATCGAAATGGTATCCTCAACTGTTGGCTCTTCAACAACAACTGGCTGGAAACGACGGGCCAGTGCCGCGTCTTTTTCAACGTATTTGCGATACTCATCCAGGGTTGTCGCGCCGATGCAATGCAATTCACCACGGGCCAGTGCAGGTTTAATCAGGTTGGCAGCGTCCATTGCGCCGTCGCCTTTACCTGCACCCACAAGCGTGTGCATTTCATCAATAAACAAGATGACTTGGCCTGCGGCCTCGGTCACCTCGGTCAAAACAGCCTTTAGGCGTTCCTCAAAATCACCGCGATACTTCGCACCTGCAATCAATGCACCCATGTCCAATGACAACAGCCGTTTACCACGCAAGGATTCAGGTACGTCACCGTTTACGATGCGCAAAGCCAAACCTTCCGCAATCGCTGTCTTACCAACGCCCGGTTCACCAATCAAAACTGGATTATTCTTAGTGCGCCGGCTCAAAACCTGCATCGTACGGCGAATTTCTTCGTCGCGACCAATAATCGGATCAATCTTGCCCTCTTCAGCGCGGGTTGTCAGGTCTTGGGCATACTTCTTAAGCGCCTCATAACCATCCTCAGCACTTGCTGTATCAGCGGTACGGCCTTTGCGAATATCATTGATCGCAGCATTCAACGCCTGCGCGTTCACTTTGCCATCAACCAATGCTGCTTTTGCGCCTGATTTGACCATACATAGGGCCATCAAAAGACGTTCGACTGGGACAAAGCTATCCCCAGCCTTTTTAGCTATAGCTTCAGCCTCAGCCAAAACTTTACCGGTCGCATTGTCCATATATATCTGGGCTGCGTCACCCGTCACTTTGGGCAATTTAGCCAATGCAGCATCAACCGACTGCAAAACAACGTCAGGCTTACCACCCGATGCAGTGATCAAGTTGCTTGCTAGCCCCTGATCATCGTCCATCAATGCTTTTAGAATGTGTTCTGGTGTCAGCCGCTGGTGGCTTTCGCGTGTTGCGATCGTTTGGGCAGCTTGAATAAAACCGCGTGACCGCTCCGTGAACTTAGCTAGGTCCATCGTATGTCTCCTTTTAAAAAGCGCCTGTTTGTGTCGCACCCGCTAGGCAGCATGCGACGTTTTCGGGCCTCCATCACTATTTGGGGAGCCCACTTAAAAGCTTCAAGAGGATATTCGATTTATATAGATGAGAGAATTGTTTCAAATTTCCCCATGTCTCTTACCTCTGTTCCCTTATGATTACCCGAATGACTGTTAACGAGAGAATAGGTTGTGCATATTTCGGAAATTCAGTTTTGGGAGGTTAAAGGGCCATCAGCTCTTTGCATTTTCATTACTGAAAAAGGGATAGTGTCGCTTCAATGTAGCAGTAAATTGCCAGAAGATGCCCCAGAAACACACCACCGTAAGGCATGGGTTAAAGACGCACTCCGTCAACAAAACAGAATGCCTGAATTTCGCAACAGCACCGACATAATCGAGATATGTCCAACAGCGCTAAGTTTCGTTGGAATCACTGATCTGTGATTCCATTGTGAATCTTTCGCCCTTAAAAACGACGGAAACTATTCCTACATTCGTAATACAGGAAGTATAGAAACAAGCAGAGGTGTCCAAAAATGCCAATCCAAGCAGTGGAACTGAACAACGTAATCTACAATGCCGCCAGCCAAAACTTTGAAGCATTGGTAACCGTATATGCGGGAGCGTCTTCGCGCAGCTTTGCCTGTGCAATTAATGCTCCGATCGATATGAGTTTTAAGGACGCGGCATTGGGGCTTAGCACACAAGCACAGCGTAGATTTCAAGGAGCTGCTGGCCTTTCGTCATCCCATCCTGCGAGCATTACAGCCCCACAAGTTCGTGCCGGCCGCACCTCACCGCGCAAAATCATGGATGCCTTCGAGATGTTGCGTAACCTCGCCGCTTAATCCGTTTCAAAGCGCAGCTCTGCCGATCTCTAACTATCCCCAGCGGTTTGAGGGTTGCCTTGCACCCACACCTTATTTTCCGGCCGGCCTATGTCAAATTGCCCTGCTGCCCTTGGTAAGCTGGGCTGTTTGCCTGCCATTTTCCTACTTTTCAATCTGTCTGAATGGACTTGAGCTCAGTGATCGTTTAGGCACCCAAAAGTTTACACGCAGATATCGGGGATAAAGATGGCAGACGACAGATTGATCGTGGCACTGGATGTGCCAAACGCGCATGCGGCTTTGGAAATGACCCAACATATTGGCGATGCCGTCAATTTCTACAAAATTGGGCTCGGAATGCTGACGACTGGCGGGTTGGCATTGGCGAATGAACTGATTCAAGAGCAAGGCAAACGCGTTTTCCTAGATATGAAACTATTCGACATCGGCGCGACGGTCGAAGCAGCCGTGCGTGGACTTTCGCAATTCGATCTGGATTTCCTGACAGTACACGGCGATCCCCATGTCGTCGATGCTGCTAAACAAGGGGCGGCTGGTAGCAACCTTAAAATCCTTGGCGTGACAATTTTGACCTCGCTTGATCGGGCCGACCTCGACAATTGCCTGATCCAACAAGGGGACATCAAGGATTTGGTGATCACTCGCGCCGCCAAAGCATTTGAAGCAGGCGCGGACGGCGTCATCGCCTCCCCGCAAGAAGCAGCCATGATCCGTGCGTTACCAGAAGCCAAAGGTCGGCTTATTGTGACACCTGGAGTACGCCCAGCAGGGTCCGCGTTGGGCGATCAAAAGCGGGTAGCCACACCATATGACGCAATAAAAGACGGGGCAGATCATATCGTCGTTGGACGTCCTGTTTGGACGGCCAAAAGCCCAGCGCAAGCTGCAAAAGACATCGTTTCAAGTCTGCCCTAAACGATACAAACGTTGTAGTAAGGCCACAGCATAGCACTGTATATTGTGAGGTAAGGTATTCCTTACTAGGAGAATTCACCCTTGGGTGGTAATAAGATCCTAGGTGATACTCCCCGACGGACCCGTTCTTCCTGAGGTTCGTCAACTCCCCCCGCTTTCATTGCGGGGGGTCCTTTCAAACAAATCACCCGCTGTTCCAGACAAATAAAGGCGCAATCGATTCGCAAACTGCGGGATGTGATTTGGTGCCTCGAAATACTGTTTTGATGACATCAAACGCCACATCTGGCCTTCATCTCCCAGCTTAATATCTGCCCCAACGGACGCGGGCACAAACGCTACAAAGAACCATTTATCACCGGATGGATGATCAAACCGTTTCCCCCATGACACACAACCCGGGTCGACTTGAACACCCAACTCTTCCCACGTCTCGCGCAACGCACATTCCAAAGGACCCTCATTTCCTTCACGCCCACCACCTGGCATATCCCAATGGTTCGGCCACGGAATATCCTGATTGTCGTCACGTAAAATCACAGCAAGCTTATCGCCAACATACAACGCAAGCTTCGCACCATGAAAATTAGGGCCCTCTATCGGCATGTTCATTGAACTGTCCTCACGATAAACTAAGACTATCAATAACAGATAAGCACCCAAATGCCTGCCCTTTGTCGCGACTGCATGACCCAATTTGAAAGCGGACGACGCTGCCCGTCGTGCGCCAGCCCGCGGGTCGTGAACCACGCCGAACTTAATGACCTCACGGTGGCGCACATGGATTGCGACGCATTTTATGCTTCAGTCGAGAAACGGGATGATCCCAGCCTTATCGACAAACCCGTTATTATTGGCGGCGGCCATCGCGGCGTTGTCTCAACCGCTTGCTACGTCGCTCGCATCCGCGGCGTCAGGTCAGCCATGCCAATGTTCCAAGCACTCAAATTATGCCCAGACGCCGTGATTATCAAACCAAGGATGGAGGCCTACGTCGAAGCCTCCCGCGCCATTCGCGCGATGATGGAGGACATGACACCCGCTATCGAACCACTGTCCTTGGACGAGGCATTCATGGACCTTGGCGGAACTGCTCGCCTACACGGGGTACCACCCGCCGTAATGCTTGCCCGCCTGATCAAACGGATGCGCGACGAATTGGGGCTAAGCGGTTCAATCGGCTTAAGCCACAACAAGTTCCTTGCCAAAGTTGCCTCGGATCTCAACAAACCGCGCGGGTTCTTTGTGATTGGCAAAGCTGAAACCGATGATTTTCTGCGCGATAAACCCGTTAAAATGATCTGGGGCGTTGGACAAGTTGCGCAAGCCTCGCTTGAAAAAGCGGGTATTCGCACGTTCGCAGACCTCTTGCGCTGGGAACGTACTGATCTGGTCGCACGCTTTGGATCAATGGGCGAACGATTGTGGCACCTCGCACGGGGTAAAGACAAACGCCGCGTTTCTGCACACGAACCCGTCAAATCCATCTCAAAAGAAACTACCTTTAACGATGACACATACGACCCTCACATCTTGGACGGGCACATTTGGCGTTTGGCCGAACAAGTTGCAGACAGGGCCAAAGCCAGATCATTGGCCGGTCGCGTTGTTACACTGAAATTGAAACGGGCTGATCATACCGCCCTCACCCGTCGCTTGGCCCTACGGGACGCAACCCAAATGGCAGATACAATCTATCGCACAGCAAAAGGCCTGTTCGACCAAGTTGGCGATCAAGGCCCATACCGGCTTATCGGCTGCGGCTTAGCACACCTCATCGACGCAAAAGGCGCTGATCTATCCGGTGACCTACTTGATCCAGATGCCAACAAACGCAGCGCTGCAGAACGAGCCACTGACAAAATTCGGGAACGGTTCGGCGCAGATGCAATCAAAAAAGGGCGCTCACTCCGCTAAGCCCGTTTTCACTGTTCAAAAAATATCCAATCCACCAAACGCGTCACAACACGCCGGTGCGATATAGATTGATCCGCAATCCACCATTCGACACAGACGGCAATGGTTCAAGAAATTTCAATCCAGTTGTCTTGGCCAATGACGGTTCACTTGTCACCATTCCAACACGCCACCCCCGAAAACGGGTTTTCAATACGGTGCCCAGCGCTGCATAAACCGAATACAAAATCTTCTTATTGCCAATCCGTGCGCCGTAAGGTGGGTTAATCATCACCAGCCCTTTCGGACCTTCCGGTGGAACCGCCTCTTGCAAGGGGTGCATATTGAACGACGTAATACCATCAACACCACCACGCTCCGCATTGGCCCCACTCATTCGTACAGCCCCTGCATCACGATCGGATCCGTAAAACCTCAAATCGGTGTCGCGCAATGTTTGCGTGGCTTTCATCGCAGCCCATGCCTCTGGATCAAAACTATTGAATTGCTCAAAACCGAAACTGCGAGACCGCCCCGGATAAAACCCCATCGCAACCTCAGCGGCCTCCAACACAAATGTGCCGGACCCACACATGATATCCACTACCGGCTCGGATCCGTCATACCCACATTGACGTAAAAACATCGCTGCCAATGTCTCGCGCATCGGGGCCTTGTTCACTGCAACTTTATGACCGCGCTTGTGCAGCAGTTCACCGGATGTATCGACGCTGATGGTGCACAAATCATCTTCGATCCGCACCATAATCTTCAGCTCAGCCTCTTTCGAGATAACCGCACCTAGTTCTTCTTTAATCGCCGTCTCAATTCGCTGGGTCGCTGCACCAGCGTGATAAATTTTCGACTTACGGCACACCACATCAACCCGCACAGGTACATCAGGACTAAGAACCTCAGACCAAGGGAACTTGCGGGCGCGCTTGTCCAGCTGTGCCAAATGCATAACTCGAAATGATCCAATACGAGCCAAAACGCGATTGGCCCCACGCAGTATCAGATTGGCACGCCAAACCTCAGGCCATCCGCCCGTGATAGTAACGCCACCATTAGATGCTATCGGATTGGTAAAGCCATGTTGCGCGGCCTCGTCAGCCAAAACAGCCTCTAAACCAGGGGCCGTTGCTAAGAATATCTCAAAATCTGTGTCCATAGCATCGCTCTATCCGCAACTGCCCAGAACCGCGAGGTATTATTCAGCAGCCAACGGGAGACAACCCTGTCCTATCAACGCAGCCTCTTTGATAACATCCCGCAGCGCCGCTTGCACCTGTTCAAAATCCCCATTCGGGCGGATCAATTGCTCGTTCATATAAATCGACCGATCAATCTCGACCTGAACAGCATGCTGGCCCTTCGATGGGCGACCATAAGCCTGCGTAATATACGCACCAGCAAAGGGGGCATTGCGGGTGACCACAAATCCTGCCGCCGAAAACGCAGCCTCCAAACGATCCATAACTTCGCCTGTCGCAGATGCGCCAAAACGATCCCCAAGCACTACATTTGGTCGGCGCATGCCACCCTTTGCAATACCATCCATCGCCTCATGCGGCATCGAATGACAATCAATCAACACAGCCTGACCATGACGTTGACGGGCATTGTCCAACAGCTTTTGCAGCATTTCGTGATAGGGTCGCCAATACAGCGTGATACGACGCTGCGCCTCATCATGGCTAATTTTACCACGATAAATCGAACGGCCCGCTGCAACGACCCGTGGAATCACCCCCAAACCCGAAGCAATTCGAGGATTGTGGCTTGTGCGCCGCACCCCTTCAATCAAGGCCGGGTCTAATTCATCGGCATTACGATTAAGATCAACATAAGCGCGCGGGGCACCTGCTTTCAAAAAACTCGCGCCAAACTGCGGTGCACAATCAAATAACTGATCTACAAAGGCATCTTCCGACGTTCTGATCGTATGTTCGTCAAGAATCGTCTTACGCAGAAACGACCACGGATAATCGCGCCCGCTGTGTGGCGAGGCGAAAACAACACAAGATGTGTGCTTTTCAGGGTGCAATACTTCATAAGCAAACTTGGGCATGAACAGTCCTTTGATGCTTTTACCATATAGTATGAATGACATAAGCCAAAAGCCCTTGATCCCCGTAACGACTCCTTTTATACGCCCTCCAACCGGCGCGGATTTTCGCGCCCCTTTTTATGAGGGGTGTTAAGGTGCAAAACGGCCAGAGTGGGCGATTAGCTCAGCGGTAGAGCACTTCGTTGACATCGAAGGGGTCACAAGTTCGATCCTTGTATCGCCCACCACTTGTTTGATTGTCTGGCATCTGTCAGACACCCGCTTAACCGTCAGGCTTACGCCAGACACATGATTTAACCGGCGCGGTTCGCGCCATGACTTAGAAAGGTTCGTTCCAATGAAGGTACGCAACTCACTTCGCTCGCTCAAGGGCCGCCACCGCGATTGCCGCGTCGTACGCCGCAAAGGCCGCGTTTACGTGATCAACAAAACTAACCCTCGCTTCAAAGCACGCCAAGGTTAATCAATCGATTGGCCTTGCCGCTTCAAGCTAGACAGTATTTAAAAAAGGCCACACCTTCGAGTGTGGCCTTTTTCGTTTTACATTTGAATAAAGAAACTCATTGGCGGGTCAGGAAACTGTTTCAGGAAATAAAAACCTGCGGCAGGATCATAATCTCCAGCTAGGTCCGTTCTCTCGATCCTATTCGATAGTCGTCCGCGACAAAACGAGGTTGTCGAGGACGAGGTTTGACGACCACATAAATTCGGCGTGGTCCTGTCGCGGTTTGATGCCGTCCCTTTGCTAGCATTTACTGCGACAAAGAAGAGAAATCATGGGACGAGCACGGACTGACGAAGCCCGCATTGATGCAGTGCGCATCGCACTGACCAGTGGACTGACGCGCAAACACAAGGCAACGACGGACAGTAATCACAAGTTCAATATGCCAAAGGCTTTCTGCCTGCAGTCTATGGATGCTGGGCTTTATGCTACTAAAAACTCATTTAAAATTGAAACCGTTGTTCAAGACTTTTGGTTCTCCCCTCGAAGCTGCCGTTCGCTGCAATATACATGAATGTCAGTTAACGGCCGGAAGCGGGCCTTGCAGACAGAGGAAGCATCGGCAGCTTTGTCCTCACTGTGGTCATCTAATAGTTGGCAACCAACCTCCCCCTTTAGAAAGGGAGGGTTGGGACGGATGGCAGATAAGGCAATATCCCAGTGGATGTTGCCGTCAGTTAGTGAAATGATACGATATAACCTCGTGCAATCCTAATTATCCCAGCCAACGGTTCTGTCCGTTAAGTCTGCGATAGATTTTTAATCATATGCGGAGCGCATAATGACACAAGATCCCTACGCTGCGCTTGGCTTGTCCAAGAACGCCACGGCAGACGAGATAAAGAAGGCTTACCGCAAAATTGCCCGTGCCAACCACCCTGACTTGAATCCCGATAACCCGACTGCCGAAGCGCGATTCAAGGATGCGGGCCGTGCCAATGACTTGCTTAAAGACCCTGAGCAGCGCCGCCGGTTTGACGCCGGAGAGATTGACTCCACTGGTGCGGAACAAGCCCCTCGTAGCTATTACCGTGACGAGGCGCGCAGGCCGGAAAACCCTTATACTCAAAGCCGCACCGCATCAGGTGGCGATCCGTTTGGTCAAGGGTTCGACGCAGATGATTTCTTCGCCAACTTCGCTCGTAACCGTGCTGGTGCTGGAAATGACAACGATTTTGGCCATGGTGCGCCCGGCAACCGATCAGGTCAAGACGCGCAATTCCGTCTTGCCGTGCCGTTTCTGGATGCTGCACGGGGAGCCAAGACCCAGATCACCTTGCCGGACGGAAAAGGGCTAGAGGTCACAATCCCCGAAGGTGCGCGCGACGGGCAAACCCTCCGCTTGCGCGGTAAAGGTGAATTGGGCTTTGGCGCTGGTCGGCCCGGTGACGCATATATCACGCTGGACGTGACCCCGAACCCTGATTTCGAGCGCGATGGCGACGACATAGTGGTCACATTACCCATCTCCATTGACGAGGCGATTCTAGGCGGCAAAGTCCCGGTAAACACGGTGATGGGTGTCGTGAACGTGACCGTTCCGGCTGGTGCCAGTTCAGGACAGGCGCTGCGCCTCAAGGGACGTGGTGTTAAAGGACGCTCTGGTAAAGGAGACCAGCGGATTACGCTGCGCATCGTAAGCCCGCCAAAGATTGACGACGAACTGAAACAATTCATGGAAGGATGGCGGGCAGATCACGCCTATAACCCACGCACAGGAAAGGAGACATCATGACCAACGCCTACGCCCCGGAGCAGGTGATCGAGAGGATCACTTCATTGACTGCAGAGCGCCTGAGCTATTTCGAACGCTTGAGCATCGTGACCCCCGTGAGTACCGCCGAAGGTCTGCGCTACCACACCCTGGATGTACGCAGGATCACGCTACTGTGTGAGTTGACAGATGATTTTGAAGTGAACGAGGATGCCCTGGTCATAATTATGTCGCTTCTTGATCAACTGCATGGCGCCCATAGCAAACTGGATCAAGTAGTCCAGGCCATTGGCGCAGAGCCTTCCGAGATTAAATTGCGCCTGTCGCAGCGCCTCCATAGTGCCGGATTTGCTGATTGATTGACCTTCCGTTCAGCAT
>JBLHPE010000078.1:0-11892 GCA_047624005.1 Ascidiaceihabitans sp.
GTTATACAAGAACGTGTTCTTTGCGTTGTTTGGGTCTGTTGGCATGTGTGGTGCCATGTCGATGCCCAATGTTTTGTGCTTGCCGACCAAAGGTGCGGAAGACTTACGTGCAGGACCATAAGAGATGTACTGCGCTTGGTCTGCCAGACGCTGTGTGTCTGTGGCGAACATGATGTAGTCCAAAGCACGTGCTTGACGCTCTGGGCTTAGGCCAGTCGGAATAATCCAACCATCAAGGTCAAATACTTGCGCATCCCAAAGCATGGCAACAGGCAACTTCTGCTCTTCGATCGCTGCGAACAGACGGCCGTTGTATGTGGAACCCATGATGACTTCGCCATCAGCCAAAAGCTGTGGAGTGTCAGCACCTGCAGACCACCAGATCACGTCGTCTTTGATCGTGTCTAGTTTGGCCAATGCTTGGTCTTGACCTTCTTGCGTGGCCAGAACGTCATAAACGTCTGATTTTGCTACGCCGTCACAAAGCAAAGCCCATTCCATGTTGTTGATTGGACGCTTTTCCAAGGCACGCTTGCCTGGGTATGCATCTGTATCAAATACTGCGCAAACGGTTGTTGGTGCTGTATCGCCAACTAGGTCTGTGCGGTAACCGAATGTTGTTGAATAAACGATCTGTGGGATGAAGCAGTCGGAAACCAACAGGTCGCCGAAATCTTCGGATGCTTTTGTGCCGTCTGGCGCGTCTGCAAGCATTGTGTCCGCGTCGATTTCCATTGCGAGACCTTCGTCGCACAAGCGGATCGCATCAGCAGCTACAACGTCAACGACGTCCCAAGTTACGTTGCCAGCTTCTGACATCGCACGTAGTTTTGCCACGGCTTCAGCAGAAGAGTCATCATTGATGATCGTTACGCCATTCGCTTCGGCATAGGGGTCGTGATACGCGCCTTTTTGGGAAGCAGAGTAAGCGCCGCCCCAAGATACGATGGTCATTTCGGATGCCATGTGGCCGTCCGCGTTTACCATGCCAGCCGCAACAGTAAGGGCCGTTGTGGCCAACAATGTTTTGGTGAGTTTCATGTGAAGTCTCCGTTGTTTTACCCGGGTTTATTTTGAGGTTGGAGTACGGGCTTGTTTCCCAACCTCTTATTCATCGCGACGTGAGTGACGCGCGACGTATTATACCGCTACGCGTCGAGCGCGCGGCAATCCTCTGCCAACCAGCCGATGTCGATCATTTGGCCAGGCGTCAAACGCACCTGATCTGGCGCGTTGCGTGTTTTGATGACGAAGTCGTCTTTGCCAGCAACGCGAAGGCGTGTGCGGAAGATGTCACCCATATAGATGAATTCTAGCACTTCGGCTTTCAACGTGTGTGCGTCTGGATGCAGGCGTGACTTGTCCATCTCAACCCGTTCTGGACGGATGGAAACGCGGGTGCGTTGACCTGCTTGGGTCACATTGATCGGCTTGGCATCAATCAGATCGCCATTGTCGAGCTGAACAAGGGCAACGCCGCCTTTGATCTCCTTAACAACACCTTCAAGTGTATTATTCTCACCGATGAACTGCGCAACAAAGCTGTTTTCAGGCTCTTCATACAATTTATCCGGCGGAGCCAATTGCTGGATGCGTCCGTCATCAAACACGGCAACGCGATCTGACATTGTCAGCGCTTCGGTTTGGTCGTGGGTCACGTACACAGTGGTAATGCCCAGCTCGTGTGCCAGTTTGGTAATCTCGAACTGCAAGGTTTCGCGCAGCTGTTTATCAAGGGCGCCAAGTGGCTCATCCATCAAAACCAATTCGGGTTCAAACACCAAAGCACGCGACAAGGCGATACGTTGTTGCTGGCCACCAGAAAGTTGTGAAGGACGACGACCTGCAAAGTCTTGCATTTGGACCATGCCAAGGGCGCGCATGACTTTTTCTTCACGTTCGGCTTTGCCGATTTTGCGAACCTCAAGCGGGAAGGCAAGGTTTTCAGCAACCGTCATGTGCGGGAACAAAGCATAGTTTTGGAACACCATGCCGATACCGCGTTTGTGGGGAGGGATGTTGTTGATCGAGGTGCCACCAAGGCGAATATCACCGTGGGTTGCTGTCTCAAATCCTGCAAGCATCATAAGGCAGGTGGTTTTGCCAGATCCTGATGGGCCAAGCATAGTCAGGAATTCACCACGAGGCATGGAAAGGTTCAAATCTTTGACGACTAGATTTACACCGTCATAGCTTTTCTGAACGCGTTCAAATTCAACGAACGCGTCGTTTTTTGCAGTATCGGCCAAATGTGGCTCCCCGTTTGTCCCCGCGATTTTTCGCGTGTGTTAGGTTAGAGTAGAACCAGACCTTTCTAGTTTTGCAACTACTCATATCACAAAGTCGGCAAAACAACCCTATTTTCCGTCATTTCGCCTGTTTTGGTTGCGCGATTCAAAACAAACATTAACGAATCGTGAGCTGAACAGTCGATTGGGTAAGCAATTGTTCAGCGCGAGGCGTCAAATTCCCCAAAACACCGCATCATCAAAGTACCAAAGGGGTCACCATGTCTCAAATTCTGCCGAATCTTAACTTGCCACTTAAGCAAGCCTCGCAAGCGCAAAAGCATGTTACACACAACGAAGCGTTGAATATTTTGGACACGGTCGCGCAGCTTAGTGTGCTGAGTAGTAGTGTTTCCATACCGCCTGCAGCTGTGGTTGGCGATCGGTGCTTGATCCCCGCAGATGGTACTGACGTTTGGGTGGGCCAAGAAAACGCAGTTGCTGTTTTTGACGGCAATGTTTGGCTTTTCTTTGCCCCTAAGGTTGGTTGGATGGCGTTTGATCAATCCAAAGATACCTATTTGTATTTCAACGGTACAGGTTGGGATGCATTGCCCAACGAGTCCGAGTTGGCCAACCTACAAAGTGTTGGGATCAACACGACAGCTGACGTTACAAATCGGTTAAGTGTCAGTGCACCAGCGACGCTTTTATCGCATGAAGGTGCAGGTCATCAAATCAAGGTAAATAAGGCCGCGGCGGGTGACACTGCCAGCCTGTTGTTTCAAAGCAATTGGTCTGGTCATGCGGAAATGGGGCTGAACGGATCCAACCATTGGTCGCTAAAGATCAGCCCGGATGGCGTAAGTTGGCAGGACGCGCTTAGCTTTGACCCTACAAGTGGTGCGGCTTCGGGTGTGTCCGTGCAAGCGGGCCCAACGGACACGACAGCGGGTCGATTGATGCGGGCTGATTATGGATATGGTCCGGGTAATGTTGTTGGGCTTGTTGCGCAGGTTGGTGGTGTTCCAACCGGAGCCATCATTGAAAGTGGCAGCAACGCGGATGGTGAATACACTCGTTTTGCCAATGGTCTGGTGATATGTACATCGGCCATAATCACAACGGATGTGACGGTGAGTGTTGGCGCATTATTCAAATCTACGATTCAGACGTGGACCTATCCAAGCGCTTTCATCGCAGCGCCCGTGGTCAGCGGTGGCAACGTGAGTGATGTTGACAATGTGTGGTTGACCGCAGGCCAAGCTGGTGTTGCTGATTGCAGTGCCGTCGCCTTTGGACACTCCAGCGCGGCTGGCGTTTCGTTTTCTTTGACCGCGATTGGTCGATGGCTCTGATACCTGTTTTCGATTGCACCCAATCCGCCGTGGCCTCAGATTAGGGATAAAAGGACCGATGAATGATACCCAAACGATTGCCCTTTGATCAGGCTGAATATGACCGCCGCCTTTTGATGACACGTATGGCGATGGCACTTGCTGGATTGGATGCTCTGTATGTCAGTGATCCGTCAAATATGGCGTGGCTGACGGGGTATGATGGTTGGTCATTTCATATGCACCAAGGGGTGATTGTCTTGCAGGATGCCGACCCAATTTGGTGGGGCCGTGATCAAGATACTCATGGGGCGCTGCGCACAGTATGGATGCCAGATACGTCGATTATTGGTTACGTTGATGATTACGTTCAATCAACGGAACAACACCCGATGGAGGACTTGGCCCGCCATCTTGACGGGCTGGGTGTGCAGAACCTGGGCATCGAAATGGACAATTACTATTTCTCAGCCAAGGCGTTTTCAGTTTTATTGCAAGCGCTCCCCAATATCGGCTTTGCTGACGCGACAGGCATGGTGAACCTGCAACGTGCGATCAAATCGGCGCCCGAGATTGCATTTATGCGCAAGGCGGCTTTGATTTCTGAGAAGATCATGGATGGGTTGATTGACCGTGTTAAAGTTGGTGTTCCAAAGAATAAGGTTGTCGCAGAAGCATATCATGATGCGATTCTTGGAGTGGACGATGCGTGGGGCGATTATCCTGCGATGCCGCCGATGTTGTCCTCTGGTGCGGACTGGGGAGCACAACATCTAACGTGTGATGATCGTCCTTTTGAGGCGGAAGAGGCGACATTCTTGAAGATTTCGGGATGTTACCGCCGCTATCATACGCCGTTGGGCCGGACGATGTTCCTCGGGACACCACCCGATGCAATGAAGCAAGCAGAGGCCGCGTTGCTTGAAGGGTTGGAGGCTGGGATCAATGCTGCGCGCGCTGGAAATCGGGCTTGCGATATTGCGAATGCACTGGCGCTACCTTTGGAGCTGGCCGGCATCCAAGGCACTGCCCGATGTGGGCATTCAATCGGTCTCAGCTACCCGCCTGATTTGAGTGAACGTACAATCTCTTTGCGTGCAAATGACGAAAGCGTTCTTGAACCAAACATGACCTTCAACTTTATGCCGGGCTTATGGGTGGATAACTGGGGTATCGAAATTACCGAGAGCATTCGCATTACCGAAGAGGGTGCAGCAGAAGTGTTTTGTGAGCGTCCACGCGAAATTATTGTCATTTCTTGAAACTTGAGGGCGGACGGGGGGCTTTCAGCCCCCACGGCGTTTCACGCCTTCCCCCAGTGGATATTTAAAGCCAAAAGAAAATGGGGAATGTCGATTGAGACATCCCCCAGAAAGAAACCTTCGCTTCTCTTGGCACGGTCATCGGCGTCCCCGCCTGTACCGTCACTGTAAAGGACACGATCTTAATTAATAATTCGTTGTTTCTTTTGGCCGTAAATATCCCGGGGAGCTTGAGGGGTTGGCCCCTCATCCCGCACCCTAACTTTTAAGACAAAGGTTTTAGCAAATCTAAGTCTTTCATCTGAACATAAGCCTCGTCCAATGCCGTGCGTGCGCGTTGTCCCATTAACTTGATCTCTTCGGGCGTGATAACGAGCGGCGGTGAGATCACCAGCCGGTCATAAACGTGCCGCATGATCAGGTTGTTTGCAAAGCTGCGTTCGCGGCACATGAAGCCTGCGGTTCCTTCGTCAGCGGCAAACTTCGCACGAGATTCTTTGTCAGGTGTCAATGCAAGTGACGCCATCATACCAATGATCGTTGTCTCACCTACAAGTGGATGATCCCCGAGATCGTTCCACATTTCAGCAAGGGCAGGGGCGGCCACATTGCGGACGTGATCCAGAACATTTTCGTCTTGTAGGATGCGTAGGTTTTCGAGCGCGACGGCGGAGGCAACGGGATGTCCAGAATAGGTGTAACCATGATTGAACTCGCCAGAATTAATGACCGCCGCAACTTCGTCGGATACAATCGACCCGCCGATAGGCTGGTAACCGGAGCTGAGCCCCTTGGCGATGGTCATAATGTCTGGACGGATGCCTAGTGTTTCTGAGCCAAACCAATTTCCCGTGCGCCCAAAGCCACAAATAACTTCGTCTGCAATCAGTAGGATTTCATATTTATCGCAGATGCGCTGAATCTCTGGCCAGTAGGTGCTGGGCGGAATGATAACGCCGCCTGCACCTTGGATCGGTTCCGCGATAAATGCTGCTACGCGATCTTCACCAAACTGGAGGATCGCTGTTTCAAGTTCTTGCGCGCGCGCCAGACCAAAATCTTCCGGTGTTGCATCGCCCCCCTCTGCCCACCAATGTGGCTGATTGATGTGCGTAATATCAGGAATTGGCAATCCGCCTTGCGCGTGCATCGGGGCCATTCCGCCCAGCGAACCAGAGCCAACGGAAGATCCGTGATATGCATTCTTGCGGCTGATGATAATCGACTTGGTTGGTTTGCCTTTCATCGCCCAGTAGGTGCGCACCATTCGCAAATTGGTGTCATTTGCTTCGGAGCCTGAGCCTGCAAAGAATACTTGGTTAAGGTGAGCGGGCGCCAAAGACGCAATCTCTTTTGCCAGTGCGATTGCTGGCACGTGTGTCGTCATAAAGAAGGTGTTGTAGTACGGCAGTTCCTTCATTTGACGCGCGGCGACGTCGGCTAATTCGTCTCGCCCGTAGCCGATATTGACGCACCAAAGCCCTGCCATGCCGTCAAGGATTTCGTTTCCTTCGCTGTCGTACAAATAAACGCCTTTGGCCCGCGTGATGATCCGCGCCCCTTTGGCGGCAAGGTCATCGTTTGTGGTGAAGGGATGCATGTGGTGTGCGGCGTCTAGCGCTTGCAACTCAGCGGTGGGCAGGTGGTTTGTAATTGCGGTCATAGGACGCTCCTTCGGGGGGGTCAAAATAGTTAGCGCAAGAATATGATCAAATTATTTGGTGTCAATATCATGCGACTCGAATCGCCAAATTGTTTAACTTTCTGGCAAAGCGGCAATGATTTGCACCATCCCTTGATGAATGTCGCCAATCATTGCGTCCACGGCTAACGCTACATTTCCAGTATCAAGGGCCTGCAGAAGTTCGTGATGTTTGTCGGGTAGGTTTTGTGTGCCAAAGCGTCCACAAACCACCCGAAGTGACGGACCAAACCGAAGCCATAAACGGTCTGCGGCTTCTGCCATAATCGGCGCATTGGCCCCAGAATAAATTGCGGCATGAAATGCGTGGTTTTGGCGCAGATATGCGGGCACGTCTCCCATTTGGATGGCGGCGTTTAACTGATCGTCTATGGATCGTAAGGTTCGGATATCATTGGCTGTCGCCTGAACAGCAAAACGCCGTGTTAGTTCCGGTTCAAGGGCTAAACGCATGAATTCAAGCTCGGATACAGTGTTTGAAGACAAGTTGGGCACTGTGACACGGCGATTGCCATGCATCTCAAGTGCCCCTTGGGACACCAGCCGTCGCAGCGCCTCGCGCACCGGCGTGATACCTGCGTTCAACATTGTTGTGAGGCCTTGAATAGTGACGGCTTGCCCCGGCTTTAGATCGCCAAACAAAATCGCCTCGCGCAGGCGCAAAAATACAGCTTGATGGGTTGGTATTTTCACAGCCAGTTTGGGTGGTGTTTCTGATGAGTTTTTGAGCATTTTCTTGGACTTCGATTCACAAAAGGTCGTTTGAGACGCAAATTACTTGCGTGGCTTAATATGTCATGGAAGCATAAGAAGTCTTGATCAAACATGCAAAACTTGATCAAATTACTTGAAGTCGGGAGTAACCCGACCCGAAACCACGGGAGAATACCATGAAATATATGCTGGGTACTGTTGCCGCAATGGCAATCGCATCTACCGCCGCACTGGCCGACGAGGTTCGGGTTTACAACTGGTCCGACTATATCGACGAAGACCTATTGGCAAAATTTGAAGAAGAGACAGGCATCAAGCTGATTTATGATGTTTTCGACAGCAACGAAGTCTTGGAAACCAAAATGTTGGCGGGATCTTCCGGTTACGACGTTGTGGTTCCATCGGGTGAATTCTTGCAGCGCCAGATAACAGCGGGTGCATTCCAGCCGCTTGATATGTCCAAGCTGCCAAACGCCGTTAACCTTTGGGACGTGATCAAAGATCGCACTGCCCAGTATGACGCAGGCAATGTCCATTCCATCAACTACATGTGGGGCACAACTGGCCTTGGCGTGAATACGGGTAAGGTGGCGGAAGTCTTGGGTGCTGATGCGCCGATTGGTTCGCTTGAATTGGTGTTTAATCCTGCCAACATGGAAAAGCTGGCAGAATGTGGTGTTCACTTCCTAGATGCCCCATCCGAAATGATCCCTGCTGCGCTGAAGTACATCGGTGAAGATCCAAACAGCCAAGACCCTGACGTGATCAAAAAGGCCGAAGCCGTTTTATCGGGCGTGCGTCCGTACATCACTAAATTTCACAGTTCTGAATATATAAATGCCCTTGCCAACGGCGACATCTGCGTCGCCTTCGGTTGGTCTGGTGATATTTTGCAGGCCCGTGATCGTGCGGCCGAGGCTGAAAATGGCGTAGATATCGCATACAACGCACCATCTGAGGGTGCATTGATGTGGTTTGACCAAATGGCGATCCCAGTGGATGCGCCGAATTCGGATGCAGCCCACACATTCCTGAACTTTATCATGGATGCCAACAACATGGCGGCGGCGTCGAACTATGTTTATTACGCCAATGGCAACAAAGCCTCGCAAGAGTTTTTGGTCGAAGACGTAATTGGTGACACTGCTATTTATCCAGATGCCGCAACGCTGGAGAATCTGTATACGAAATCGCCTTACCCACAAAAGGTCCAGCGTGTTGTGACCCGGATGTGGACTAAGATTAAGTCTGGTATCTAATCAAATAATCTAGGGGCGTGGCACTGGTTGCGCCCCTTTCTCATTTTAAGGATTGCTTGTGGTAGAGACTGTTTTCGCACCCTGGGAAGATCCTGACGCGGCCCCCCTTATATCGTTCAAGAACGTCACCAAACGCTTTGGCAGTTTTGTTGCCATCGATGATTTGACGTTGGACATTTATGAACAAGAATTCTTTGCTCTGCTCGGCCCCTCGGGCTGCGGCAAAACCACGATGATGCGCATGTTGGCGGGGTTTGAAAATCCCTCGGAAGGGTCGATGTCATTGTCAGGCCAAAACATTGCCGGCATCCCACCGAACAAGCGTGCGGTGAACATGATGTTCCAATCTTACGCGTTGTTCCCCCATCTTTCGGTCTGGGAAAATATCGCCTTTGGCTTGCGCCGCGACGGCATTGTCAAAGACGCATTGAACGCACGTGTTGACGAGATGCTAAAGCTGACGCGGCTTGAGAAATTCGCCCGTCGCAAACCCCATCAGATTTCAGGCGGCCAACGCCAGCGTGTTGCGCTTGCCCGTTCCTTGGCGAAAGCACCCAAGCTGTTATTGCTAGATGAACCGATGGGTGCATTGGATAAGAAGTTGCGTCAGGATACGCAGTTTGAATTGATGGATATTCAGGAAAAGACCGGCACAACTTTTGTAATTGTGACCCACGATCAGGAAGAGGCGATGACTGTCGCCTCCCGCGTGGCGGTTATGGACGAAGGCCGAATTGTTCAGGTGGCGACGCCACAGAAAATTTATGAAGCACCCAATTCGATTTACGTCGCTGATTTTATCGGGGATGTGAACCTTTTGAAGGGGCCAGTTAAGGCGACAGGTGATGAAACATATTCACTAGATTTCGGTGGTAACGAGCCAGTTGTTGCAACCAGTGAGCGTCCGTTTTCTGATGGCCAAACAGCGCACTTGGCCATTCGTCCCGAAAAGATTGCTATTCATTCTGACAGGCCTGCTGCGCCCAATGCGATACAAGGCAAAGTTATGGATATCGCCTATCTGGGTAACCTCAGTACCTATTATGTTGAACTGCCAAATGGTCAACTCATCAAGGCACAAATGGCCAATACCCGCCGTATCTCGCGCCGTGCATTCACGTGGGAAGACCCAGTTTGGGTAAGTTGGAGCGCCACTGCCGGCGTGCTATTGGATCAGTGATTTGAAACGCGCAGTTCTCATAGCGGTACCGTATTTCTGGCTACTGGCATTATTCCTGATCCCGTTTGTGATCGTGTTTAAGATATCCCTATCTGACGCCGCATTGGCCATTCCGCCGTATATGCCAACGACAAAAGATGGCTTGGTCGCGATGTTTTCGCAGTTGGATTTCGAGAACTTTATCTTCCTGACTGAAGATGATCTTTATTGGAGAGCCTACCTTAGCAGTCTGAAAATTGCCTTTATCTCTACTGTGCTTACTTTGCTTGTTGGCTACCCGATTGCTTACGCGATGGCGCGGGCTCCGATGGAATGGCGTGCGACGTTGATGATGTTGGTGATCTTGCCATTCTGGACCAGTTTCCTGATCCGCGTATATGCGTGGGTTGGTATCCTAAGCACCGAAGGTCTTTTGAACCGTTTTCTGCTTTGGATTGGTATGATCAATGATCCTTTGATAATTTTGAATACATCGACAGCGGTCTATATCGGCATCGTTTATACCTATGTGCCGTTTATGATCTTACCTATTTATGCGGCGCTTGAACGGTTGGATGAATCCCTGATTGAGGCAGCAGAAGATTTAGGCTGTTCGCGCTTCAAAGCGTTCTGGTTGATCACCGTGCCGCTATCCAAAGGCGGAATAATTGCTGGCTGTTTCCTTGTGTTCATTCCAGCGCTGGGCGAATTTGTAATCCCGTCATTGTTGGGCGGATCAGGCACGTTGATGATCGGTAAAGTGTTGTTCGAGGAGTTCTTTTCCAACCGCGATTGGCCGGTCGCCAGTGCGGTCGCGGTCATCTTGTTGGTGATCCTGATCATCCCAATCGTTTTGTTTCAACGCAACGAGCAGCGCCAACAGGAGGCCGAGCAATGAACCGGCTTAGCCCCTTCAATGTTGTATCGCTGACGTTTGGTTTTGCGTTTTTGTATCTGCCGATGCTGATCCTTGTTATTTACAGTTTCAACAAATCCAAACTGGTAACTGTTTGGGCTGGGTTTTCGACCAAATGGTATGGGGAACTGTTGCGTAACGAGGCATTCTTAGACGCGGCATGGGTGACTTTGAAGGTAGCCGTTATCTCGTCCTCAATCGCGACTGTGTTGGGGACGATGGCGGCCTATACTTTGATACGGGGTGGTAGGTTCTTTGGGCGCACGTTGTTCTCTGGAATGATCTATGCCCCATTGGTGATGCCTGAAGTGATCACTGGTTTGTCACTTTTGCTATTGTTCATCGGCATAGGCATGGACCGCGGTGTTATGACAATCGTGCTGGCCCACACAACATTTTCGATGTGCTTTGTGTCGGTCGTTGTCTCTTCCCGATTAGCGACGTTTGATCGATCTTTAGAGGAAGCAGCGCTTGATTTGGGTGCGTCGCCTTTGGAGGCATTCCGGTTGATCACCTTGCCTATAATCGCGCCCGCAGTGGTCGCTGGCTGGTTGCTGGCGTTTACATTGTCACTGGACGACTTGGTGATCGCCTCCTTCGCGACTGGTCCCTCTGCTACCACATTACCGATGAAAATTTGGTCGTCTGTAAGGTTAGGCGTAAGTCCGGAAATTAACGCGCTCAGTTCAATTCTGATTGGATTGGTAGCGGTTGGTGTCATCTGCGCATCTTTGGCATCAAAACGACATACCCTGCGCATTCAGCGCGAAGAACATGCGGCAGATCGCGCAGGCTAAGTCATAGCGATATTGTGCTGCGATAAGCGCAATTTTGTGGAAAATTCGCCAATTTGACTGCAATTGTTGACAGTTTTGCATCAGTCGATCATCTCAAGAACAAAGATGTTAATGAGGTAGGCAGATGAAAATTGCGATGGTCGGTACGGGATATGTGGGTCTTGTTTCAGGGGTCTGTTTTTCCGACTTTGGACATGACGTAATCTGCGTTGATAAAGATCCTGCAAAAGTCGAAATGCTGGAAGCTGGCAAAGTTCCTATTTATGAACCTGGCCTAGACGAACTGATGGCTAAAAATGTTGCTGCGGGCCGCTTGTCCTTTACAGGTGATTTGACTGCTGCCGTTGATGGTGCTGACGCTATATTTATTGCAGTGGGTACCCCAACACGGCGTGGTGATGGTCATGCAGATTTGACATATGTTATGGCCGCTGCGGAAGAGATCGCACACGCGATGACTGATTATGCCGTTGTCGTAACCAAATCTACAGTCCCTGTTGGCACCAACCGTCAAGTCA
>JBLHPE010000079.1:0-11705 GCA_047624005.1 Ascidiaceihabitans sp.
ATGCTGTCCGCAATCAGGCTGGTGATCTTGTCCAGACGTTCCTGACCGGGGTCATCCCCTGCCATAGCGTCGCGCAAACGACCCAGAAGTTTGCGGCTTTCAGTTTCTTTACGCTCAACCATAACGTCACAGTTCCCATAAAGTCGGACACCAAAGCACCCAAAGTTTGGGGCTTAGGCCGCTTTATCCAATTCGAATGCATCATGCAGGGCTTGAACAGCAAGTTCCATATATTTCCGATCAATCAGCACGGAAATCTTGATTTCAGAGGTTGTGATGACTTTTAGGTTGATGCCTTCATTGCTCATCACCTGAAACATTTTGGCAGCAACACCTGTGTGGGATCGCATGCCAATACCAACAACAGACACTTTCGCGACCTCAGTATCAGCAATCAGTTCTGCAAAATTGATCGTACCATTCGCCTTCGCCTCAGCCATTGCAGCGTCAGCGCGCGCGACCTGATCAACAGGACAGCTAAAGGTCATATCCGTGCGTCCCTCTTCCGAAATGTTTTGCACGATCATGTCAACGTTCACGCCAGCGTCACTTAAGGCGGTGAAGATCAATGCCGCAATACCAGGGCGATCGGCGACCGACACCAACGTCATCTTGGCCTCGTCACGGCTAAACGCCACACCAGCGACTACATTGCTTTCCATGATTTCTTCCTCCGCGCAGACCAGCGTTCCCGCCTCGTCTGATTGTTCTTCAAAACTGCTTAAAACACGCAGCTTCACTTTGTACCGCATTGCCAATTCAACCGAACGGGTCTGCAACACCTTAGCCCCAAGTGAGGCAAGTTCTAACATTTCCTCAAACGAGATGCGATCCAGCTTGCGGGCCTTTGGGCTGACGCGAGGGTCAGTGGTATAGACACCGTCAACATCCGTATAAATATCGCAACGCTCGGCTTCAAAAGCAGCGGCAAAAGCAACAGCCGTTGTGTCTGACCCACCGCGACCTAGCGTGGTAATGCGACCTTCAGCGGAAACACCCTGAAAACCAGCCACAACCGCGACACGCATCCCAGAACCGAAACTGGCGAGGATATTATCGGATGGAATATCTTCTATCCGGGCCGAGGCATGGGTCGAGGTCGTTTGAACTGGCACTTGCCAACCTTGCCAAGACCGCGCGGGCACGTCCATTCCTTGCAAAGTCAGGGCCATCAAACCCGCCGTCACGTTTTCACCCGACGACACGATGGCATCGTATTCACGCGCATCAAACATTGGGGATGTCTCGTTCACCCAGCCCACCAACTCATTGGTTTTACCGGACATTGCCGAAACAACGACGATCACATCATAGCCCTTGGACACCTCGACGCCGACGCGTTTTGCCGCGCGTTTGATCCGATCCAATGTGGCCACAGACGTGCCACCAAATTTCATTACCAGAACAGGCATGAAAACCTCTCGCTCTTAAATTCAGGCGCGGTTTACGCGCTGGTTGGGATATTCACAAGGCTTCACGCCCAGTCCGCTTCATTCAATAGTCGTGCGCACGACCATCCCATGTCTCGAAACAACCCGTTGTGTTAAGGTTCAGCGCATCAAACCGCATCGCCAATCCTTGCACCGACGCATCAATAGTGATGTCAGCAGCCTGACCGCCCATGTCAGTTTGCACCCATCCCGGGTGATAAATGCCAACCGCGATCCCCTCGTCCCGCAAATCTGTTGCTAGATTACGGCCCAAATTCAACACAGCCGCTTTGGACGCACGATAGATATACATGCCACCACCCGCATCCGTGGTGGACGCCAATTGGCTGGAAATAATCGCAATCTTGGCGTTCTTGGCCAAACGCAACATCGGCAACATCGACTGAACGCTTAGGAAAACACCCGTCACATTGGCCGCAAAGGTCGCGGCCCACATCTCAGCATTGTAACCATCGTCCAAGGCTTCTGAACGATCAAAAAGCACGCCGGCATTGCACACCAAAAGATCAATCGGTTGATCGGCCAACGCCTCGGCCATCGCGCTGTGATCGCTCGGAATGGTCACGTCTAACTGAACATCGGACACAACAGAACGGCCCGTTCCGGTGACACGGTGGCCTGCCCCGCGATACAGCTGGGCCAGACCTGCGCCAATGCCGCGGCTTGCGCCGGTAATTACAACATGCATGAAATCAGTTCGTACTTTCTTTGGGGATAAACGGGAGGGGTAGAACGGGCACACCGTCCTCGATCAAGGCCTTGGCTTCTTCAGGACCAGCCGTGCCATAGATCGAACGCGCGGGCGCATCACCCAAGTGCATATCGCGGGCCTCTTTGGCAAAATTGCTGCCTACGAAATCTGAATTATCTTCGACTTTTTTACGCATCTCCGTCAAAGCCATCTCTGCTTGGCTTTGCGGTGCAGTCAACGCCATGGATGTCGTATCGCCTTGGGCACCAACATTGGCGACAGCATTGCGAGCTGGGCGCACACGCGGTGCCATCAGTGATTTTTTCACGTCTTTGCTGCCACACATCACACAGGTTACATGACCTGCCGTTGCCAATGCATCAAATGCATCGCCCGACTGGAACCAGCTTTCAAAGCTGTGGTCTTGGTCACATTTCAACGTGAATTTGATCATTTTGGTCCGGTTGTTCCTTGCGCCGTCACACAAACAGTAAGCACTTTAAATCAGACATATGCCATCAAGAAACAAAATCCAACGCAAGCCGTGGGTCAATCATGGTATTGGGCTTCCAAAGCGCAAAACCGCTTAACCAATTGTGCTTCAAGCAATCTTACGCGGATCGAAATCACGCAGAATGCGAGACAATTCTGGTTCATCCACTAATTTGGCAGCCTTCTTACGGCCAACCCACTTCAAACGACGTTCACCCGCCTCTGGGAACTCTTTGGACAACGATTTGACCTTTACCGCGTAAACCACTGCGACACATGGAAAGTCAGGCGCATCGTCTTGAACCTTTTGATAGGAATATAATCCCAACGGCGCTGATACAACTTTGCCAACCACGCCCGCCTCTTCCCAAGCCTCTTGCAGCGCTGCATCTGCAGGGGTCTTCCCATCCATCGGCCACCCTTTAGGCACGATCCAACGTCCTGTGCCACGTGACGAGATCACTAAAACCTGGACCTTTTTCTTAACAACACGGTAGCAAAGCGCTGCAAACTGCGTGCGCACGTCACTTTTTTTCGCGCCTCCAACAGAAATCGGAAGCTGCTTCACCAAGGGGCCCATATACAAAATCTAACCTGCTTTTTATTCTTATTTTCCTCAATATACGCTGATTTGACAGGAATCTCCAGTGCAGCGGAAAATTCGGCATGTCAGACCAGTGGCCACCTAACTGTATCACCCCATTATCACCCATCTATTAACCTTGAATGACACCTCTAGCTGGACAATAGTCCCACCATGAAATGCCTTGCCCCTTTCAAAGTTCTAGCCCTGATTTGTATCGTGTTAGCTGTACAAACAGGGACCACGCGCGCGGACGTTACTGTTTTTGCAGCAGCATCTTTGCGCGGTGCATTGGACGAAATTGCGGCACTCAGTGATACGACTGTGACGCTGTCTTACGCAGGTTCAGGCACAATCGCGCGTCAAGTGTCCCAAGGGGCGCCTGCCGATGTTGTAATCCTTGCCCACCCGCGCTGGATGGATTGGCTTTCCACCAGCGGTGCAATTCTACCCAACAGTCGCAGTGATATTGCCTATAACAGCCTTGTTTTGATCGGTCCAAAAGGTGCCGCGCCACTCGCCGCCCCCAATGAGATCCATAAACGCTTGGGCCAAGGGCGACTTGCAATCGGTCAACGCGACGCCGTACCTGCAGGCATCTACACCCAAGACTGGCTTGAAAAAACGGGACAGTGGGATACCCTCAAACCTCAACTGGCAGAGGTGGAAAACGTCCGCTTCGCTCTAGCCCTTGTTGCCCGCGGTGAGACCCCACTTGGCGTCGTCTATCGCTCTGATGCGCAGGCGGAACCAAGGGTCGACATCCTTTATAATGTGCCAGAAAACATGCATGAAAAAATCACATACCCTGCGGCAGCGATCACGACAAAAGGTGATGAATTCATGGCCCTAATCAGCAGTCCTGCCGCACTGGATATCCTAGACTCTTTCGGCTTTATTTCACCAAAGGCCAGTCAATGATGCTCGACCCTGCCAGCTGGGATGCCCTGCGCCTTTCCCTATTGGTCGCCTGCACAGCAACGATCGTGGCACTGCCCATCGCGCTTTGGGTGGCATGGCTGCTGGCGCGTGGGCAATTCCGCGGCAAGGCTTTGCTGTCTGCCTTGGTTCACCTGCCTTTGGTTCTGCCGCCCGTCGTGACAGGATACCTATTGCTGATCGGCTTTGGACGCGCTGGACCCATCGGAAAATTCCTGTACGAGGTCTTCGGCATCACCCTCGCCTTCCGTTGGACCGGCGCTGTTTTGGCCGCTGTGATCATGGGCTTTCCCTTGATGGTCCGCGCCATGCGCCTCGCAATCGAGGCAGTCGATCCGAAGCTGGAGCAAGCTGCTGCAACCCTAGGGGCCCGTCCCATTTCAGTCTTCGCAACCGTCACGCTGCCTCTGATAATCCCTGGCATCCTTGCGGGGTCCGTCATGGGATTTGCCAAAGCCATCGGTGAATTCGGGGCCACAATCACCTTCGTGGCCAACATCCCCGGTCAAACCCAAACCTTACCATCCGCAATCTACAGTTTTCTTCAAGTGCCGGGAGGCGAGGGCCGCGCCATCGCTCTTGTCCTATGGGCTTGCGTTATCGCCCTAACGGCTGTCGCACTTTCAGAATGGTTGGCCCAAAGGGTCGCCAAACGTATCCGCGGGATTGAGAATGATACATGAGCCTTGATCTGCAAATAACTAAGACACAAGGGGACTTCACCTTAGATGTGGCGTTCAATGCGCCCATTGGTGTCACTGCAGTCTTTGGGCGGTCCGGCGCAGGTAAAACCACACTTATCAATGCGATCGCAGGGCTTGTTCAGCCTGACGCGGGCCACATTACACTGAACCAGACCCCACTGTTTGATAGCATAAAACGGATAAACACCCCCGCCCACCAACGTCGTATGGGGTACGTTTTTCAAGATGCACGGCTGTTTCCCCATATGGACGTTACGCAAAATCTCCGCTTCGGCTTGAGGCACGCGCCAGCGGGTGCAACGGGTCCTTCCCTTGATGAGGTTGCTGACCTCCTTGGCCTTACTTCCCTCTTGAACCGCCGCCCGACTGATCTGTCTGGGGGCGAAAAACAAAGGGTTGCTTTGGGGCGTGCGCTGCTTAGTCGACCTGAAATGCTGTTGATGGACGAACCCCTTGCAGCCCTCGATGGCCAGCGCAAAGAACGCATTCTACCCTATCTTGAGCGACTAAAATCGGGCGCGGCAGGCTTACCGATCCTGTATGTCAGTCACGCATTAGAAGAGGTTGCGCGACTGGCTGATCAACTGGTGATCTTATCAAAGGGTAAGGTTGCCGCCGCAGGGTCCATTTTTGACGTTCTGGCAGATCCTGCAGTTGTCCCCCTTGTGGGTGTGCGCCAAGCCGGCGCTGTGCTGCAAGCCACTGTAACCGAACACGGCGCAGACGGGATCAGTACCCTGCACCTTAAGGCCGGTACAATCGAATTGCCGGGGGTCGCAGCCCCGATTGGCAACCGCGTGCGCCTACATGTTTTGGCCCAAGACATAATCTTGTCACGTGAACGACCCGACGGGTTGTCCTCCGTCAACATTCTGCCAGTCACCATCAAAAATATCCGCATAGGAGACGGCCCTGGCGCTGCAATAAGCTTAGATGCGGCAGGTGACCAATTGCTTGCCCGCGTCACAGCACGTGCTGTCCAAGATTTAAACCTAACCGAAGGTCAAAGCTGTTTCGCAATCATCAAAGCCACGTCAATCGCGGCCTCGTCAATTGGGCGTTAATTGCGTTTCACTGGTATGTTTGTGAGCCGGTCGCGCAGTTTCGCCAGCAAAACCTCGCGCGGTTGATCGGCGTCTATCGCCAGTTTGCGCAGACCGAAATGCACATGTGCCATGTCCGTATAATAACTTGTGTAGGCGTAATTCGTAGCCGCACCAGCCACAGCGCCCAAAACGGGTACCGCTTGAGCCGCCAGTTTTTGCCCCAAAACCGTTGCCAAACGCGGAGCTACACGGGCAATGACGCCCTGCATCGCAGCGCCACTTAGGGTTATCCGTGCGGACAGAAACCCAATATCGGCGCCGTCATCATGTTCCATAGGGCCTGCCGCTGCAAAAACCTGTACACAATCAAAACGCACATTTTCTTCGGCGGGATCAAATCCGTGTTCGGCAGCAACGCCATTGATCACACGTAGCAACAGCGTCGTGGTCACTGGCAACTCCGCCAAAGCCGACGGCAATCCACCAAATCCGCCTGCCGCACCCATCGCCGCACTGACCGCTGAATTCAGCCATCCTGCCTGATCGGGGACAAGGCTGCGTGATTTATGGGCTGCCGTCATCGCATGGTTTAATGCGGCGATTGTCGCGTCCTGCAATCCCTCTTGGGCTTTTTGAGGCAGGCGTTGGATCAATCCATCTGCCTGCGCCCCTAATGAGTTCAGCAAATCAATCCCGATGCCACCAGCCTTCGCATAGCGGGTGGCCAACGCATCTAGCTCGGCCTCCACATCTACAACACGCATCACAGTTAATTCAGTCATTGCTGTCTCCCTCAGTCATAACATTGGGTGGAAAACGTGCATTTCAATGGTCATATCGGCGAACGTCACCGCAAATATCGTCCCACGCACCCGGCTGCAAAGCACGCCCTAGCACACGGGCTGGATTGGTTGGTGGCGGCATTACCACGCCATTTAGCTGCTGAAAACCAAACTTGTTATAGTAAGGCGCATCGCCCACCAGCATAACGCGCGCCCACCCATCGCTTTGCGCAATCTCCAAGCTGGCATGCATCAATTGCCCACCCAGTCCTTCACTTTGGCGGGTCGGGTGCACAGCCACTGGCCCCAATAATAATGCAGGTGTTCCCCCAACACGGATCGGCCAAAACCGGATTGCGCCTGCAAGAACGCCGCCCGGGTCGCGGGCAACCAAACTTAAACGAGGGACCGGCGGCACATCATCGCGTAAACGGTAGGATGACAACGCTTCGCGACCAGGGGCAAAGCACAGATCATACAGTGCTTCGACCTCCCACCAGTCGTCATCAATTTCAGGAGTTAAGGCGTACATATTCAGGCAAGTCTAAAATTATCGCTAGGGCTGGTTATCGACCTAACATGGCGCTACGTCTTTGCCAAATCCTGAAAACACCAGACAAAGGTCCACCCGATGTTTTATCGCCCCCAAGACGGCCATCCGCTGCCGCACAACCCCTTCAATGCTATCGTCACACCACGCCCGATCGGCTGGATTTCGACCCGCGACAGTGCTGGACGCAACAACTTGGCCCCCTATTCGTTTTTTAATGGTGTTGCTTACGTCCCGCCACAAGTGATGTTCGCGTCGACTGGCACAAAAGAAGATCAAGACAACACCAAAGACAGCCTCGCCAATATCCGCGAAACGGGTGTCTTTTGCGTGAACGTGGTCGAATCTGCGATGCGCGATGCGATGAACATGTCTTCTGCCACCCTTGGCAAAGACGAGGATGAATTCGCACATACGGGTCTGACAGCCATTGAATGCGAAACCATCAATTGCCCAAGGATCGACGGCGTGCCCGCCACGCTAGAATGCAAAATGACCCAGATCATCAAGATCGAGGGGGCCAGCAACTATGTCGTCTTCGGCGAAGTGACGGGTGTACATATGCGCGACAACACAATCGTTGACGGACGCTTTGATGTGTCCACGTTCCAGCCTTTGTCACGGCTTGGGTATCGGGATTATTCAGTGGTCGACAACGTGTTCGAACTGAACCGTCCAGACGACTGAGCCGAGAAGGGTCGTTCTAAAACGTAAAAAAGCCGCAGATAAGTTCTGCGGCTTTTTTTATTCTAGTCAGTATTCTAGGCGGATTTAGTGACCGCCCAAAATTCCCGTACGCACGGAATAATCCACCGCAATCTCATACTCAGGGTCATCATCGCTATCGATCATCAAGTGACCTGCTTTGGTCAGCAACTGATGACAATCACGGCTTAGATGGCGCAACTGAATACGTTTGCCGGCAGCTTCATATTTCGCAGCAACTGCTTCAATGGCCTGCAAAGCTGATTGATCCGCCACACGGCTATCAGTGAAATCGACAATCACGTTGTCTGGATCAGTTGCAATCTCGAACAGTTCGATAAACCCATCAGATGATCCAAAGAACAGCGGCCCCTGAATTTCATAAACCTTAGCGCCCTTTTCAGAGGATGACTCGTGGGTCTTGGCATGAATACGACGGGCATTGTTCCACGCATAGGCCAGCGCGCTAACGATCACACCAACCACAACAGCAACCGCCAAATCTTCCATGACCGTAACAACCGTCACCAGCAGAATAACAAACGCGTCCGTCAATGGAACTTTGCGCAAAATAGTAAGCGAGTTCCAAGCAAACGTGCCAATCACTACCATGAACATCACGCCCACAAGTGCAGCCAATGGGATCAATTCAATGATGCTTGAGCCGACCAGAATGAACAACAACAAGAACACGGCCGCCGCGATCCCAGCAACCCGTGTCCGGCCGCCTGATTTAACGTTGATCATCGACTGACCAATCATTGCGCAACCGCCCATACCACCGAAGAAACCAGTAACCGTATTGGCAACACCTTGGGCAATACATTCTTGGCTTGCGCCACCACGTTTGCCTGTCATGTCACCGACCAAATTCAAGGTCAGCAGGCTTTCGATAAGACCAATCGCCGCCAAAATCACCGCGTATGGCAAGATAATCTCGAACGTTTCCCAGTTCAGCGGCACCATCGGAATGTGCCACGTTGGCAAACCACCACTGATTGATGCCAAATCGCCAACACGCGGCACGTCCAGACCAAAACCAATAACCACCGCGGCTACGATCCCAATGCCCGCCAACGGGGCCGGAATGAATTTGGTAATACGCGGCATCACCCAGATGATCGCCATTGTGCAAACGACCAACGCCAACATCATATAAAGCGGGCTACCGGACAGCCATTCACCACCCGTCATACCGTGACCGTTGCTTACAACCGTGCCTGGCACCTTGAACTGCGTCATTTGGGCCAAGAAAATAACAATCGCCAAACCATTCACAAAGCCCAACATAACCGGATGCGGCACAAGGCGAATGAACTTACCCCATTGCATAACACCCGCAAATATTTGCAACAGGCCCATCAAAACGACGGTGGCCAACAAATACTCAAGACCGTGCTGCGCGACCAAGGCCACCATCACAACCGCCAAAGCGCCGGTGGCACCAGAAATCATGCCCGGACGACCACCAAACAGCGCTGTAATCAAACCCACGATAAACGCGGCATACAAACCAACCAAAGGATTAACGCCAGCAACAAACGCAAACGCAACGGCTTCGGGCACCAACGCCAACGCAACGGTCAAACCTGACAGCAATTCGATGCTGAGGCGGCCAACCGTGAACTTCTCGTTCATCCAACGTAAATCGGTTACGTCCATATTCTTCGTAAATGCAGCCAATGTCGCGCGCATGAAATGTCCTGTCAGTGCAAGGGAGGTCTTCTGTTGCGCGGCTACTACTCCCTTTTATGCGCCTTGTGAACCCTGTGCCATATGATCGGACGTAAAGGCATAAGGTTAAGATCGCACAAACAGCAACAATCCCATGATCAACTGTTGGGACGCACCCGCGCACCGCTTTTATCTGCAAAAGCAGCCAACCGAGCCCGCGCATCAGGCTGCGTGTTTACCACACCTGCCACAACAGCCTCTGCATAAGCCCCGTCCATGGCCGACATATTCTGGATATGACTGACGGCAGAACAGATCGCGAAATTGGACAACGGCAGATTTTGCGCCGTCTTACGGGCCAATTCTAGCGCCGCATCAAAACTGGACCCCTCAACGATATACTGCGCCAACCCCAGATCGACGGCTTCTTGTCCCTGATACACTCGTCCAGTTAACATCATGTCAATCATGCGGGATTTCCCAACCAAGTCGGTCACACGGATCGTCGCACCACCGCCCGTAAACAGTCCACGCTGCCCTTCTGGCAATGCAAAGTACGCAGTCTGATCCATGACGCGAATATGGGCAGAGCTGGCCAACTCCAAACCGCCCCCAACAACCGCCCCTTGCAACGCCGCGATCACAGGCACACCGCCATATTCCATCTTATTGAACGCCTCGTGCCAGCGCAGGCACACATGCATGAAATCGGCAGGGCTGCGATCTTCATCGTGATGTTCAATCAGATCAAGGCCCGCACAAAAATGATCCCCCGCACCCGCCAAAACCACAGCCCGAACACCGGCACGTGGCGCAAGCGAGAAGAACTCAACCAACTCATCAATAGTGTTGATATCCAACGCGTTACGCTTGGCAGGACGGTTCAACGTCACAACCCAAACACCATCATCATGGGCTTGCAGATCAAGGTTAGTATAACGCGAAGTATCGATTTGGATCGCCATGATAATTTCCTTTGTTGGTTGAATGGATTCGAAACCAAAAGGAACAGGTTCACGGATGCACGGCAACACCTCTAATTTGGTTTACCGCCACGTCATTTCGCGGGCGCGGGTATGTGCGTTTGGCGGTGCAGGCATAGATGGATGCAACGGCGCAAAAGCCATTCCAATCTGCACACAACTTGTTACCATCGCGCGGGTAATGGGGAGTAAAGAGAAATGGCACATATTCGGACCAAGGCAGAACTCGACAAGCTGCCCCTCACACCCGCAGAGGTTAAGCTGATCGAGGCTTGTCAAAAAGGTGAATTTTGTAAACTGGGCGACGGCAGCCTTCCCGCCAAAGGCACACCTGATCCAAAACGCCACATCCGCGCCAATGTCCTACGCTACCTCATCCTTGGTGGTTGTGATGATTGCCGCACCGATGACATCGGCGTCTGGGTCGAAGGTGCCCATGTCACCGAAACCCTCGATCTCAACTTCACCACCACACGCGGCGCAATCCGAATGCCAAACAGTCGGTTTAAGCAACAGTTTGATTGCGAACAAACCAAGTGTCGGCTATTGAATCTAGATGGCAGCGATCTTCAGGGCATGCGCGCACCATCTTTGGACGTAACAGGCAATGTATTTCTCGCAGGCATCACAACCCACGCGACAATTCGACTAGACAGCGCAACCATCGGCGGGCAGCTGGACTACTCAGATGCCAAATTCGAGATAACCAAAGGTAACGCGCTCAATGCCCAAGGTGCAAAAGTCACAGCAGGCGTTGTCCTCAACAATATCACCACCCACGCGACAATTGACATAAACAGCGCAACCATCGGCGGCCAGCTGGACTGCTCAGACGCTAAGTTCGAGATGACTGAAGGTGACGCGCTCAATGCCCAAGGCGCAAAAGTCATCGAAGGCGTTGTCCTCAAAAATATCACAACCCATGCGAAAATTGATATAGGCGGCGCAACCATCGGCGGCCAGCTGGACTGCTCAGATGCTAAGTTCGAGATGACTGAAGGTGACGCGCTCAATGCCCAAGGCGCAAAAGTCATCGAAGGCGTTGTCCTCAAAAATATCACAACCCATGCGAAAATTGATATAGGCGGCGCAACCATCGGCGGCC
>JBLHPE010000080.1:0-11701 GCA_047624005.1 Ascidiaceihabitans sp.
CCGGGAACATCCAAGCCCACGCCGTGGCATACGGACGGACCCTACTATTTTGTGGATGGTCGGCAAACAGTCAGCTTTTGGTCACCGCTTGATCCGGTGACAACCGCAAGTTTGCGATGTGTTGCTGGCTCTCATCTGTGGGAAAAACCTGTGCTGCCAACGCGCTGGCTAAGCGAGACGAACTTTTATCCTGATGATGACACCTGTATGGCGGTGCCTGACCCAGATGCAGAAGGCATGAGGATTGTTGAGTGGGAGATGGAACCGGGGGATGCGGTAGCATTCAATTTCAACATTTTGCACGGTGCACGTGGAAACGATGCAACAACAAGACGAAGAGCGTTTTCACTGCGCTTGTTCGGGGATGATGCGCGGTACGTAGAGCGTGCAGGGCCAACGTCCCCTCCGTTTCCTGGGCACGATATGAAAGCAGGACAAAAACTGCGCACAGACTGGTTTCCAACGCTATTTGAACGCTAATCCAGCCTTCATCTTGCTAAAAAACTCTGGGGTTTGGGGCCAAGCTCCAAGTCGTCAAGTTAGAACCATTGTCCCGGTTCCATCAGCCCTAAATCAAGCAACTGGCGCGAATGCCATTCAAAAGGGGCAGAGTTGTGCCACTTAAATGTTTGTATATCGAACGTACTACCTGGATTTTGCTTTAACGCTTTTGCGGTTCTGAACGAACAAAGGGCAGATGTTAGGTTGTGATGCCATGGGCAAGCAAAGGTATTGTATTCTTGGTCATTAAACGTGTGGTCATCGCGCAATTTCAAACCTTCTTTGGCTTTAAACAGCGCAATGCGATCAATTTTGCGGCGTGCTGGGGGCACGTGTTCTTCATAACGCCAGCGCAATCCACCAAAAAAATCAAGTTGTCGCTCTTTTGGATGGCTGTGATTTTCAAGGTCAGGGCGCGCCAATGCGTAATAGCCCGAGCGATCCAAATGCGCGCGTTCCAATGATACTGCATCGGGGTCGTTGTCCAAATCATCTGAATACAGGTCAACAACATAAGTTAACATGGAGTCGCGTCGTTCTTCGGTATGGAAAGACAACATCTCTCCAACGGAACGTGTTTCGCAAAACGGGTGGAATAGGTATTCTGCGTTAAAGCAGTAAAACATCCAAATACCGGGGGCCGCAGCAATGATGCTATTCACGGCGCGTTCCATAGCGCCATCGATGGCCATATTGTAAGTTATGCGGTGCACTGATGCTTGCAAATCTATCGGCAACTTAAACTCGTCAGGCATCAGAACAATGATGCTTACAAACCCTGCTTGTTGGTGATGGCGAAGGGTGGTTGCGATCTCAACGTCGTCTTCAACCAGAACAATAGCCACAGGCCCTTTGAGCAGTGCAGCTTTTCCATCTTTTAAAAATGTATCTAGATCGTTGTATTGCATGGGAAGCTCGTTTTACGTGTTGGGTGTAGAATCCTCCAAATCGCCGCGCATTGCAAGCGGCACGTGCCCCTGTTAGATGACCTCCAATCGTAAAAATTACCTCGGATACTCACTATGACTAGCCCAAAGAAGCTCTTCATCAAAACCTTCGGCTGCCAGATGAATGTCTATGACAGCGAACGCATGGCCGAAGCGCTGGGCGGGCAAGGCTATGTCGAAACCAATAGCCAAGAAGAAGCAGATATGATCCTGCTGAACACATGCCATATCCGTGAGAAGGCAGTCGAGAAGGTTTATTCCGATCTAGGCCGTTTGCGCAAATTTAAAGATGCAAAGCCTGACCTGAAAATTGCGGTCGCCGGATGTGTGGCTCAGGCCGAGGGCGGCGAGATTATGCGCCGCCAACCTTTGGTCGATCTGGTTGTGGGGCCACAGTCTTATCATCGGCTTCCAGAGATGGAGGCGCAAATTCAAACGGGCAAACGTGCGCTCGACACTGAATTCCCCGAAGAAGACAAATTCGAAAAGCTAAAAGCCCGCCCCAAGGCCCCACGTGGTCCGACTGCATTTCTGACAGTGCAAGAAGGCTGCGATAAGTTTTGCGCCTTCTGCGTTGTGCCCTACACTCGTGGTGCCGAAGTCAGCCGTCCTGTCAATCGCATCTTGGATGAAGCGAAAAACCTTGTCGAACGTGGCGTACGAGAGATCACTTTGTTGGGTCAGAATGTGAATGCGTATCACGGTGAAGGTCCAAAGGGTGCGGATTATACATTGGCGCAATTGATCTGGGAATTAGACAAGGTTGATGGGTTGGAACGTATCCGCTTCACAACCAGCCACCCCAACGACATGACCGACGAACTTATCGAAGCGCATGGCAACTGTGCCAAATTGATGCCATATCTGCATCTTCCTGTTCAATCGGGCAGTGATCATATCTTGAAACGCATGAACCGCAGTCACACCGCAGAAAGTTATTTGCGGGTGATCGAACGTATCCGTGCAGCACGCCCAGACATCGTCCTATCAGGCGATTTTATCGTCGGCTTTCCTGAAGAAACCGAGGCTGATTTTCAAGCGACTCTCGATTTGGTTGAAACTGTAAAATATGGCTATGCCTATTCCTTCAAATATTCGACACGGCCGGGCACACCTGCAGCTGAACGGGCGTTGGTCGATGCCGCGCAGGCAGACGAGCGTCTGCAACGACTTCAAGCCCTTATCACGAAACATCAACGTGAGATTCAAAATGGCATGGTGGGTCGTGAAGTCAGTGTGCTTTTTGAAAAACAAGGACGTGATGCGGATCAAATGGTTGGTAAGTCAGAGTACCTACACGCGGTTCACGTAGCCCATTCAAATGCAAAAATCGGTGACATCGCCAAAGTGAGAATCGTCGATGCCGGCACCAACTCTTTAAAGGGTGAGCTGTTGTAGCGAGTGGTGAACTGTACAATCTATCCGATTAAAGTACGCGCAATTGATGGTTCTTTTGGTAAGTGTGGCGAATTTAGACACTAAATCTAGTGAATTTGTCTTCACAGACCAAACTTTTTTCCATAGGCTACTTGAATTAGTGTGGAAGAGTTCGGCCAAGTTTTGGCCATGACTATTTCGCGGGGGAATAAGAAAAAGGAACAGGGCTGTGGGATCAAAGATTTCCAAAGCATTGCGCTGCGTACTTTCTGGCACCGCTGCTGCTGCCGTTGCATTGACAATGGTAGCGTCGACCGCAGATGCGCAAGGGCGCTTATTTGGCGGTGGTAAAAAGCAAATAAATGAAAAGTATACTCCTACGATCTGGATCGATCCTGACGGATGTGAACATTGGGTCATGGACGATGGCGTCGAAGGCTATATGTCGCCGCATACCAATCGCCAGGGTATTCCCGTATGCCGCCGTGGTAATGTCTGTGGTGTGATGAACTCGGATCAGTTCTTTTCTACTAACAGCTCGAAAATTCACGCTCAAGGACGCGCTCGTCTTTCCAGTTTCTTTGAGCAAGCTGACGCAACAAGCTACATCATCACAGGCCACACCGATGCGCGTGCTTCTGATGAATATAATCTGAAGCTGTCATATAATCGTGCGTCTTCTGTTGCTCGCATTGCGCAAGCGTCAGGCGCAAGTATTGCGGATGTTCGTGGATACGGTGAACGTTTGCCAGCAGCGTCTAATAAAACTGCACATGGCATGGCCAAAAACCGCCGCGTCGAAATCATTTGTATCCGATAGAGGAAGTGCGACATGAAATTTATTAAAATTATTACTGCACTTTCGTTGGCCATTGCACTTGGCGCTTGTGAAGGCGGCTACGGCAACAAGAAAGATAAGACTATTGACCGTGGTTTTGACAAGAAGCATCTGAGCCAGCTGGTTGCAGGTGTTTGGGTCGATCCAAACGGGTGTGATCACTGGATTATTGATGATGGTGTTGAGGGCTATTTGTCCCAGCGTCTGGACCCATATGGCAAGCCTGTTTGTTCGGGCGTTGCTGCGCCAAATACAGCGACTGGTCCGTATAAGGGTGGTTCTGGCTTTGGTGATCCTATTTAGGATTGCGATTACGTTGTGATGAAATTAGGCCGAAGCGCACACCGCTTCGGCTTTTTTTGTTGTCTTTGTACGAAACTCGTGACTGGGTAGTTGACCTTCACGCTGAACAAGTCACCTTTAGTTAACGAAAAAACAAACGTGAATCAGGAGCGCATATTTGTCCCCCAACGACCTACCCCTAGACCCGACAACACCTACAAAGACAGCGACAGAAGCGCGGGTAGAGTTTCCCGATAACCGTATTTTGATTGATGTTTGTGGTGAATTTGACAGCAATCTTGCAACGGTTGAAGCCGCGTTAGATGTTCAAATCATCCGTCGTGGAAATACGATTGTCGTTATGGGAGAAGAGGCGTCACGCGATCGTACACTCGAAATCCTGAATGCGTTGTATGACCGTCGCACGGCTGGTCGGGATGTTGAAGCTGGTGATGTTGATCGCGAATTGCGCATGGGTGGCCCAAATGCAGATACTGGCAAGCGCCGCACGGCTAAAGGTGATCAATTGGAAATGCCGGTTGGATCCCGCTTCGAGATCAAGACCCGCAAGAAGTTAGTTGAGCCACGCACAGATGCCCAAAAAGCCTACGTTCAATCGTTGTTTGAAAATGAATTGGCCTTTGGCATTGGTCCTGCCGGGACTGGTAAAACATATCTTGCCGTTGCTGTCGGCGTTTCGATGTTCATCAGTGGCCATGTCGATAAGATCATTTTGTCCCGTCCTGCAGTTGAGGCTGGCGAACGATTGGGATTCCTACCAGGAGCGTTGGAAGACAAAGTAGATCCATATATGCAGCCTCTTTACGATGCTTTGAACGACTTTTTACCAGCCAAACAACTTGGGAAATTGCGCGAGGAAAAGGTGATCGAAATCGCACCTTTGGCCTTTATGCGTGGTCGGACGCTTTCCAATGCCTATGTTGTTTTGGACGAGGCGCAGAATGCCACAACCATGCAGATGAAAATGTTTTTGACACGATTGGGCAAGGGATCGCGGATGGTCGTAACCGGGGACCGTACCCAGATTGATTTGCCCCGTGGTGTGCCGTCTGGATTGGCGGATGCGGAACGGCTGCTTAATCATATTCCCAAAATTAGCTTTAACTATTTTACTTCGAAAGATGTCGTCCGTCACCCGTTGGTTGCTTCAATTATTGAGGCATATGAGGCCGACGAGCCTCAAAACCAGCGCAGTTGATTTGAGGAGTAGGACCATCGCCGAAGTAGATATCGTAATTGAGGACGACCGTTGGGTCGCCTTTGATTTGCAATCCATAGCGCAAACGGCAGTCGACGCAGTTTTGTCCCGTCTTTCCATTGGTGCCGAAGACGTGGAAGTGGCCGTCTTGGCTTGCGATGATGTGCGTATCGCTGAGTTGAACGCAGATTTTCGTGAAAAACCGACTGCGACGAATGTACTCAGTTGGCCCACAGCCGAACTTGGGGCGCAGACGGCAGGGAACACGCCAGATGCACCGCTGCCAGATATCACAGGTGCGATGGAATTAGGCGATATTGCAATAAGTTATGACACTTGCGCCGCTGAAGCCGTAGCCGCAGGCAAATCGGCTGAAGATCATGTGATGCATTTGATGATCCACGGAACGCTCCATTTGCTAGGTTATGACCATGTGCGTGACCAAGATGCCACGTTAATGGAAACATTGGAGGTAGAAATACTTGAAAAGATGGGCATAGATGACCCATATTACTGTCCAAAGGCAGTTTGATCTGCCAATTGTGAATGGCAGTATTCCCTGCTGATACAGAACGGAAGCCAATGGGCGACACTGAAGACGGATCGTCTGGCGCAGCGCAACGCGCGCAGTCAGACAATGTAACGAATACTGTGGCTCAGGTTAGGGTCAACACAGTCGCCGATGTTGGCACATCTGAAACTAAGCAAAAAATTGAACGCCGTGGCGGTTTTCTATCACGTGTGATTGGTGCGCTCAGCCCTGCTGACGTTCACGAAGTAACCGAAACGGCTCCACAACTTGCTGGATCAAAATTCAGCCGTGGTATGATGAATTTAAGTCGTATGCGGGTTGAGGACGTAGCTGTCCCAAAAGCTGATATTACAGCTGTCTCAAAATCCATATCACTGACGGAACTGGTCGCTAAGTTTAGGGAAAGTGGTTTAACGCGGTTGCCAGTCTATGATGGAACTCTCGATACGCCTATCGGATTTGCGCACCTGAAAGACGTCGCTCTTACACATGGTTTTAATGGCGAAAGCAAAACCTTTGATCTTGAACAGATGTTGCGACCTTTACTTTTTGTGCCACCGTCCATGACGATTGGTGTTTTGCTGACTAAAATGCAGGCTGAACGCCGTCACATGGCCTTGGTGATCGACGAATACGGTGGTGTCGACGGTTTGGTCACCATTGAAGACCTTATCGAGCAGGTCATCGGCGAAATCGAAGACGAACATGATGTTGAAGAAGATCAGTTTTGGAGCCTTGAGAAAACAGGAACTTATCTGGCACTGGCGAAAACGCCGCTCGAGGACTTTGAAGCTGAAGTAGACCTCTCACTGACCGATCACGAGGATGTTGACGGCGAAGAGATTGAGACATTGGGTGGTTTGGTATTTATGCTTGCGGGTCGTGTTCCGGCACGCGGCGAGGTGGTGATCCATCCCGATGGCCCCGAGTTTGAGGTGATCGACGCCGACCCCCGTCGCATCAAACGCCTTCGGGTGTGCTTGCCAGAAAACGTGGGATGACCCTGCGTTTTAAGGCTTTGCCGCTTTGGGGGCAGAGCATTTTTGCAATCTTGATTGGAATGCTTGGAGCTTTGTCCCAAGCGCCTTTTGGTCTTGTGCCGCTTATCTTGGTGATGATGGCATTGGGGTTCTTGATCCAGTCCGCAACAACAAGTGTCCGCGAGGCTGCATACTTCGGTTTTCTGATCGGCTTTGGCTATTTTCTAGTTACGCTTCACTGGATCACATCCCCGTTTCAGGTCGATGCAGAACAACACGCATGGATGGCCCCGTTTGCGCTTATGTTCATGGCAAGTGGAATGGCATTATTCTGGTCGTTTGCTTTTGGCGCGGCGCGGTTCCTTGGTCCGATCTGGACACTGGTTGTGACTTGGCCGCTTGTTGAATTGCTTCGGGCATACGTCTTCACTGGATTTCCTTGGGCCTCGCCGCCTCAGGCATTGGTTGATGTTGTAGTAGGGCAAGGACTGGCTTGGGTTGGTCCGCATGGAATGATGTTGGGACTGAGCTTACTTGCCTTGCTCAGCTTCAAATCTTTGAGTTTTTCCAAAATTACCCAGTTTTGTGTTGGTATAGCTGTGTTGCTTTTGACTGTATTGCCAACACCACGCGGTGATGCCGAACTTACGACCCATACCATCCGATTGGTCCAACCCAACGCTGCGCAGAAAGACAAATGGAATCCTGATAAATCGCGAGTTTTCATTGATAGATTACTTCAGTCTACACGCGCAGGCGAAATTCCGGACCTGGTTTTGTGGCCAGAAACATCAGTGCCGTATCTCGCCCACAATGCCCGGGGATTGCTGGAAGCCGCTGGTGCCGCTGGTCGTGGCGCGCCAGTTGCATTGGGTATTTTGCGTGCTGAGGACACTGCGTTGTTCAACAGCATGATCGTTTTGAATGAAGCAGGCAAAATCACACAGACCTACGACAAGCACCACCTTGTACCTTTTGGCGAATACATTCCATTACGTCCTATTCTGTCTGCGCTTGGAATGCGCGCTATGGCGGATATGTTTGGCGATGGATTTGGGCGTGGTGAAGGGGCACAAGTCGTGGACTTCGGCCCGCTAGGCAAGGCACTGCCGCTGATCTGTTACGAGGCCGTTTTCGCACATGATGTCGGTGCAACGCCGGAGCGACCCAGCTTCCTGATGCAACTTACCAATGACGCGTGGTTTGGTGATTTTGCAGGCCCCAAGCAACATCTGGCCCAGGCGCAGATGCGTGCAATTGAACAAGGTCTGCCGATGGCGCGTGCGGCAAATACCGGGATCAGTGCGATGATTGATCCATACGGGCGCATAACTGATAGCCTTGGATTGAATGAAGCGGGGTACATAGACGCACTTCTTCCGATGCCATTGTCCCCAACACTTTATAGCAAATCGGGGGACTTGCCGATTGGCGGCTTGCTACTTCTTGTGGCTTTGATGGCTCTTTTACGGAAATTGACGTTTAGGCGTATCTCGTAAGGATTGACTGATGGTGGACGGTTCGTTACCGCAGCGCTTGATGCGCCGCAACGGCTTCCTGACGTGGCGCACATTTAACCATTGGAGCACTATATGTCCCGTAAAAATTACACTTTCACTTCTGAATCCGTTTCTGAAGGACACCCTGATAAAGTTTGCGACCGTATTTCGGACGCCGTATTGGATGCATTTCTGACCGAAGAGCCAGAAGCGCGCGTTGCCGCGGAAACCTTTGCCACAACCAACCGCGTTGTGATTGGTGGCGAAGTTGGCTTGGCTGATCAAGATAAACTAAAAGATTATATGGGCCGGATTGATCAAATCACACGTGATTGCATCAAAGACATTGGCTATGAGCAAGAAAAATTCCATTGGAAAACTGTAGAAGTCACAAACCTTCTGCACGAACAATCCGCACACATCGCCCAAGGCGTTGATGCAGGCGCGGACAAAGATGAAGGCGCTGGCGATCAGGGCATCATGTTTGGCTATGCAACAACTGAAACAGAACAGTTGATGCCGGCACCGATCCAATATGCGCACGCAATTCTGCGCCGTTTGGCTGAGGTACGCAAAGACGGTACAGCCCCACAACTGGGCCCAGATGCCAAGAGCCAGCTGTCTGTTGTCTACCGTGACGGCAAACCAGTTGGCGTGTCCTCAATCGTTTTGTCCACACAACACTTGGACGAAGACATGACCTCTGCTGATATCCGCGCGTTGGTGGAACCTTACATCTTTGAAGTTCTGCCTGAGGGTTGGATTACAGCGGACACCGCTTGGCACGTAAACCCGACAGGCAAATTTGTAATCGGTGGACCAGACGGTGACGCGGGCCTAACGGGCCGCAAGATTATTGTGGACACCTATGGTGGCGCAGCCCCACACGGTGGCGGTGCGTTCTCTGGTAAAGATCCAACGAAGGTTGACCGTTCAGCGGCTTATGCTGCTCGCTACTTGGCGAAAAACGTTGTTGCATCTGGTATGGCCGAAAAATGCACAATCCAACTTAGCTATGCGATTGGTGTGTCCAAGCCATTGTCGATCTATTGCGACACCTTCGGCACAGGCGAAGTCAACGATGCAGCGATTGAAACTGCAATTGACAGCGTAATGGATTTGACCCCACGGGGCATCCGTTCGCATCTTGGTCTGAACAAGCCAATCTATGAACGCACAGCAGCCTATGGCCACTTTGGCCGCGATCCAGAAGCGGATGGCGGGTTCAGCTGGGAAAAGGCAGATTTGGTCGAGGCTTTGACAAAAGCGGTCTAACCAAACACTTGTCTACCTAATTGAAAACGGGCAGCGACCAGATTTGGCGCTGCCCGTTTTTCGTTGTGTGATGATCAGCCGGTATTTTTCATGATATGAATTTTGCGATCCGCCAACATATCTTTGGTGGAAGCACCGTAGGCTTTCATGTGTGGCGCAACGGCATGTGCCATCAAGGCCGCCATGCTGGCCCATTTTTCAATGACAACAAGTGTGTCTTCCCCGTAGGCGGTTTGAAATGGCCCAGCGTCTGGCACATCAATCGTTGCCCCGTATTCAATACACCCGTCTTCTTCCAAAACAGCAGGGACATTTGCGTTGAACATCTCCAGTACTTTTGTCCGCATTTCGGGTTTGGTGGTGATAACAGCAATGACATGAACCATTTCGGACATAGGATTTCCTTTTTCTACCTGCAACCATGCTAACACTGCATGCGCCATTGACCAGAAAAACCAGCAGATGGTTGCCACGGGGTGCAGTGCTGGGTAAACCGCGCCCATGACACAACCCATACGCCCACACCGCAATTTTTATGGCCGCCTCAGAGGCAAGCACCTTAAGCTATCGCAAGAGGGGTATTTGGCTGAAGATCTAGATGATCTATCCCCCGGTCCGGTGGATTGGGATGTGAACCCTGATCGCACACCGCTTGATCTAGAGGGGCTGTTTGATGGCAAACCCACATGGCTGGAAATCGGCTTTGGTGGCGGGGAGCATATGGTACATCAATGCGCCTTGAACCCAGATGTTGGTATCATTGGGTGTGAGCCGTACATCAACGGTGTTGCTATGCTGTTGGGTAAAATCCGCAAAGCAGGGGTCAAGAACCTTGCCGTGTACCCTGGTGACGTGCGCGATATGTTTGACGTGTTGCCTGATGCTTCGATTGATCGTGCCTTTCTGCTTTATCCCGACCCGTGGCCAAAATCGCGCCATCATCGCCGCCGCTTTGTTACGGCGGAACATCTTGAGCCGTTGGCACGAGTCCTTAAGCCTGGTTCAATATTCCGCGTCGCAACTGATATTCCAGACTACGTGCGCCAAACGATGGAAGAAGTGCCAAAGCACTCATTTGAATGGACCGCAGAGGGACCGGACGATTGGCGCGTGGCGTGGGGTGACTGGATCAGCACGCGGTATGAACAAAAAGCGCTTCGCGAAGATCGCACCCCGCATTACATGACGTTCATTCGCAACTAGCGGCCCATCAAATTCAGCTTCTGCCTTTAGGCTGGACCAAAGCCGACGCAAACGATAAGTCTGGCGCTAACATTAGACGTTCTGAAAGACTGCATATGTCCAGCCACGGCACCCCAATCCCAATGACATCCCACGCTTGTGGACCGCTGCAAGGGCGCGCTGAAGTGCCGGGGGACAAATCGATTTCGCACCGCTCTTTGATCCTTGGTGCACTTAGCGTCGGCGAAACTAAGATCAGCGGCTTGCTCGAAGGCCAAGACGTGCTGGATACAGCCAAAGCGATGCGGGCCTTCGGGGCCGAAGTTACGGATTTGGGCGCGGGCAATTGGTCCGTACACGGCGTTGGTGTTGGCGGATTTGCAGAGCCTGAGAACGTCATTGATTGCGGCAACTCTGGCACTGGCGTGCGCCTAATTATGGGGGCAATGGCAACATCCCCAATCACCGCGACGTTTACAGGGGATGCCAGTTTGAATGGCCGCCCGATGGCGCGTGTGACAGATCCATTGGCTGAATTTGGCTGCCAAACCGTAGGTCGTCAGGGCGGGCGTTTGCCCATGACACTTGTTGGTGCTGCTGATCCAATTCCCGTGCGTTACGTCGTGCCTGTACCCTCTGCGCAGGTGAAATCGGCCGTCTTGTTTGCGGGTTTAAATGCACCTGGCAAAACTGTCGTGATTGAGAAAGAAGCGACACGTGATCATACAGAACGTATGCTTGCAGGTTTTGGGGCCGAGATTACCACCGAAATCACGGATGAAGGTCGCGTGATCACCCTAACAGGCCAGCCTGAGTTGAAGGCGCAAACCATCGACGTGCCACGCGACCCATCAAGTGCCGCGTTTCCCGTATGTGCTGCTCTTATCGTTCCGGGATCAGATGTTTTGGTGCCGGGCATTGGCCTTAATCCAACCCGTGCGGGGCTTTACACGACACTGCGCGAAATGGGCGCTGACCTGACGTATGAAAACGAACGGATCGAGGGCGGTGAACCTGTTGCCGATCTGCGCGCGCGTTTCTCACCCGATTTACACGGCATTGAAGTGCC
>JBLHPE010000081.1:0-11673 GCA_047624005.1 Ascidiaceihabitans sp.
GCCTATAGGCAGAAGAGGATTATGTTTATCGGGGAAGTGAATGACAAATCAAGTCAGGCTACAATTCACGGTTATATTGTTGATGTTTGTGAGTGTCCTTTTGATGGAATGTCACGAGTGCTAGAAGACCCCAGAGGATATGCGTTCTGCATCATGGGAGATACTGCCCTTCAACAAAATGGGATTGATGAGAGTATTTGGAAACGCTTTCAGTTTGATGTAAATCAAGATGCCCCCTCATTAAAGTTTTCCACGAAACTGTTTGATTATGCGTGTGTTGTGCGGAGCCATCAAATTAAGCATGGGCTTAACGCAACGGATGCGGCTTAAGTCGCCGCATCAAGAACTGTCGGGCCTGCAATCCATTCATGTCCGGCACCTTCATCAAAGGCGCATTGCTTTCTCCTAATCGTCCACAAGGTGACAGACGCGGGTCAAGTGGTTTAAATTGATATGCGACATGAATCCAATGGCAGCATCCGCCATTCAATCTAGATGCGTCAGAACATTGGCAATCTGAACGACAAGCTCAGGCATTTTACCAACGTGGCTTGAAAACCCGCATTAGTTCCACGTTTACTGAGGCTAATATTTATAGTTCTTAAGGTTCAGTCGGGGTCAGTCCAATAGGAACGCCATGGTTTCGATATGGAAGCTATTGGGGATGATATCTCGGTCCGCAGTCTCGATCGACCTTAATCAGAGATCTCTAAAATTTCCTTTAGACGGATGCGTGCCCGGGCAAGTCGTGACATGACTGTGCCCAAAGGCCAACCTGTACGTTCCGCAAGAACTTTGGGGGAGGTGTCGCCTTCACTTACCATCCTTAAAAGCCGCGCCTGATTATCTGGCAGCACGTCTATAGCACGTAATGTGTCAGCGCAGATCAATCTATCCATTGCGACGGGCGGTGTACTTGCATCGTCATCGTTTAATTCCTCAGGGGCAGGCTGCTTTCGCCAACCCATCCGGGCCTGATTGTGCATTGTCCGCATCGTGTACGCCGGTAGATCGTCAATTTGCGCACCTTGCTGCTGTTTGCTGATCACTCGGACCATAGTGTCTTGTACCAAATCCTCCGCGTCAGTTGCACTTGCGCTAAGCCGTCGTGCGCGTCGCTTAAGGCTGGGCAGTAACTTCGTAAGGGCGCAGGGCGTGTGTGTGTGTTTGGGCATCGGGTACCCTCCATACCCGCTATGCTGGCATCTTTGGGCGGGAAGACCAGACGGGGGTTTTTGGCCGATACAGCCAATACCCCCTTTTTGGGCAAGCCACCGCGCAATGCGCCCTAAGGTTTCGGCGTAGTGTCGCACAGCTTTGAACAGGCAGGACGCAAAGCTCATTTCCCGCATCATACATGGTGAGAGCCGAGACCGGTTTTCAAATTCCAACCACTCTGAAAGGAAGACAGAGATGACAAAATTCAACACAACGACCTTGATGGCTGCGGCCATGATAGCGATCCCAGCTTTTGCCATGGCGCAATCGATGGCAGATATCGATGTGAATGGGGATGGCGTACTGACCATCGACGAGGTGCAGGCCGTCTGGGCGGACGTGTCCACTGATGGGTTCTCTGCAATGGATTTGAACGCTGATGGCGTATTGGATGCTGACGAGGTTTTGGCAGCCCAAGAAGCGGGGCTAATGCCGGCAAGCTAACGGATTGGCCAACACTTTAAGAGGCAACGCGTATCGGATCACCACCCGTGATCGCGTGATTGGACATCGGGCCTTTTAGTGTTGGTTAATGCTGCATTCAGGTTGTAACCCCAGATCAGGTTGAATGCGCAGGTATAGGCGATTATTTCGCCTATACCTTTTATCATAATGACTTACGCAGGTAAGTGAATGTTAAATATTGCGCGAATTTGTGCATCAACAGCTGGGTCGAAGTGGGCTTGGGACCGCTGGCCTAAAATCTCTTCTTTGCGCGCGATGGCTTTTTCGATCAGATCAGGCTTTTCCTTCTCAACCCATTCCTTTGGCGACGTGCGATCCCCAAGGGCTGGGTAGACAAAGTCCGTTTGCATCCGCGCCAGCGTCTGATCGGTTCCAAGGTAGTGACCTGGGCCACCCATGCAGACTTCAGCGATTTGATCCAAAGCAAGGGTTTCGGTGTTCACTTCAACCCCGCGCACACAGCGCAATGCCTGTCCAATAATGTCGTTCCCTATGATTAAGGATTCGTGGCAAAACCCAAGCAATGAGGCGTGCATACCCGCAGCCTCATAAACCATGTTCACCCCAGACAATCCTGCCATGACGCTTGAACACATTTGCTCCCAACCGGCCTGCATGTCAGGCAGTTTTGAATCTGACGCGCCCGCAGCAGCGCCGCCAGGTAGGTCATAGAAGCGGTGCATTTGACCACATCCAGCCGTAAGCAATGCTTGTTCACCAGACCCAATAGACATAGCGCCCGTGCGCAAATCCAAACCAAAAGGCCATGTTCCAAAGATCGCAGGTGCGCCCGGTTTCACGGCGTTGACGTAGACCAATCCTGCCAAACATTCAGCAGTTGCTTGAACAATTGCACCTGCAATTGTGGAGGGGGCTGTTGCACCCGCCATACCGGCTGAAAGTAACAAGACGGGCATGCCTGCCTTAATACATTCTTCCATCACTTCGCAGGATTCCGTGGCGAATTTCATCGGAGGTACCACAAAGCAGTTTGAATTCGACATAAACGGGCGTTCGCGCCATTTGTCTTCGCCACCCGCAATCAGGTGCAGCATCTCGATGGCAGGTGCCACGAAACTGGGCTCAGAGAATGACATACCGATGTGTTTTGTCGTTCCCGTGGTCGTAGCGTAGACGCTGTTATATTCCATTTCCATATTGTCGAGGATGTCACGGGCCACCATAGGGCGCTGACAGAAATGAATATTGTCCAGTGTATCGCAAATGCGGGCCGCATCATGCAGGTCTTGAATCGTGGATTCGCGGTATTCGCGCCCATGGGCGTCTACCAAATGCACCGCAGCACCTGCCGTGCCGTAATGGACGCGGCTGCCGCCAACGTCCAGATCATGCGCGGCATCGCGGCCGTGCAGGGTAATAGACCGATTGGCTTTGGCGATGGTCTCTTCGATCAAAGTACGTGGGAAACGAATACGCCCGTCATCGCCCTGAACGGCACCAGCATCTGTCAGGTATTTAACGCCTGAAGGTGGGGCATCAGCCAGGCCGATGGTTTCTAGAGCAGTAAGTGCCGCCTCGTGAATGTTCTGAACATCTATATCGGTAAGGGGATTGTACCGTCCGCCCTGCATACCTGCTCGAATAGGGCGCATGTTTTCGGCCAAAGGGGCTGCACGTGCCGCGCGGCGTGCAGCGCGTCCTCCGCTGCGGGTGGCACCACGTGTTGGGGATTCATCATTCATGGGGATTGTCCTGTCGCGTAACGTTTCGAATTGGTCGATGAATGGCCCTCACCGTATGGCAGGCCAAATGGATCAATACGAAACGGGGCGACCCCGTGCGGCGCGACCACGTTCTGCGCCAATCGTGCGCACAACCAGATCAAATTTGCAGAATGGTTCCTGCACGACCGTCCTCCCAAGCGTTGTATATGACGACCTTGGCGTAAGCGGCGTTGTCCTGTCGAGCTTGTTTGCGACCTATGTCGTTTTTGCACCATCGGCTGGGTATTGCCGTTCCTTTTGTGCTGGTTCGGCGATGGCCTGCTTGGTGTACGTCATCTGTGGGCGAGAAGTTGTAGGTGCAATGGCTGGGTGGGCTGTGGGCTGCCGAAAACAACGACTTTGTGCAAATACACGTGCCAGCCGAGACCTGATCCGTCACCAAGGATATGCGCTGTTGGAGGGTTCAACAGTGGGATGAACAAAAGACAGGATCTTATAATGAAACATACAGTGACATTTGTTGCGCTTTTTGCGCTCGCCACTCCGGTGTTTACAACATCGGCATTCGCCGGAAGTTTGGCAGAGCCTGTGGTTGAGGCGACAAGCGTGGCCCCCGAGGTTTATGTAGCCCCCCCTTCATTAGGTGGCGATTGGACAGGCTTTTACGGTGGTCTACAATTGGGTCAACTCGACGTGGACGGAACCGGTGCCGCCGATGGGGATGACATAAGCTATGGTTTGCACGCAGGGTATGACTATGACTTTGGCCGCTTTGTCCTAGGGGGTGAGTTGGATTATGACTTTACCGATATCGATCTGGGCGGCGCTGCAACGGTAGATAACGTTTTGCGGCTTAAAGTGCGCGGGGGGTACGATTTAGGGCGAACCCTTGTTTACGCAACCGCTGGTCTTGCACGTGTGGATACCAGCTTGGGAACTGACAACGGTCAATTTGCTGGTTTAGGTGTCGCCTACCAACTGACCGATCAGTTTGTTGTCGGTGGTGAAGTCTTGGCCCACCAGTTTGATGACATCAACGGGTCGGGTGTTGATGCGGATGCGACAAGCATCAACTTACGCGCATCATTCCGTTTCTAAGGTAAAAGGGCAGGGCGGATCAAATCGCCTTGCCCATATTTGCGTCTACCAACGACCAGATGCGCCACCGCCGCCTGAGCGACCTCCGCCAAATCCATTTTTTCCCGAGGACGAGCTATAGCTGACTGGATAGACAAAACGATCATGATAGTCGCAATTTCTACAACGTGTTGTCTTTTGGCTTGAACCGTTTGCTGTTGGGCTTGGCTTAATATTGACCTGACGCGATATGTGTAAACCGCCGCGTCTGCCGCACGTAGGACATCGCCGCAATTTTGCGCCGAAATCCCCGATCCACCGTCGAAACGCGACACCGATCACAGCTAAAAAGGCAAGAATTATCAGCCAAGTGTCATTTGAAGACTTTGGCGCGGGCTGTCCTTTTGCGAAGGGACGGGCCAGCGTGGCAATCGTATCGGAAACCCCGTCTTTGATGCCACGTGCATATTTGTCGCTGCGAAAGGACGGCAAGAAGCTGCGGTCAATCACACGACCTGCTTCGTCATTCCACGTCTGATCATATCCGGCCCCCAGTTCGATCCGCATCGCACGATCGTCTGGCAGCACCAGTATAAGGATACCATCGTTACGTTTGGCGTCGCCAATACCCCAATCGTTGAACAGATCGGTTGCAAAGCTTTCTAGCGATTGGTTTGGGCCATAAGGGGCTTGGCTGTCTAATGTCAGGACCGTCATTTGGATGCCCGTGTCAGACTTTAACGCGGCCAGCATGCCACGCACTTCGGCCATATCATCGGCATCAAGTAAACCAGCAAGATCATTGACATAGGGGGAGATCGGTTCTGGCAAGGGTTGCGCTGTCCCCAATATAGGAGAGAGGCAAAGGGCCAAGATCATCATTATCCGTAGCATCGTGGTATCCTGTTTTAATCAAAGCGCGAGGTGTATTCGATCACATTAGTAACAGATTATGGATCTTGCACCTTTAATGGCCATCATAGCTGCCATTTCCAAAACTATCGCGCACCGCGTTTTGATCAGTCCACTCAGTATGAGAATCCATGTAGGCGAACGCATTGGGTAGACATTGTGATCAATCTTTTGGCCATCACGCGCGGCGTCCACGATCTATGCTTATCCCAGCATTGGCCACAAGCTTGGCAAAGCACCAAACGCCAGATAAAATCCTTTCAATCTTACAGGCACCTTTAAGCGTTTTTAGCCAGCTCTTCAGCAAAGCCGCACAAGGTTTCAATCGCCACAGCAAAGGCACTGTCTTTAACTGTCATTGCAACACGAATATGCCCAGCGGCAGCCTCGCCAAAGCTTTCACCTGGCATGACTGCAATGTGATGAGTGTTGAGCAAGGCATAGGCGAAATCTTCACCGCTTAGCCCCGTCGCACGTAAGTCCAGCATAAGATACATCCCACCTTGGGCTGGGATCAAACCAACTGTATTTTGCCGTCCCAAGATTTCGCGTGCAATTTCACGACGGCGGCGGAAAGGGGCGGCGATCTCGGCCTCAAACGCAGGCCCTTGGTTCAGGGCAAAGGTAGATGCATCCTGAATAAAGCCCGGCACGCCGTATGTCGTGTGGGTGGCAAGATTGGTCAGGTTTTCCACAACGGCCTCTGGCCCCACGATCCAGCCACAGCGCGAGCCTGTCATGGCATGGGATTTGGACATAGAGCCAACAACCAGGGTGCGTTCGGCCATGCTAGGCAAGGCACGTGGACTAAGGTGTTCGCCCTCCCAGACTTGGGTGTCGTACACCTCGTCTGAGATAAGCCATAGATCGTGGGCTTTGCACACATCGGCAATGCCTTCCAATGTGGCGCGGGAATAGACGGTGCCTGTGGGATTGTTGGGGGAATTGATCAGCAAAGACTTTGCACCAGCAGCATGCGCTTCAATATCGGCCGCTCTGGGTTGAAAAGCATCCTCTGCGCGGGTCTTGATTGCACAAGGTATAGCGCCCGCGCCGCGGACCGTGCCGGGGTAAGTGGCATAGAAGGGGTCAATATACATAGCCGTGTCGCCTGCATCACAAACAGCCACGTGGGCTGCGAACAATGCGGATTGCCCACCGGGGGTAATTATCACGTTCTCAGGGCCCGTCGGAACGCCAGTGCGCTTGGTGAGACGCTTTGCTACCGTTTCGCGTAGCTCGTCTGTTCCAGGGACCGAAGCGTAACCTGTATGCCCGGCCATCGCCATCTCGTGCATATTTTGCAGAATAGGAGATGCTGTGCGTATGTCATGCTCGCCTTGTGTCAGCTCAATGACATTGACGCCATCTTTGATCATTTCGCGGGATTTCAAGAACAACCCCCAGCCGTCAGAGCCCTCACCCAAGATGCCGGTGATGCGATTTGATAGTTTCATGGGGTGACTCCTGCCAGTTAGATATTTTTGCCAAGGGGCCAGAGCCGCCCCATATTGTCAATCGCCTGTAGAGGAGGACAGCCAAAAGGGTTGACCGAAGTCCTGTAAGCAGGCTACCCAAGGGCTATGACAAATAGCGCATTCAATATTATTTGCTGCATTACCTGCTGAACCATTCCAGCGGGCCTTTCTGTCATTTCAAAACCAGATCAGAATTGTTAAGCCCGCGCTGACTTGCGTAAGGACGTACACCATGCCGAATACTGAAACAGCCATCTATCTCTACAACACCAAGACACGGACCAAAGGGCAGCAGTTTGTACCCATTGATGCAAAAAACGTGCGGATGTATGTCTGTGGGCCGACGGTTTATGACCGCGCCCACCTAGGGAACGCGCGTCCTGTGATTGTGTTTGATGTGCTGAACCGGTTGCTGCGTCATGTGTATGGGGACAAACACGTCACCTATGTGCGCAACTTCACGGATGTGGATGACAAGATCAACGCTAAGGCTGCCGCCACGGGTCGTACCATAGGCGAGATCACGGATGAGACGATCCAGTGGTTCCTCGATGACATGGGGGCGGTAGGGGCGCTTGAGCCTGATCATATGCCACGCGCCACAGCCTACATCGTGCCAATGATAGCTATGATCGAAGACCTGATTGCTAAGGGCCACGCCTATGAGGCGGAAGGTCATGTGCTGTTCTCCGTCTCTAGTTATGCGGAGTATGGCGCACTTTCTGGTCGATCCGTGGATGATATGATTGCGGGGGCACGGGTAGAGGTAGCGCCATACAAGCGTGACCCGATGGATTTTGTCCTGTGGAAACCCTCGGATGCTGATCAACCGGGGTGGCAAAGCCCATGGGGGAATGGACGCCCGGGCTGGCACATCGAATGTTCCGCTATGGCCTATGGTCTATTAGGGGCGTCCTTTGATATTCATGGAGGCGGGAATGATCTGACATTCCCACACCACGAGAACGAGATAGCCCAGTCCAAATGCGCTGGGCACGATTTTGCGAACGTCTGGATGCACAACGAGATGCTGCAGGTTGAGGGCAAGAAGATGTCCAAGTCGCTGGGCAATTTCTTTACCGTGCGGGATTTGTTGGATGATGGGGTATCAGGGGGAGTGATCCGCCTTGTGATGTTGTCCACGCATTACCGCAAACCTATGGACTGGACCGAGACAAAGCGCAAAGAGGCTGAGAAGACGCTTACCGAATGGCTTAGCGTTCTGCAAAAGCATGGGTATTCGCCAAAGACGGTAGAGATGCTGAAAGCCTCAGGGGACTGGATTGCAGATCCAGAACTGATGGGCGTGCTTGGTAACGATCTGAATACACCGGGCGCATTGGCAAGGTTGCACGTGATGGCCAAGGGGCGGACGGCGAAAGCACTCGCTCCGTTTGCACATGGCTTGGAGACGCTGGGGCTTGTTTCAGACTGGAACCTTGTGGATTTATCAGCGCCTCAAGGGGATGATCTACCTGATTGGGTTGCACCAGTGGTTGATCGTTTGCTTGAACAACGTGGTGCCGCGCGAGTGGCCAAAGACTGGAGTGAAGCAGATCGTGTGCGTGATCTTCTCAATGCGGCAGGTGTGCAGGTAACTGATATAGCGGGTGCAGCAAGCTGGGTTCCAGGGCCAACATTTGATCCATCTGTGCTTGAGGCTTTGAAATGAGCCATTCGCAGAACCAATACAGCGCAGTCAAAAGGGTAAGCACATGACCAAAGAACGCCTCTATCTCTTTGACACCACGCTACGCGACGGGCAACAAACCCAAGGGGTGCAGTTCTCGACCACTGAAAAGGTCCAGATCGCAAACGCCCTAGACGCGCTGGGCGTGGATTATATCGAAGGCGGTTGGCCCGGTGCAAACCCCACCGACAGCGCGTTCTTCGACGAGGCCCCAAAGACGCGGGCCACTATGACCGCCTTTGGCATGACCAAACGCAACGGTTTCTCCGCCGAAAACGATGACGTGCTGGCGGCCGTGATCAACGCCAAAACACCAGCCGTCTGCTTGGTCGGCAAAACCCACGAATTCCACGTCAAAACTGCGCTGGGCATTGAACTGGATGAAAACACCGACAACATCGCCCGCAGCTTTGCCTATCTCAAGACCCAAGGGCGCGAGACGATCTTTGACGCTGAACACTTCTTTGACGGCTACAAATCCAACCCCTCATATGCGCTTGAGGCGATCAAGGCCGCCTACGACAGCGGTGCCCGTTGGATTGCATTGTGCGACACCAATGGCGGGACGTTACCCGCTGACGTGGGCCGGATCACGGCTGAGGTGATCAAAGCAGGCATTCCGGGCGACCACCTTGGTATCCACACTCACAACGACACAGAAAACGCGGTGGCCTGTTCGCTGGCGGCTGTCGATGCCGGTGCTCGCCAAATTCAAGGCACGTTGAACGGGCTGGGCGAGCGGTGCGGCAATGCAAACCTCACCACGCTGATCCCGATCCTGCTGCTGAAAGAACCCTACGCCAGCCAGTTTGAAACCGGCGTGCCCGAGGACGCATTGGCGCAGATGACCCGCACGAGCCGGATGCTGGATGAAATCCTCAACCGCGTGCCGCAAAAACAAGCGGCCTTTGTCGGATCGTCCGCCTTTGCCCACAAAGCGGGGCTGCACGCCAGCGCGATCCTCAAAGACCCGACCACTTACGAACACATCGAACCGTCCTTGGTCGGTAATGATCGCGTCATCCCGATGTCAAACCAAGCGGGGCAATCCAACCTGCGCCTGCGCCTGAACGGGGCAGGGATCGAGGTTACACCCAAAGACCCAGCGCTGGGCCGCATCCTTGAGAGGATCAAAACACGCGAAGCGGATGGATATTCTTATGATACGGCCCAAGCTAGTTTCGAGCTGTTGGCGCGCGACGAACTGGGCCTGATGCCAAACCTGTTCGAGGTCAAACGCTACCGCGTCACGGTGGAGCGGCGCAAAAATAAGCGCGACCAGATGGTAAGTCTGTCCGAGGCTGTGGTTGTGGTGAAAATCGACGGTGAAAAGAAATTCTCTGTCAGTGAATCTATGGACGAGAATGGCAACGATCGTGGCCCAGTGAATGCGCTGGCAAAAGCACTGGCCAAAGACCTTGGCAAGTACCAAAGCATGATAGACGACATGCATCTGGTCGATTTCAAAGTGCGGATCACCCAAGGCGGGGTCGAGGCGGTCACACGTGTTATTATTGATTACGAGGACGGGCAGGGCAATCGCTGGTCCACAGTTGGTGTCAGTGCCAACATAGTTGATGCCTCGTTTGAGGCGCTTCTTGACGGGATACGCTGGAAAATCCTGCGCGATACGTCCGGCAAAAAGTAACCTTGACGTTACATTTTCAAATCTATAATGTAACTTAAGGGTTACATTGGAGATTTATGGATATGACGTTACAAGATACTGATATTGCAAAAGTACGAACCGTTTTGTTGTGTTTGGCAGGGCTAAGTTGCCTGCTTTATGCGGTGTTGGCGATAGCACAGAACATGCCTCAACCGATCTGGTGGTTTGTGCCAATGGCTATGGGCGTGCTGGCTGGTGTTGGCATTTTTGTGGCCTTCGCAATGGCAACGCCCGCGGCGCGGCGTATGGCAAAAGATGAGATGTACGTTGAAACCGCTCACCGCGCGCAGCGACATGCCTATTGGGTGTCATTTGGGCTATACCCAGTTTTTGCCATCGCTATTTTTGTGTTTTCGATGGAATGGGACACTGCATTTGCGGCGATGGGCACACTGACCGGAGCTGCCTACCTTTTGCTGCTGACATATTATGAATGGCAATTGTCGTGAGTGGGTTGAACAACACCCTTAAGGATTTACGCAAGGTTAAAGGGCTGACTCAAGCCGACCTGGCCAGTGCCGCAGGTGTGTCGCGAAAAACAATAAATACCATTGAAAACAAAGTGTTCATCCCTTCAACGGTTCTTGCGCTGACCTTGGCCGAAGTGCTGGACGTGTCTGTTCATGAAATATTTGAGTTGGAAACATGATGCTTTTTAAAATCGTCCGCCGTGTTGCCATATCGCTTTGCTTGTCTGGGAGTGCGGCGCTTGGCCTGATTGCTTCGCAGCAGCCTAAAACCTTACCAGCACGCGAGGGGCTCGATTTCACAACTGCCTTTGCCCAAGATTATAAAAAAACACCTGATACGCAACCTATTGCGATGCGTGATGGATCCACCTTGGCCGTGCGTGAATACGGTGCGCAAGTAGATGGGCCTTTGATGATTATGGTGCACGGGTCGGGCTGGCATGGCCTGCAATTTGACGATCTTGCGACCAAACTGGCGGATAAAGCCCACGTCTTAGTGCCAGATTTACGGGGCCATGGTGTGGCCCCTGAACGGCGTGGCGATGTCGATTATATAGGCCAACTAGAAGATGATTTAGCCGACTTGATAAAAGTCAAGGCAAAACCGGGCCAAAAGGTTGTGATGCTGGGTCATTCCTCGGGGGGCGGGCTGGTTGTTCGGTTCGCAGGTGGTGCGCAAGGTGATTTAATTGATCACGCTGTTCTGTTGGCCCCATTTTTGAAGTACAACGCGCCGACCACGCGCGAGAACGCGGGAGGCTGGGCATACACGATGGTGCGCAGGATCATTGGCCTTTCCATGCTGAACACCTTTCGGATCACGGCTTTGAATTACTTGCCCATCATTCAATTCAACATGCCGCAATCCGTTTTGAACGGGCCATATGGTGCGACGGCAACCACGACTTATTCCTACCGATTAAACACATCGTTTGCGCCACGTAGCAATTATATGAAAGATATTGCGGCGCTGCCTAAATTCACGTTGATTGTGGGGGTTGAAGATGAA
>JBLHPE010000082.1:0-11463 GCA_047624005.1 Ascidiaceihabitans sp.
ATACATCAACGGCTTCTACAATCCGCGACGACGCCATTCAGCACTGGGTTGGAAAAGTCCCGTCGCTTTCGAACGAAAGGTGGCTTAAACGAGCACTTGGAGCGGCACGAAAGCGGGACAGGTCCAGGTAATTGAGAACTACAACGCTAGTGGTTCATGGGCCAAGTGTTCAGGTGTAATCACAGCAATCGAGAACTCTAAAAACGACCGTTTTTGAGGCTGTAAGTGATTAAGGAAATCAACGGCGAACTCACTTACACATCAAAAATAATGGACATGGGCAAGTTAATGTTGCAGCGTCATCCCTATTTTCATTAGTAAGGACAGATATTGCTATGCTACGAATTGGACCTTTTAATCTAACCGAACCGAACAATATTGATTACAATGAGCTATTGGAAAAGTGTCTAAACGCGGGCGGCGCAAGGACTGGAAGTGTTGATGTAGCGGATGAAACGACAATTGACCGATCAGAGTTAACCCAACGTTTCAAAAATTTGACGATCAAGGGCGACGCCAAGATTGAATTCTCAGAACATCTTAAAGATAAAACTCTCAACATAATTGTTGATGAGAACTTGACCTTCGAGGAAGGTGCAACGCTGAGGACAAACATCCATTTGAAAATCCGCGCTTCAACAGCCATTGGATCGGTGGCCATTTCATCCTTCGGTCAAGAGGATGGCAAAGACGGTAAGGATCGAAATGGAACAGCCCCAGATGGGAAGCCTGGGGAGAATCCCGGAAAACCTGGACGGGATGGGACTGATGCGACTGGAACAGATGGTCGTACAGGGAATAAAGGCGACGATGGCTTACCTGGTGAGACAGGTAAGAACGGAGGCCCAGGACAACCTGGCGAACGAGGCAGATCAATACATCTCCTCGTTGATCGTTTCCAATTTGGTTCATCCGTCACGCTCAATTCGGTAGGGAGCAATGGTGGAACTGGTGGCAAAGGGCAAGATGGTGGCAACGGTGGTGATGGGAAACCTGGAGGCCGTGGGGGGCATGGTGGTGACGGTGGTTGGCTGCACAGGGCTGGTAATGCAGGACGCGGTGGGACGGGGGGTGACGGTGCGGTCGGAGGCGCGGCTGGACATGGAGGCCACAATGGTGAAGGCGGTGACGGTGGTGACGTTTCTGTTATTGTAACGGACCCTTCAGGTATTCCATGGATTGGCGTTGTAGCAAGCACAGCGGGTTCTGGGGGCAGGCCAGACCTCCGCAGTTTTGGTAAAGGTGGGCAGCATGGGGTTGGCGGTGAAGGTGGTCCGTCGGGTCGCTATGGCTTCAACACCAAACCTGGTCGAAGCAATGGAAAGCCCAATGTCAAAGGATCAGACGGTTGGACTCCGCAAGGGCCAATAGAAAATGGAACTGTCCGACGCCCTGGGGTTGATGGAAATCGTGGAGTTCAAGATGGGCCGAGACCTGCCACACCTTCAGACTTGATTGAGTTCTTCGCGGACATCGTTGAAGGAGAGATCAATGTTTGATGTCGCACTATTTGATTTCGGGGCAGCGCGGACAGTCAACTTCATAATATATGCTGCAAATATTGACCTTGGTGACAGATTCAATGTCGGTACTAGCGATACAAACTTGGTCAGGTTGGATGGGGGTACAATCAGCACTTCGCAAATAAGCGATCTAAGTGTTGGCGTTGGACTTGATCATTCGAACTTCAAATTTGGGCTTGAGCTTCCTGACGAAGCCGAAAAAGCTGTGTTTATGGTCAGTTCACTTTCGCCTGGAACAGAAATTCGCCTATGTAAGTCGACCGACCCCAATGACTTGCGGGGGGAACCCTCGCAGAGTATTCTCACGATCCCCGCCGATTTTGCCGCGTACAGAATTGTTGCGATGACCATCCCATGTTCGGGTGCGAAATACATCCTCTTCGGTGAAGGTAATGTTGAGTCTTCAATACATTCGGTGTCGGTGTATTAAGTCGAGCTTAATAGAAACAGCTATGGCATGACCGCTCTCATTCTAAGATGCCATGGCTGATTTTCTTCTATTGTGCTTGAATATCTTAGCAAACTATTAACGTTCGCTTTCGGTAGTGACGCACTCCCGCAACCAATAAAACCGATACCCCGCCCTTAACACGGCGGGGTTTGTCGTTTTAGAACCATACCAAACCTAATATAGCCGCTCGTTCTTAAAACGATTCAATGGTCTGATCGCTTGCTGTCTCTTTATCTGGATGAAGCCGAACCTCTGAAACAAAAGACCGCACCACATCAATCGCTTCAGGCCTCGTCGTCTCGTCGTTGAGGTCCACTGCAAGAGCTGCAATCTTTGACCCATAAGCCCCCAGTTGACAAATGCTGGGTAACGCCATTCAATCTCGAAGGCATGCGATATCGATAGGGAATGGCTAAGTTTCCATGAAAGGGAAATAGCTAATTTTACCACCATACCTGCGGTGTGCTTCGATCAAGGTTAGGTTTGAAATGTCCAATCAATGTAGCCATCTAACTACTGGTTCAGGTTGGCCACCAAAGATGACGGCTTTACTGAATTTCTTTCACCGCTAGGTCGGCCATTTTGAAGATCGCTTCGCGAGAGTCAGCAACGGCAATAAAGCGGGCGTTGTGGCAAAATTTGGCGCCCTTTACGCCGCTGACCTCTTCCAATGCTGCGTCAGTTAGTCCAGCCCATTCAGCAGGCAAATCAGCGCGTTGATCAAAAGTCTCGCTTGATAATTTGATACCGTTTAAAGTCCAATCTTCGCCACGTGGATGGACCATGAACATGATATGGTCTGCTTCGGTTTGATCCAAAGCTGAACGGTAGGGCATACCCATGGGCAACTCCAAAATAGGTGACTTTCCTGCCTTGGCTATTGCCGCAAATACTATGCTTTTGGCGCGCGATTTTGCCGCAAGGTTGCGAATTGCGGCTTCGACAAAGCTGTTAGCAATCGGCAAGGCTATGAAAAAGGCGTCATCATCTGCAGATTGCGACGTATCATCGAAAACAGGTTTCAGACTTCCCAAAAGCGACGGCAGCGTTAGGATTGACAGTGGACCCGCCACTGAAGGTTCCATTGCTCCGTTGTCCAGCAAATCGATTGGTAAAACAAATTTTGTGTCAAATGTGGTGTGAATTCCTTCAATGTCTTCCGCAGGAACGTCCAACGTTACCAAATAATCACGACCATAATGTGCCCAGATGAGGCCAAAAGAGCTAAATGGCTGTTCATCTTTACGTAAGGGGCCTGGACGTTGATGGTGGTCAAAAATTTGCTGTTCTGCATCATAGCTACCGCCCACATCGTAAATGATCTTTTCTGCGGCAGGCGTTAGCCATTGACGATCGCGTGTACGTTTAAGCTCCGCATCGGGGAACAGTTGTCTAAGTACGACCGAGGAGAGCAGCTCGTCTGCATGAAAGCCGCCAGAATGGGTAATAAGATGTGTGATAGTCATAGTTAAAGCTCCAAGATGTCATGCCAATGAGTAAGGCGATCCGTGTGGCCGCTTTGGTTTGAACGGTTGTTTTTTCAGCGGATCGACACAAGATCAACAGCTTTGTGGGTACTAAGCCAAATTATTGATAAAAAAATAAATTACTTGAATCGTTGATTGTATGAAAGTTAGTCGCTTGATCCAGAAATAGAAAGTGCAGGTTACTTGTTGCGAAAGTATTATCTCCGACAGGGTGCCGTTACCGAGACGATACTTCAACGCAAGATCTATAGGTACTATAAGCGTTAGAAGTTTTTGAATACCACGAACTTATGCGAAGCACTTCTTAGCATCTCCTCGACGTTGTGAGGAGATGCTAACTTATTTTATTAGTTCCCGAACCCGCCACCCCCTGGCGATTTCAGGACAAAAACGTCCCCTATCTTCATTTGTGCAACGTCGTTACCTTCAAGCTTTTCGATATTGCCGTTTTTGCGCAAAATCGAGTTGGAACCCTTTGAGCCAGACCTCCCACCAGCGGCTCCGTGAGGGGCAGTCTTGCGGTGCGATGACAGAACCGTAACGGTCATCGGCTCAAGAAAACGCAATGCACGGATGATGCCATTGCCACCAGTGAATGTGCCGATTCCACCAGAGTTTTGTCTGATCGAGAACTCTTCCAATCGAACAGGGAACCGAGTTTCAAGAACCTCGGGGTCCGTCATTCGCGTGTTCGTCATGTGGCTATGAACCGCGCTGGTGCCATGAAATCCATCACCTGCACCTGTGCCGCCACAAATTGTCTCATAGTTTTGAAACGTCTCATTTCCGTAGACAAAATTGTTCATGGTGCCTTGGCTGCCTGCGATCACACCTAAGGCACCATAAAGCGTATCCGCAATTGCCTGGCTCACTTCAGTGTTGCCCGAAATAACCGCTGCAGGCGCTTCAGGATTGATCATTGTACCAACGGGAACAACCATCTTAAGTGGTTTTAGACAGCCCTCATTCATAGGGATATTTGACCCGACCAATGTACGGAAAACGTAAAGTACAACGGCATGACAGATTGCCAATGGTGCATTGTAGTTAAACTCATCCTGCTCAGACGTACCCGTGAAATCAATCAATGCGTCGCGTTTGGTTTTATCAACTGAAATGGCCACCTTGATCTGCGCACCACTGTCGAGCGGATATGTGAATTTGCAATCATGCAGTACATCTAGAACGCGGCGCACGCTTTCCTCGGCGTTGTCCTGTACATGGCTCATATATGCATGCACAGCTTTTAAACCGAATTGGCGAGTAATCTTTTTCAGCTCATTGACACCGGTGGTATTGGCGGCAATTTGTGCAGCTAAGTCAGCCATGTTTTGATCCACATTGCGGCATGGGTATTTGCCCGATGCTAGCAAATCACGCGCTGCCTTTTCTTGAAGATCACCTTGTTTGACCAACAGAAAATTGTCGATCAGCACGCCTTCTTCTTCGATGTGGCGACTGTCAGGGGGCGCAGACCCCGGTGTAGTCCCGCCAATATCAGCATGATGTCCTCGCGACGCGGCCGTGTAGATTATATTACAACCCTCATCATCGAATACAGGTGTGATGACGGTGACATCCGGCAAATGCGTGCCCCCATTGTAGGGGTTGTTCATCATGAATACGTCGCCCGGAAACATGCGGCCTGCGTTCTGTTTTAGAATGATCCGTACGCTGGTGGCCATGGACCCAAGGTGGACGGGAACATGTGGTGCATTTGCGACCAGATCCCCGTTGCTATCAAAGATCGCACAGGAAAAGTCATATCGTTCTTTGATGTTGACCGAATATGCTGTGTTCGCAAGGGTTGCTCCCATCTGTTCTGCGATGGACATATAAAGATTGTTGAAGACCTCAAGCATGACAGGATCAACTGACGTTCCAATAGCCTCATTGCGTTCCAGTGGGATGACACGGCGCAAAATAAGATTGCCACCACCGGAAGCTTCTGCCTGCCAACCCTGTTCGAGAATGTTAGTGCCGGTAGGTTCTGTTATAACTGCTGGTCCGGCGACCGTTTGGCCCAAGCTCAACGTAGCCCGATCGACAAGCGGGACTGCCATCCATTGTCCATTGCTAAACATTTGGGCCATCGTAGGTTCCGATTTCGTCGGCGCAGATTTGGGGATCGTAACGGCTTCACCTGTCGATCCAATCGCTTCGACGGTCAACAGATCAATAATAAGTGATGCGTACTTCGGTACAAATCCAAAGCGCAGACGGTGTGCTTCATCAAAGCCAGAGATCATTTCATTGGGCGATCCAAACGGAACTTCAAGCGTTTGATGTGCACCATCAGTCCGGATGTGTGCCGTCGCAATACTGTGGATATTCTCGAGGCTGATCTCCTGACCACTGACTTCCGCCTCCGCTTTTTCGAGAAGGGAGGCAACAACCTGCTTTGCTTTTACAATGTCATCAATTTTGCCTGCAAATTGGTATTCTTGAATGGCACGCACATCGGCCAAGCCCATGCCGAAGGCGGAAAGGACCCCTGCAAATGGATGGATAAAGATACTCTCCATCCCAAGGGCATCTGCAACCAGACAGGCATGTTGTCCACCGGCACCCCCAAAGCAGTTCATTGTGTATTTGGTGACGTCATAGCCGCGTTGAATACTGATTTTTTTGATCGCATTTGCCATGTTCTCGACTGCGATTCTTAGAAAACCTTCGGCGATTTCTTCGACGGACTTTGCACCACCGATTTCCTTTGCAAGGACGTCAAATTTCTGACGAACCACGTCAGCGTCAAGCTGTTGATCTGCATTGGGACCAAAGACTGATGGGAACTGCGATGGCTGCAATTTTCCCAACAGGACGTTACAATCTGTGACAGTCAGGGGGCCGCCACGGCGATATGCAGCGGGCCCAGGATTTGCGCCTGCGCTTTCGGGTCCGACCTGCATACGACCAGCGCTGTATGACAGGATTGAACCGCCACCCGCTGCAACCGTATGAATTGACATCATTGGCGCGCGCATCCGGACGCCTGCAACCTCGGTTTCGAATGATCGTTCAAATTCGCCAGCGTAATGGCATACGTCGGTCGAGGTGCCACCCATATCAAAGCCGATTAGGCGATCAAAACCTTGTTCAGCAGCCGTGCGGACCATGCCGACCACACCACCTGCAGGGCCTGAAAGGATTGCATCTTTGCCTTGAAACAGACGAGCATCGGTCAGCCCACCGTTTGATTGCATAAACATTAGGCTGTCACAGCCACCATCTGCCGCATTCAGCGCCACAGCAACTTGTTCAACGTAGCGCCGTAAAATTGGGGAAAGATAGGCATCGACAACGGCAGTATCGCCTCGAGAAACCAGCTTGATCAATGGGCTTGCCTCGTGGCTTAGGGAGACCTGAGTGAAGCCAGTTTGTCGCGCAATTTCGCCAAGTTGAATCTCGTGGTCGGTGTATTTATATCCGTGCATCAAAGCGATAGCGACAGAACGATACCCGTCACCGTAGGCCTGCGATATTGCTGTGCGAGCACTTTGTGTATCCAAAGCGGTGATGACTTCACCGTCTGCTGCCACGCGCTCGTCAACTTCGACAACACCTTCATACAACAATTCAGGTAGCTTGATCTCGAGATCAAACAGGTCGGGTCTGTTTTGGTATCCAATCCGCAATAGGTCACCAAGGCCTTTGGTAATCATCAGCAATGTGCGTTCACCCTTACGCTCAAGCAACGCGTTGGTCGCAACGGTAGTTCCCATTTTTACAGCAGATATTTTACCTGTTGGAACCGTGCCATCACCAGTTAAGCCGAGCAGTGATTTGATCCCATGTACGGCAGCATCTGCATACACTTCAGGGTTTTCAGATAGTAATTTGTGAGTTTCTAGCTGTCCATCGGGGCGCCGCGCAACGATGTCTGTAAAGGTACCACCACGATCAACCCAGAATTGCCATTTGTTTGTGTTGATCTTTTCCATTGTAGGTCCCTCGAATCAAATTGTTGTTGCTTTATGAATATAACGCTGACAAATTGTCAACGTTATGAATATAAATGGATTCGGAAAAAACCGAACCAATCAGGGAAAAATATTATGAAACATGTTATCATCTGTGCGGCAGCAATGACCGTCGCTTCTGTCGTAACTGCAGAAAATTGGGATATGCCAACACCTTACGGCGACACGACATTCCATACACAGAACATTAGTCAGTTTGCAGACGATGTGCGCACAGCCACCGATGGTGGGCTCGACATTACGGTTCACTCAGCAGGGTCCTTGTTTCCACATCCAGAAATCAAAGGTGCAGTACGCAATCGCCAGGTCCCAATGGGTGAGTTCTTCTTGTCCCGTTTGTCCAACGAAGATCTGGCATACGGCATCGACAGCCAACCGTTTGTCGCCACCAGCTATGATGATGCCGCTAAACTCTGGGCCGCACAAAAACCAGTTGTCACTGAACTGTTAGCTGAACAGGGTTTGATGCCATTGTTCTCAGTTCCTTGGCCTGCGCAAGGTCTTTACACCAACGGTGAAATTGCAACGGTCAAAGATTTGAACGGCCTGCGCTTCCGCGCCTATAACGCCGCATTGGAAGAGTTTGCAACACTTGCAGGCGCTGCCCCAGTTCAGGTTGAAGCGTCAAATATCCCCCAAGCCTTCGCAACGGGCCAAGTCGCAGCAATGATCACGTCGCCATCTACTGGCGTCAATTCAACGGCATGGGATTTTGTGACCCATTACACACCGATCAATGCTTGGGTCCCAAAAAACATCGTTGTTGTGAATAAGCGGATGTTTGACGGACTTGATACCGCAACCCAAACAGCCGTGTTAGCTGCGGCGGCAACTGCCGAAACTCGCGGATGGGAAATGTCTGAAGCCGAAGCAACAAGTAAAACAACCGCCCTGTCTGAAAACGGTATCACGGTCTACGCACCAAGTGCGGCATTGGTCGAAGGCCTTGAGGCAATAGGTGACACAATGCTGTCGAACTGGACAGAAAATGCATCTGACAGTGCGCGTGCGGTCCTTGAAGCTTATAAAAACTAAGTTCTTTTCCTAAGAGGCCGACGGCAACGATTGCTGTCGGCCATTTCTATTTATCAGGGGGCACCGAAAAATGGGCCGCACACTTCAAAAGTTCTATGATATCTGCGGCGCAATCGCCGGTACACTTATCCTGTGCATCTGCCTATTGATCAGTGCGCAAATATGTCTGAACGCAGTTGGACGCCTCGCGCCGGGGACTTTTCCTTCTACTATTCCATCCTACGCCGATTTCTCTGGTTTCATGCTGGCAGGGGCGACGTTTCTTGCATTGGCACATACCCTCAGGGCTGGCGGTCATATCCGCGTTAATCTTGTTACTGCTCGACTGCCAGTGCGGGCACAGTTTTTCATGGAGGGGTTCGTGTTAATCGTAGCCTCTGCACTGATTGGATACGCAACGTGGTTTTTGATCGGTTTGGTTCTGGAAAGTATTCACTACGGCGATGTGTCCAATGGCATCGTGCCTGTCGCACTTTGGATTCCGCAAAGCGTCGCTACCTTTGGGGTTGGCTTATTGCTGATCGCTATTGTGCATACATTTGTAGATCTGTTGGTGGCGGGCAAACCCATCCTTTCCACACCAGATGAGGTCTAGATATGTCTGATCCTATGATTGCCCTGACCCTACTGGCACTTCTAATTGCTCTGCTTGCTTCTGGCGTTTGGGTCGCGGTCTCCCTGTCCCTCGTCGGATTGGCTGGCTTGTTTTTCTTTTCCAACGCACCTTCTGGTTTGATCCTAGCAACCACCTTTTGGGGTCATTCCCACAGTTGGGCTCTAACGGCATTACCGCTTTTTATCCTGATGGGTGAAATTCTACTGAGATCCCGCATGAGCGACGACATGTTCACGGGGCTTGTGCCGTGGTTAAGCCGAGCACCGGGACGACTGTTGCACGTGAACATCTTCGGTTGTGCAATCTTTGCTGCTGTCTCTGGTTCGTCTGCTGCGACTGCAGCCACGATCGGGCGGATGTCCATTCCGGAACTGACCAAACGCGGCTATCCAGAAAGCCTGATCCTTGGAACTTTGGCGGGGTCGGCCACCTTGGGATTACTCATCCCACCCTCAATAATCTTGATCGTTTACGGCGTGGCAACTGAGCAGTCTATCGCTCGACTATTCATGGCAGGCATTCTTCCCGGCATTATGCTGATCAGCTTATTCGCTGGGTATGTCGCCGTGCGCGCCTGGATGAACCCAGACCTTATCCCACCAATCGATCAGACCTTTTCCCTTAAGGAAAAGTTGTCGGCCTCAAAGCGGTTGGTGCCCGTTGCCCTGTTGATCGGCGGTGTTATTGGATCAATTTATGGCGGATTGGCATCGCCAACCGATGCTGCAGCTTTGGGCGTTGTGTTGGCACCAATTCTTGCTTGGACATCAGGATCATTCAGCTGGAAATTATTCGGGCAAGCCGTGATGTCTGCGACAAGAACATCATGCATGATTGCCCTGATCCTTTTGGGTGCCGCGTTCCTATCCGTAGCAATGGGCTTTACTGGCCTACCGCGTAATTTGGCGGCGTGGATATCAGACATGAACCTATCAGTTGCCGCCCTTTTGGTTGCCCTAACGCTTTTCTTTATCGTGCTAGGTTGTTTCTTAGATGGTATTTCTGTGATCGTGCTTACTACGTCGATCATCATGCCGATGGTCACAACCGTGGGTATTGACCCATTGTGGTTCGGTATTTACCTTGTCATCGTTGTTGAGATGAGCCAAATCACACCACCTGTCGGGTTCAATCTGTTTGTGATTCAAGGATTAACCGGCATCGACATACTGCGCATCGCAAAGGCAGCTTTCCCATTCTTTTTGCTATTGCTGTTAGGCGTAATTCTGATCTGTATCTTCCCGCAGATTGTAACTTTCCTACCAAGCTTGATGGGGAACTAAAGCGAAGAAGCTGCGCGACTTGCCTGATCATACTGCCCCGAAAGGGAGCGGAGTTTGGCCGCAATGTCGCGCATCTCTTCCCCAGTCATGTCAGTTGTGGACAGTCCATCTAAGAAGCACTGCTCGCGCACTTCCCGATAGGCGTCACATAGTTTTTCGCCAGTTTCTGAGGTTCGATAGAAAACTTCTTTGCCGCGTTTTTCAGTGGACAACAATTCCATTTTCAATAGCTTTCGAAGTGCATAATTCACGGTATGCGTATCTTCGATATTAAGTAGGAAACAGATATCGGTTAGTCGTTTGTCCCGTCCGCGATGATTGGTATTGTGTAAAACCAAAATTTCCAAAGGCGTAAGGTCAGTGTTTCCTGCTGCTGACATGCAGCGGGTCATCCACCGTGAGAACGCATTGTAAGCAATGATCATGCCATATTCGACTTCGGAGGCCTCCCAGCCTTCGCCATCAGCCAAATGACGAGACGAAACAATGCGACGTTTTGGAGTAGAATTACTGGTCATTTGTTGATCCAAACCTAGTGAAACGTTGGCGTTTAGTATATAAAATGTATTTGATTGGTCCAGCGAAATGACGAAATCGAATTCCTTTGGATTAGGGTGAGATACTGGACCGTGATTTGGTGGCTTTTGAACGCTACAGTATTGATTGCATTGCCAACGTTAGTTTGTTGTTCTGGATCAGGTTGAGGGACCAGAGGGTCAACCACGCAAGCTCTAAACCTGCCAGCCAATCGAGGCTCACCTCGCTGCAAGTGCCGTACCCCAGCAAAATACCAGCTCATAGGTTCGACGAGGTCCTCAATCAGACATGGTATGCAAGTATGAGTTGCTGACCTTTGACGATGAGCAACAAATGCTTTGAGAAAGGCTTGTACGGCGGAAACCGAAGCGCCAAATCTGCTGTTTTCTCGGCCAGTAGAGACTAAGATTTTGCAACAAAAAAAGAGAGTTATTGTCAAATCTGGTGTTTGAGGATTTTGGGTCACGCGGCGATCTGGTCTTGGTTGGTGACTTCAATTCCGTCTTTAAATGTGACGCCAGTGATGACTTTGGCGAGGTAGTCAAAGCCGC
>JBLHPE010000083.1:0-11430 GCA_047624005.1 Ascidiaceihabitans sp.
CAATGCGATTTAGCTCGCGTTCGCTCATCATCACCCATCCCATGCTCAATCTCCCTTTGTCCATTTGAACTAGAGAGTGACATTCCTGCTTTGCACAGGGGTGACATTATCGCTTTGCGGCTACATTCAAATTACTTATAATTGGTATTATGTTAAAAAATAAAGATACATTCCAATTAAGACATGGTTATCAAAAAACAAAATAAACAGTAAGCAGTAACGGTTCTGCAATATAAAACATAAAAAACGGATACTTACGATAGCCAATTGAACTAACGATCTCACAAGACCCGCGTGACTAACGCTACATGGATACTCCCGACAACCCACTACCACATTAACAATAAAAATCAAATTTTGCGAAATGACGTTCCGTTCTGCGGTATTGGCACGCAGATATTTCCACTCTAGCATCACCTTTGGGCACAGGACACCAATGCAGTTGGTTCTTGTCCGCTTCGGGAGGATGATAGCTTGGAAAACAATTCGAATAAATTGTGTGATAACTCATGACTGGCTTAACAGGAATGAGTGCAGACAGCGCAGTTGCGCATGTTCTTGCGACCAATCCCGCATTTGCTTTGACTGAAGCAACCATTCGCGGCGTTTCTTATCGGGTGTTTGAAAATGCGCCCCCTCATGTGGCGGCGATGTTGTATGGCAGCCGTGAGGCCCAAGGCAACGGCAGCTATGAATATCTGGTTTACGGTGATGAACGTTGGACCTTTGATGATTTTTTAAACGACGTCAGCCGTATTTCCCATGTTTTGCGCGACACATTTGGTGTTGTTAAAGGACAGCCTGTTGCCATCGCGATGCGGAATTGCCCCGAATTGATGATTTTGACTATGGCAATTGCGTCTGTCGGTGCCGTGACTGTATTCGTGAACGCATGGTGGACCACACAGGAATTAGATTACGCGCTGAAAGACAGTGGCGCTAAGCTGATCTTTGCAGATGGTGATCGCGCTGATCGGATGATGCCGATAATTGACCCGTTGGGATTGACCCTAGTTGGTGTACGCGACGCAGACGGTAAGACGGAGCTTAGCTATAAATCTCTAATTAATTCAATGGATAACACAAAATCAGTTGATGTTGAAGTGGAACCCGATGACGACTTTGCAATCATGTACTCTTCTGGCACAACTGGGCATCCTAAGGGAGTTGTGCAAACGCACCGTGGCGCGATTAACGCCGTATTTACGTGGCTGCTGCAAGGGGCCAGCGCACCGTTTATGTTGGAGGCTGAACCCGATCAAAACAACCCTGCCCCGCGCCCATCCGTATTGGTTGTCACACCCTTGTTTCATGTCACAGCAACGCATCCGATGTTTCTGTTAAGCATTCCTGCTGGTGCCAAAGTTGCATTGATCTACAAATGGGACGCCGCCGAGGCCGTCCGCATTATTCGTGATGAAAAAATCACCCGTTTTCTGGGTGTCCCAACCCAATCGGCAGATTTAATGACCGCTGCTCGTGATCTGGGAGAAACGTTACCGTCACTGGACTATATGGGATCAGGTGGCGCAAAACGGCCCGCCTCTCAAGTTTCTGAACTTGCTAACTTATTCCCCAATGCGGTTGTCTCAACTGGATGGGGAATGACAGAAACCAACGCTGTCGGTATCGGAATGGGTGGTCAGGACTATGAGGACCGCCCAGCCGCTGCTGGCAAACCACATCCACCACTGCAAGACGTTATATTCCTTGGTGATGACGGGACTGAAGTTGCGCAAGGCGAAATCGGTGAAATCACTGTAAAAAGTGCCTGTAACATGCGGTGTTACCTCAATAAACCCCAAGCTACGGCAGAGGTTTTTCAAAACGGTTGGCTGCGCACGGGTGACTTGGGGTATATTGATACCGACGGTTTTATTACCATCGTAGACCGCAAGAAAAACATCATTATCCGTGGTGGCGAAAACATAGCCTGTCTAGATGTTGAAGGTGCGTTGCATCGTCATCCAAGCGTTGCCGAAGCCTGTGTGTTCTCTGTTCCAGATGAACGGTTGGGCGAAATTGTTGGGGCTGGAATTCAAATCAAACTGGGTCATGAAACGACTGTATCTGATCTACAATCGTTCCTCACCGATCACATAGCAAAATTCAAAGTCCCGCAGCATATCTGGCTGCAATCAGAACCCCTACCCCGTGGTGCAACGGACAAAATCGACCGACGTGCACTACAAGCCATCTGCCTAAAGGATCACTCATGACGCTGTCACAAACTGAAATTGGCGACTACATCGCATCATCTGGCCACAAGGCATGGGAAGTTGAGGGGTTGGACCCGTCGACGCCTATGCGCGAGATTAGAACCGTTGGCATTATTGGTGCTGGTACAATGGGTGGTGGCATTGCGATGAACTTTGCTACTGCGGGCTTCAACGTTCGCATCGTCGAGACAAAGCAAGAGGCCCTTGATCGCGGGCTTGCCGTTGTGCGAGGCAATTATCAACGTAGCTCTGACAAAGGCCGCTTTCCTCAGGATGAAGTCGAGGCACGCATGGACCGCTTTCAGGGCTGTCTGTCGCTTGCAGATTTGTCTGAATGTGACTTGGTGATTGAAGCCGTGTTTGAGAATATGGACCTCAAGAAACAGATTTTCACCGAGCTTGATCGGGTCATGAAAAAGGGCGCAATTCTCGCGACAAATACATCGGCGTTGAATATTGACGAGATTGCAGCTGTCACCAGTCGTCCTCAAGACGTGATCGGTCTCCACTTTTTCTCGCCTGCTAATGTAATGAAGCTTCTAGAAATCGTGCGTGCGGAAAAGACGGCAGATGATGTTGTAGCAACGTCAATGAACTTAGCCAAAACTATCAATAAGATTGCGACACTTGTTGGTGTTTGCCCTGGTTTTGTTGGAAACCGAATTTTGTTTGCGCGCCAGATCCAAGCTGGAAAACTGGTATATCAAGGCGTGATGCCGTGGGACGTCGATGCAGCCCTTAATGCGTTTGGCTTCAAGATGGGTCCGTTTCAGATGAGCGATCTTGCTGGCCTTGATATCGGTTGGTCCAAAGGGGTCACGACCGACAATCCGATTCGCGATGCGCTTTGCGAATTGGACCGGCGTGGGCAAAAGACAAAGGCCGGTTTTTATGATTATGATGAAAACCGTCGTCCTATTCCATCTGACATAACAGCAGGTATCATTCGTGACATCACAGGTGCAGAACCCTCGCAAATGGCAGCAGATGAAATTCTAAAACGCTGTATCCATCCAATGATTAACGAAGCTGTCAAAATCCTCGAAGAGAACAAGGCACAACGGCCTTCGGACATCGATGTGGTCTGGTTGAACGGTTATGGCTGGCCGCCCAACACTGGTGGCCCCATGATGTACGGTGATATGGTTGGTGCATCAGCTGTACTAGAAACCATGGAGCAAATGGGTGACGAAGATCCGGCATTCACTCCTGCTCAAACTTTGCGCGATTTAGCCGCCTCTGGTGGCAAATTTACTGAAATCGATACCGGAGGGCTGAAGGTATGAGTTATGAATTCATCACGACCGAAAAAAAGGACCACATTCTCGTTGTTACGATGAATCGTCCCGCAGTCTACAATGCCGTCCATGTCGATATGCATAACGAGATGTCGGATTGTTGGGACGCTTTCGCTGCCGATCAAGACCTGTGGGTCGCAGTTCTAACGGGTGCGGGTGACAAGGCATTTTCTGCAGGCAACGATTTGAAAGCGACTGCAAAGGGCGGCAACTTAAAGCCAATGCCAGACAGCGGTTTTGCTGGTCTCTCATCACGCTATGATCTTGAGAAACCTATAATCGCAGCCGTCAACGGGTTTGCGATGGGCGGCGGTTTTGAAACTGCGCTCAGCTGCGATATCTTGATTGCGTCAGAGAATGCAAAGTTCGCCTTGCCCGAAGTCAAAGTTGGTTTCTTTGCAGCCGCCTCCGGTGTGCAGCGGTTGTCGCGCTATATCGGGCGCCTTGCCGCGCAAGAAATGATGTTCACAGGCCGCACCATTTTGGCAGATGAAGCGTTGAAAATGGGCTGCGTGAATGCTGTTGTACCACATGATCAACTGATGGGCGCGGCGATGGCTAAGGCCGAAGAGCTTTGTAACGTTTCACCATCAGCCGTGAAAGCGACCAAACGCGTGTTAAACGAAATGATGAAGGGTGACGGTATGCAAGCCAGCATAGCCCATTCCCGCGTGGTCATTGCTGACCTTGCAAAAACAGAAGACTTTAAAGAAGGCGTTCAAGCCTTTGTTGAGAAACGCAAACCCAATTGGGTCAACAAATAGAAGAGAGCTGAAAATGTCTGATACACAAACACCATTCGAGATGAACAATCTGGAAATGTCTGAGAAAAACAAGCCATTGCTGAACGCAGTGACGAAACACATCCGCGAAAATGTCGATCCAATAACTGAAGAGTTTTATACTCTGGGCGAAGGCCGCGCAAATCGCTGGTCTTATGGCGAAGGTCAATTGGAATTGTTGGAAACTGTGAAGCAAAAGGCACGGGATGCCGGTCTTTGGAACTTCTTTTTACCAAACGCGGAAACGGGCGAAGGGCTGTCCAATTTGGACTACGCCTACATCGCCGCAGAGCTGGGTAAGAACCCCCTCGCTTCTGAAACGCTGAACTGTTCTGCCCCTGATACGGGCAACATGGAAGTGCTGGAGCGCATTGGAACCCAAGCCCAAAAAGACGAATGGTTGAAGCCGCTCTTGGCTGGTAAAATTCGTTCCGCGTTTGCGATGACCGAACCAGATCGCGCGTCCTCGGATGCCAAGAACATTGGCATGACGGCTGTGCTTGAAAACGGTGAATGGGTGATGAACGGCGAGAAGTATTATATCTCCGGTGCTGGTGATCCGCGCTGTAAGATTATGATCGTTATGGTTAAAACTTCTCCTGATGCAGAAGCGTTCCGCCAGCAATCTCAAATCCTTGTGCCGATGGATAACCCTGGTGTGAAAATCCTTGGCCCGATGCACGTCTTTGGCCACGATGATGCGCCACACGGCCACATGCACATCAAATTTGATAACGTGCGTGTGCCCGAGGAAAACATTCTTTGGGGTGAAGGCCGTGGGTTTGAAATCAGCCAAGTCCGTCTTGGCCCAGGTCGTATCCACCACTGCATGCGTTCCATTGGCCAAGCCGAAAAGGCACTTGATCTGATGATTGACCGTGGCCTAAGCCGCGTAGCATTTGGTAAGAAAATAGTTGATCTAGGCAAAAACATGGAAACAATTTCACGCGCCAAGATCGAGATTGAATCCATGCGTTTACTGGTTCTTAAAGCCGCCAAAGCAATGGATGTGCTTGGCAATAAAGAGGCCCGCATTTGGGTGTCGATGATCAAAGCCAAAGTGCCAGAGCAAGTCTGCGATATCATCGACCAAGCGATGCAAGTGCACGGTGCGACAGGCATCAGCCAATGGTCACCGCTATCCAACATGTATGCGCAACAACGTACATTGCGTTATGCGGATGGTCCTGATGAGGTGCATCACCATGTTATCGCACGTAATGAGGTGCAGACATATAAAGACAGCAATTCACGTCAATCTGCTGCGAAAAAGGAATCCAAAGCACGGGGTTCTGCGGGGTTCATGGGATGAACATGTTCGATTTGACAGGCAAAGTGGCGCTTTTAACTGGCGCCTCCAAGGGCATGGGACTTGAGATGGCCAAAGGTCTGGCCCAGCACGGCGCGACAGTGGTGATTTCATCGCGCAACCAAGGTGACTTGGATGCGGCGGCGGATGCTATAAACGAAGCTGTGGGCGCTAAACGCGCCTATGGCGTCGCTTCCAACATCGTGCACAAGGAACGCCTGCAAGAGTTGGTGGACAAGACTCACGAGATTGCAGGCCCTATCGATATTGTCGTCGGGAATGCAGGTGTAAATCCGTATTTTGGCCCCATCGCAGATATCTCTGACGAGGCTTACGAGCGGACGATGAATGCCAACGTGCAGTCCAACCTGTGGCTTGCCAAAATGGTGGCCCCTGACATGGCTGCCAAAGGCAATGGGTCGATGATGTTCACCTCGTCTATTGGTGCATTCAAAGCATCAGATAGCCTTGGAACTTATGGCATGTCTAAGCTGGCATTGATTGGATTGGTGCGCAATTTAGCGATGGAAATGGGCCCACAAGGCATTCGGTTTAATGCCATCTGCCCCGGCTTGGTCAAAACAGACTTTGCCCGGGAATTGTGGGACAAACCTGGTGTTGAGGAAAAGTACTCCAAACACATTCCGTTGCGCCGTTTGGGGGAACCTGATGATTTCGCGGGCCTCGCTGTCTTCCTTGGTTCAGATGCAAGCAAATACATGACCGGACAGGCGTTAACCGTCTGTGGTGGTTCAAGCATGTGGGCGTAAATTATGGAACTTAAAGACAAAATTATCGTTGTGACGGGTGCTGCAAGCGGTATTGGTCGTGCGATGTGCATTCGCTACGCTGCCGAGGGTGCCAAGGCTGTGATTTGCGTTGATCGTGATGAAGTTGGCGCACAAGAGACAGCCAAGAAAATCAATAGTATAGCAATCAAAGTTGATGTCGCTGACGAGACCCAAATCAAAGCGATGATCGATCGTGTAGAGGCTGAAGTTGGCCCCATCGATCTGTTCTGTTCAAACGCAGGTATTTCGGTTGCAGGCGGTGTCGAAGTGCCAAACGATGAATGGCAGCGCATATGGGACATCAACGTGATGAGCCACGTTTGGGCCGCTCGCCATTTGGTGCCAATGATGGCAGCCCGTGGTGGTGGATACCTGTTGAACACGTCCTCGGCTGCTGGACTGCTAAATCAAGTCGGCTCTGCCCCTTACGGAGTGACGAAACACGCGGCCGTTGGTCTGGCTGAATGGATGGCTATGACCTATGGCGATCAAGGGATCAAAGTGTCAGTTCTTTGCCCACAAGCCGTACGGACAGAAATGACACGTGGGCATGAAGATCATGTCGCTGCAATTGACGGTATGATGGAACCCGATGTTGTTGCGGACGCTTGTGTACAAACGATCAGTGACGAGACGTTCCTTGTTCTGCCTCACAAAGAAGTCATTGGCTATATGAAAGCCAAGACAGAAAACTATGACCGCTGGATTGGCGGTATGCGTAAACTAAACCGCAAATATGGCGGCTTTGACGCTTAACTTTAAGGAACAAAAATATGATTGGCTATGTAACAATCGGTGTCTCCAACATGGAGACTGCCAAGGAGTTTTATTGCGGTTTGTTTGCTGACAAAGGTGCTAAGGTGATTATCGATTCAGGGCGTATAGCTTTTATTGGTGCCAAACGCGGTGAACCTATGCTTGCCCTTTGCGAACCTTATGACAAAGCCGCTGCATCATCAGGCAACGGCGTAATGATTGCTTTTCCTGCTGAGACAAAAGACGAAGTTAGTGTTTTGTATGACAAAGCAATCGCGCTAGGTGCCAAAGACGACGGTGCGCCTGGTCAACGCATTGAAGACAGATTCTACGGTGCTTATGTCCGTGACGCTGACAACAACAAGCTGTGCTTTTACGTCTTCGGCTAATTAGCTTTTTGGCTTGATGGGACGCACAAGGCCTTCTTGAGCTGTCGATGCAATCAACGCTCCGGCGCGGTCATAGATCGCGCCGCGATTAAACCCGCGACCACCACCAGCCCAAGGACTGTCCATCGTGTAAAGATGCCAATCTTGGAATTGTGGAATACCGTGAAACCACATCGCGTGATCTAGGCTGGCGGACATGACCTCGCCTTTGAACCACGTTAAACCATGCGGGCGCAGCGATGATCCCAACAAATTCATGTCCGACGCATAAGCCAGCAAACAATGCTGCATTTGCGGTGTGCAACCCGCGGCCTCTTTCATCCGAAACCAAAGGTGGTTTTTGTCGTCCGCAGGCTCCGGTGTTAGGAAATCGCGTGGCGCAACTTCACGCACGTCTATCGGGCGTGGGCGCAGAAAATCAGCGCGATGTTTTTCGGGGAGTTTGTCCACGTGTTCAGCGCGCAGTTCAGTGCGGTCTTTAATGTTCTCTGGGCCTTCAACGTCTGGCATTGGATGGTGGTGCTCCCACCCGTCTTCAGGATTATGAAAACTAGCCGACATGTTCAAAATTTGTTTGCCGTGCTGGATGGCGACCACACGGCGGGTTGTAAAGCTGCCACCATCACGGGCGCGGTCCACCTGATAGATGACCGGAATTTCTGGATCACCCGGGCGGATAAAGTAAGCATGTAACGAATGACACAACCGGTCTGGGACGGTGCCGTAAGCCGCAGCCAATGCTTGGCCAATCACCTGTCCGCCGAAGATGCGTGTCGACGTTTCGCCACCCTGCCCCGTGCCACGGAATAAATCGACTTCCAACGGCTCCAAAGCCAAAAGATCAAGTAGCGTTTGGTGGGTGGCGCTCATGTGCTGCGCTCCTTTGCGTAACGGATGAAAAAGTCGAAACTATCAGGATTAGCCATTGAATCGCGATTGACGACTTTGGCAGGATCACCCCCTAAAAGCAGCTTTTTGACAGGTACTTCAAGCTTTTTACCGGACATAGTACGTGGGATTTCTGAAATTTCGACGATTTCGTTAGGTATAAAGCGAGCAGAAACGGAGGTTTTGATTGCTTGGTTGATCTGTTCCTTGACGCTGTCATCAAACGCCACTCCATCTGTCATGACCACAAACAAAGGCATAAAACTATCGCGGCCTAAAAACTCTAGATCAATCACAAGGCTGTCTTGGATCGCATCCAACCCTTCAACAGCTTGATAGATTTCGGCTGACCCCATGCGAAGCCCCTTGCGATTGATCGTAGCGTCTGAACGGCCATAGATGACCGACGCGCCGTTTGGCTTGATCTCGATCCAGTCGCCGTGACGCCACACGCCGTCGTAGGTGTCAAAATAGCTTTCGTGCAGACGGCTGCCGTCAGTGTCACCCCAAAAGAACAAGGGCATCGAGGGCAAGGGCTGCGTACAGACCAGTTCACCCACCTGCCCGATTAAATCGTTTCCAGCCTCATCAAAGGCGCGAACGGCGTTGCCCAAGGCACGACATTGCATCTCTCCTGCACGAACAGGCATCGAGGGGTGACCAAGAACGAATGCACCAGCAAGATCTGTGCCGCCCGAAATAGGTGCAAGCCAAACATCTTCCTTAACTTTTGTATAAATCCAATCATACGCATCAGAGGACAGCGGCGATCCTGTAGACCCAAGCGAACGCAGAGCGTCCAAATTGAACTCATCCTTGGGGGCAATACCGGCTTTCATGCACCCACTAAAAAATGCAGCTCCAGCACCGAAGAACGTCAGCTTTTCATCGGCAACAAAACGCCAGACAACGTCCATATCTGGATAGTGGGGGGCACCATCAAATAAGGCGACAGTCGCACCCTGCCCCAACGCCATCCATTGCGCATTCCACATGATCCAACCCGAGGACGTCAGCCATGTGAAACGATCCTTTGGTCCCAAATCATGATGCAAAGACTGTTTGGCGGCTTCCAACAATATGCCACCGTGCCCGTGCACAATAGGTTTAGGGTTTCCAGTTGTTCCCGAAGAATAGACGATCCACAGCGGATGGTCGGCAGCAACTTGGGTGTATTCAAGAACTGATCGGCCTTCAGTCAATTCGTCCCATGCAACCCATCCGTCTGGCATTTCACCAGCTACAGGGATCAAGACGCGATGCTGCAATGACGGTAGCCCATTCGCAATCTCGGCAACGACATCGCGTCGATCAATTGATTTTCCCGCGTGTACATAGCCGTCTTGGGCAATCAGTACTTTTGGTTCAATTTGCTGGAACCTATCCAAAATTGCGACATGGCCCATATCAGGCGCGCAAAGCGACCAAACGGCACCTAGGCTAGCAGCGGCCAAGAAAGCAATCAACGCGGTTTCAGTATTGGGAAGGATCGCAACAACGCGATCACCTTGCACCACGCCCATTTCCCGAAGAGAAGCCGCGACACTGCCGACCTGTTGTTCAAGCTGTCGCCAACTAAGTGACTTGCGCGTGAAGGTTTCTGACTGCACTACAATTGCGTCGCGGTTGGGATCAGTTGCGGCGTGCCGCAGGATATTTTCGGCATAGTTCAGGCGTGCACCCGTTAACCATTTTGCGGTCGCCACATGAGGGTTTTCGACAACACTTGCGTAGCCCTGACTGTGCAGGATATCGAAATATTCCCAGATCGCTGACCAAAACCCGTCAAGATCTGAAATGCTCCACTCCCACATCGCATTGTAGTCTTTGAATTTCAGGTCGCGGTTTGTTTCCAACCAGCGTTCAAACTGCGCCATAGTTGAGGCATCCGCGCGTTGTCCACTTGGAGTCCAAAGAATGGGATTATCAGTCATTGTAAGGCTCCGTGAACCAGCGCTTTTAGTTGGGCGCGCGATGGGTAGCTTGATGATGGTGTTAGTTGGGTGAAATACACAACCGACAGATTATGTATTGGATCTATCCAAAAGAAGGTGGAGGCCATGCCACCCCAACTGAAATCTCCAATCGATCCCGGAGTGCGAGCGCGGGCAGGATCAAGGACAACGGCGCCGCCAATCCCAAACCCCATGCCGTCCATGGGCTGCTCTGCAAAACTCTGCGGGCCCATTGACGCAATATCGCTCGCCAGATGGTTGCGCATCATAAACGCGGTGTTTGACGGTGAAAGTAGGCGTTGGCCGTTGGATGAACCGCCTTGTCGCATCATCTCGCAAAATAGCATATAGTCATCAATGGTCCCGACTAGCCCGCCTCCACCTGAGTGCATTGACGCCGCTATGAAGGGCGATTCATCGGTGCGATCCACACAACGTAAGCTGTCTTCCCCGGTTTTTGCCGAATTCAAATCCATCGCATTTCCCGCAAGTGGCGTGTAAAGCGCAGCAAACTTATCCGTTGCATCAGCGGGCAGCGAAAAGGCCGTTTGGGTCATTTTGAGGGGTTGGAAGACGCGTTGTGCAAAAACATCTGCTAACGGCTGGCCCGTTATCACTTCGATCACACGGCCAATAACGTCGATACCCACCGAGTATTCCCAACGCGATCCAGGTTGAAACGCCAAAGGTAGCTTGGCAAGATCACGACACATCTGCGCTAGTGATCCCTGATTGGGTTTGAACAGCAGATCAATTTCGTTCATCGCCGCAGCCAATACGCCGGGGTTAAATGGATAGCTTAGGCCCGATGTGTGCGTTAGCAGTTGATGCAAGGTAGGACATGCGCATTTTTCAGTTTGATCGATAGATGTCGCGCCGGACACTAGGGCCCCGCAATCGGCAAACTCTGGAATGAACTGGGATAGCGGCGCGTCCAAATGCACCTTCCCCTCCTCAACTAGCATCATCAATACAAAGGATGTGATTGGTTTGGTCATCGAATAAATACGTGCAACCGTATCGCGACTAAAAGGATCATCCAA
>JBLHPE010000084.1:0-11169 GCA_047624005.1 Ascidiaceihabitans sp.
TTGACGTTTGAGAAGCCCCAATCGTCAAACAGGTTCACTAGATCTCAAAATGCACTCGGCTAAAGTCAGCGCAAAACACCCGCAACAAGCACCATTGCCGCGAGAGCGGCTTCGTCCAAGTCCGCATAGCTGCCATGCAGGCATTCCCCCAACAAACAAAAACGGCGCCCCTTTCTGCAAAGGACGCCGTTTTTAATCTCTCAACCGATCCTTAAAGGATCAGGAAGCTTTCGTGATGAAGCCAACCGCATCGCCGAAGCTTTGGATTGTTTCTGCTGCGTCATCAGGAATTTCGATGCCGAACTCTTCTTCGAACGCCATTACCAGCTCAACTGTGTCGAGGCTGTCAGCGCCAAGATCGTCGATGAAAGACGCGCCTTCAACAACTTTAGCTTCTTCAACACCAAGGTGCTCTACAACGATCTTTTTAACGCGGTCTGCAATGTCGCTCATACTCAAAGTCCTCATTCGTGTGGGTCAAATTAACCCAGATTTTTGTGGCACCCGTCTTAGGGCACCTTGGTCTTGCCCCGAAGGGCGCTCAAGCTGCGTAAGAATAACACAGCCGACCAAGCGGTATGTCCCGCTGTGATCAATTCTGCGCCGCCTATAACACAGTCAACGCAGTTGGCAAATCATTTGCAACCCCTAGATATAAGGTCTGCGATCTGCCAGAGCCTACAACATGGCCATGCCGCCGTTCACATGCAAGGTGGTGCCCGTTACGTAACCCGCCTCTGGCGAGGCTAAGTATAACACAGCACTGGCGATTTCCGCTGGGTCGCCCATACGGCCAGCGGGAATTTGCGTCATGATTGCACCTTTTTGGTCGTCATTCAGCTTATCCGTCATTGCAGTGGCAATAAACCCCGGAGCCACTGCATTAACGGTGATTCCCCGCGATGCAACTTCGTAAGCCAATGATTTAGACATGCCGATCATGCCCGCTTTGGACGCTGCGTAATTCGCCTGACCCGGATTGCCTGTTGCCCCAACGATGGACGAGATATTGACGATCCGCCCCCAGCGCGCCTTCATCATGCCGCGCATAACGCCTTTGCATAGCTTAAACGTCGCGGTCAGGTTCACGTTTAGTACGCTGGACCATTCATCATCCGACATGCGCATAAACAGGTTGTCGCGGGTGATGCCTGCGTTGTTGACAAGAATATCCACCGACCCCATTGCCGCTGTCGCCTGCTTTGGCAGCTCACCAACCGCGTCCATATCGCTAAGGTTACACGGCAACACAAAAGCCCGTTCGCCCAGTTCTGCGGCCAAGGCTTCAAGCGGTTCAACCCGTGTGCCACTTAGGCCCACAGTTGCGCCCGCAGCATGTAAGGTGCGCGCGATATCCGCACCGATACCGCCAGAGGCGCCTGTGACCAATGCGTTTTTACCTGTTAAATCAAACATTTATTCTTCCTTATTCTTTTATTCTTCACACCAAAGGTGCGCGTTCGCCCAAAACCCAACGCACCACATCGATAAAATCAAACACAAGCGAGATGCAGATAATTGTTGTGATGAACCAGATAATACGACGCGGCCAGTTTGGCATATCACCACGCGCCTGCTGCACCATGAGGAACACAACGATGGGCACCCATAGGATCAGATGCGGCAGGCCTAGCAATTTAACGTATCCCATCGCATCAAACATCCTTTGGATGCCAAAAGCAGCCAATATGCTAGCAATAAAGGTGATTATACCCGCCTTACGGCTGGCTTTCCAAATCAACAGGACCAGCGGCGCAACGAAGGCACCTGCCACCAATATATACACCCATATAGCGACCCACTCGGGTTGCAGGGCCATTGCTTCTTCTAGGGTCATTTAAGCCTCCAAAGCTGCGGCGATATCTGCAGAGGTACCAATATTACGCGATGTGATGCTGCGATCAATACGGCGGATCATGCCGGACAAGGCTTTGCCAGCGCCAATTTCCCAAATATCTGTTACACCATTCGCGGCCATCCAAGACACGCTTTCACGCCAGCGCACCGATCCTGTGACCTGCTCGACCAACAATGCGGCGATCACATCACCACTATCGACCGCCTCAGCCCGCACATTTGCGACCAATGGAACGGCTGGGGTATTAATCGTAACTTGTGCCAAAGCTTCGGCCATCACTGCTGCTGCGGGTTCCATCAATGCACAGTGGAACGGTGCGGAGACCGGTAATAGAACAGCTCGTTTTGCGCCTTTTTCCTTTGCAATGATCAAAGCACGTTCAACCGCGCCTTTATGACCAGAAATCACAACCTGACCCGGATCATTGTCATTTGCGGCCTGACACACCTCGCCCTGCGCAGCCTCTGCTGCAACCTCAGTTGCTGCTGCAAAATCCAAACCCAACAACGCGGCCATTGCGCCAATGCCGACAGGCACCGCCTCTTGCATGGCTTTGCCACGGATACGCAGCAATCGGGCAGTATCAGCGACAGAAATCGCCCCAGTCGCAGCCAATGCCGAATATTCACCCAGCGAATGACCAGCCACAAAGCTGGCACGGTCTAACGCGATACCTTCCGCCTCAAGCGCACGCATCGCCGCCAAAGACGTCGCCATCAAGGCAGGTTGCGCGTTTTGGGTTAGGGTCAGCGTGTCTTGATCACCATTCCAAATCAAGTCTGATAGCTTTTCGCCCAAAGCGTCATCAACTTCCTCAAATACCGCACGCGCAGCTGGATAAGCGTCGGCCAGATCGCGGCCCATGCCAATGGTCTGTGCCCCTTGGCCCGGAAATACAAAAGCGGTTGTCATATGGTCTGCTCCCCATTGATATGTGTTAACATTGGTTTAGACGTCCCGCCTGCCCCACACAAGCCAACACAGAAATGCAGGCTGGATGTGCATTACATGGCCTTGCGCACACGCTATTGAATAAGGTTGAATGCACAGGTGTTACCTCTCGGAGGTTAAACAGCAACAAAGGATCAACAATGTCACGCAGCAACACCAACCATAGCTACGGAAGCGTCGCCAAAACTTTTCACTGGCTGACAGCATTGTTGATTATCACGCTGATCGCGCTTGGGATCATTGCCAACGGGATGGCCTATGACACGTCAGAACAATTGGCCCGTAAGGCATTCCTGTTCTCGATGCACAAAACCTTAGGTGTCACGATGTTCTTCGTGGCTTTGGCGCGGATCGGTTGGGCGTTCAAGCAACCAAAGCCGAATGGATTGCACCCCGAACGCAAAGCCGAAAGCTGGTTGGCGGAAACGATACATTGGCTTTTGTATGGCTCACTGGTGATCGTCCCCCTGACAGGTTGGATACATCACGCAGCCAGCACGGGGTTTGCACCAATCTGGTGGCCCTTCGGTCAGAACCTGCCGTTTGTGGCCAAAAGCGAAAGCACGTCGGAGCTGTTTGCAGGGTTTCACATCATATTTGAGCGGGTCTTGGCTGCTTCTATCTTATTGCACGTGGCTGGCGCGCTGAAACACCACTTTGTCGACAAGGACGCCACGCTGCGCCGGATGTGGTTCGGCGCATCCAACGCCCCCAAAACCACAGGCGAACACAGCACCATTCTACCACTCGGATCTGCGTTGATTGCGTGGGCCGTCGCATTGTTCATCGGCACCGCTATTGGAGTTTTCGAACATGACGATCAAGTTCAAGAAACAACGGCCCTAGAGACTGTCGCGTCCGATTGGACCGTTCAATCCGGCGCAATTTCGATCAAGATCGACCAATTTGGCAGCGAAGTTACGGGCAGTTTCGAAGACTGGACAGCGGCGATCACCTTTGACCCAGACACAGGGCTTGGAACAACCGAAGTCACAATCGCGATTACGTCACTCACCCTTGGGTCTGTCACATCACAAGCCTTAGGGCCTGATTTCTTTGACACGGCGACCTTCCCAACAGCAGTGTTTACCACTGATCTTACCCCAACCGCCGATGGGCACATGGCGTCAGGCACATTGCAGATCCGGGATAAAACCCTTCCGATTGAGATGCCGTTTGCCCTGTCCACAGCGGACGGGGTTACTTCAATGCAGGCAATGACCACATTGAACCGATTAGACTTTGATATTGGTAAAGGTATGGGTGACGAAAGCAGCCTTAAGTTCCCTGTAGACGTTCAAATCACATTAACCGCCACACCAAACTAATCCTGAATCTCTTTGACAAAAGACACTTAATCCAACCGCACGTAAAAAAAGGGCCGCCTAGCATAACAGGCGGCCCTAAGATTATTCAATAACGCGCAGGCTTATTCAGCCTTCATCGCCTCAATCGAAATTATCACGTCAACTTCGTCGCTTACGTACGGTGCAAACGCACCCAAGCCAAAGTCTGAACGCAGCAAAGTAAGTGTCGCATCAAAACCGGCCCAATCTTTTTGCGCTTGTGGGTGCGTGCCAACTTTGTTCAGCGTCGCGTCAAGAACAACAGACTTTGTCACGTCGTTCATTGTCAGATCGCCCGTGATGTTGGCCGTTGTATCACCCGTTGTCTCGATAGATGTGGACGTGAACGTGATCATGTCACCCTCAGCCGCACCAAAGAAATCACCAGACATAAAGTGACCTTCGCGCTTTTCCCAACCTGTAAACATGCTCATCACTGGCATAGAAACGGATACAGAAGAGTTGGCTGCATTTTCTTGGTCAAAAGCGATTTCGCCTTCAAAACCCGAGAACATTCCGTGGGTCGTTGAGAACCCAAGGTGGTTGTATGAAAAGATAACCTGGCTGTGGCTTGCATCCAGAACGTATTTGTCTGCAGCGGCGGCGAAAGTGGCTGTGCTGGCCAAAGCGGCAGCAAGAAAGAAGGATTTCATGGCATTAAGCTCCGTTTTTTTTAAACATGAACTATAATGTGGGTTTTTTGGGGCTGTGCGCAACTGCGCAGAGTTCAACAAGTTGTGCGCGCCAGCGAACAGAATAATCGAGGCGCCCACGGTGTTGTGACTTATAGATGCGTTTTTGCGGGCGCAGTTATAGCTTTCCCGCATCCGCCAAGCTGCCCATCAAGCTGCGGCGCATTTGTGGATCGCTTAAAGCAACTTCGGCCAGCATTACATTGTCTTGGTCCCAAAGTGTTACATGTGCCCCATTAATTTCGGCGCGGTCCAGATCAACAAACTTACAAGACTGAACACATTCAAAACGTTTGCCATTGCGGCGTACCAAGCGGATTTCGCGGCGAACTGTGTCGATTTGAACTTCTGGCGCAGTTGGCTTCTTGGCCTGTTGGGTAAGTGAGAAGCCCATGAATGCTGCTGTCAGGGACAAAACCAATTTCATGAGCATAACGTCACCAGACAATTCTGACCCCGGTATGACCCACAACCCGACTGCTGCCAAAATTAGCGCCGCGCCCAAAATGCTTTGACCACCACGTACCATAAGGCGTCCGCCATCCAGCGTATGAACAGGGCTGGCATCAGTGTCGTTCAGTGGCGTTGCGGTGTCGTGCATAAAGTCAGTAACAGCGGTCATTTGGTGATCTCCCAGTACGATTGCTCTTGGATGAGCGTTGACCCTAATTAAGGTTAACAATGCGACAGGAATTAGGCAGAGACTGGGCGATCACGCGGCATCTTGCGGCCGGATGTAGGGCAGACAAAATAAGCCGCCCTACCTTCTTCTTTATAACAGCTGCGATTACAGTGCTTTCAAATCGGTCGAAAATAGGAACTCTCAAATATGCTGGGCACTAAGATCGACCAAAGCCACTGGGCTTTTCCAGAAAAGACAACACTCCAAGGACAATACGTTACCCTTGAGCCATTATCGTTAAACCATCTGTCAAATTTATGGAACGAAGCAAAATCCGCACCTGATAGTTTTTCATATCTGCGCTACGGTCCTTTTGAGACTGCAGATGCACTGCGGCTGCTTTTGACAGATCTATCTTCACGCACAGACCAACCGTTTTGGGCAGTCATCGACAGCACTGGTTCAGCGCGTGGTTGGCTGTCAATTTGTGATGTCGATCAAGATGCTGGTGCGTTTGAGATTGGCAGCATTTGGTTTGCTCCAGTTCTACAAGGCACCCGCGAAGGGCGTGAGGCTATTTTTTTACTAATGTGTTTGGGAATGGACACACATAAATACGAACGCCTTGTTTGGCGATGTCAGACGCAAAACGCGCCATCCTTCATAGCTGCGATAAACCTTGGGTTTCAGCATGAGGGAACATGGCGCAACGCGGCCATCCTAGATGGTTGGCAACGCGATATATCTTGGTTTTCAATTTTAAAAGCAGAATGGCCTGTATCTCGCGATGCCTTCATCAGTTGGCTCTCGGCCACAAACTTTGACAGCCGCGGACATCAAAAAGCAAAACTACAGGACTTACCCAAATAAAAGGCCGGTACGCGCCAAACCACCATATTATCACGGCACTCAACCGCCCCCTTGCACCACTCTCAAAACCCTGTATATCGACATTTCCTTTGCACGACTTTTTAACCGCGCAGTCTCTCGTGGCAGGCCCGCAAAGGAATATATGGCCCGCCTTTGAAATGCGCCTTGATATAAATGGAGCACACATGCCGTTATATGAGCATGTCATGATCGCACGCCAAGACTTGTCTAATACACAAGCCGAAGCGCTGATCGAACACTTTGGCACCGTACTTTCGGACAACGAAGGTAAACTCGTGGACAGCGAGTATTGGGGCGTCAAAACTATGGCCTATAAGATCAACAAGAACCGCAAAGGCCACTACGCCTTTTTGCGTTCTGATGCACCAGCGCCAGCCGTCAAAGAGATGGAACGCCTGATGGGTCTGCACGAAGATGTGATGCGTGTTTTGACCATCAAAATGGACGAGCACAAAGAATTGCCATCCGTACAAATGCAGAAACGTGACGAGCGCCCAGAGCGCCGTGAACGCCGCTGATCTTAAGCTTTAGAAAAAGGACGTAACCCATGGCTGCAAAACCATTTTTCCGTCGCCGCAAGGTCTGCCCGTTCTCGGGCGACAATGCACCAGCGATCGACTATAAAGACACACGTTTGCTACAACGCTACATCTCTGAGCGTGGCAAAATTGTGCCTTCCCGTATCACCGCAGTATCTGCGAAAAAGCAACGCGAATTGGCTCGTGCCATCAAACGCGCTCGCTTCCTCGCCCTACTGCCATATGCTGTTAAGTAAGGAGAACCGAAATGAAAGTTATCCTTCTTGAACGTGTCGCTAAGCTGGGCCAAATGGGCGACGTTGTAGACGTCAAACCAGGCTTTGCACGCAACTTCTTGCTGCCACAGAAAAAAGGCCTCACCGCCTCTGTTGCAAACATCGCAAGCTTTGAAGCGCGTAAAGTTCAGCTTGAAGCACAGAACCTTGAAACTAAAACCGAAGCTGAAGCAATGGCTGCGAAATTGGACGGACAACAGTTCGTTGTGATTCGTTCCGCTTCCGACGCTGGTGCATTGTACGGCTCCGTCACAACACGTGACGCATCCGACGCCGCAACAGCCGAAGGCTTTACAGTAGACCGTAAACAAGTCGTTTTGATCAACCCGATCAAATACCTTGGTCTGCACGAAGTTTTGGTTGTTCTGCACCCAGAAGTATCTGCCACAATCGAAATGAACGTAGCCCGTTCAGCCGAAGAAGCTGAACTTCAAGCCGCAGGCAAATCGATCCTAGAATTGGCCGCTGAAGAAGAAGCAGCAGCAGAATTTGAAATCGCTGAGTTGTTCGAAGACATTGGTGCCGCGGCATCTGATGACGACGATCTTGCTGACAGCGCTGGTATGCCAAACACTCCAGACGACGAAGAAGAAGCACCTGCTTCCTAAACCGTCCGTAGTTTTATGAATTAAAAGGGCCGCCCGAGTAATCGAGCGGCCTTTTTATTTTCCGGCGGGTTCAGCGCTTAGTATAGCGCAACTGGGTTGACGATCATCTGAACCGTCCCCCGTATGCGCGCCTGCCCCAACACAAACATGAATTCAGAAACGTCATCACGTACCAGTGGTCCCGTGTTCATTGTTTCTAGGATATAGATCCCGTTTTCCTGAAGCAAAACAACGTGCCCGTAAAACGCACCATCGCCCTCGGCTGGTGGAATAGGCTCAAGACCCCAAGTGTCCGCACCAACGGCCATAACATCCAACGAGGCAAGGTAACGCGCTCCGCTCACGTTTAGGCCCGGTTCGCCAGACACCCAAGCTTGTGGTTCGCTTTCAAGCATCCCGTCCGTCCAACCTGTGTGGAACAGAACAATGTCACCTTTGCCGATGGCGACACCCTGCGCTTCAGCAGCAGCTTTGATCTCAGTTTCGCCAAAATTCTCGCCAGCAGCCAGCACATCTTTGCCCATGTGTTTGGCCATATCCAGCAGAACACCACGCCCAACAAGCGGCGGAATATCGTGAACACCCAGCTTGGTCAGCCCAGTGATGACAGAAATTTCTTTCTCATCCAGACAGTTGTAATACAGGCCCCCCTCGCCCAGATGGCCAAGACCATCAATCTGACTGCCAATCCCAACCCAAGTATGCAGAATGTCATCATTGTAGTTTCCCGGATAGCCAAACCCATCCAGTTTTTGGCCGCCCTGTTGGTTCGGCTGGACAACTTGCAGGCTTAAACTGCGCGGCGCAAAGGCCGGTGTCTTAGCATCAATTACAATTCCCAGCGGTTGGGATTTGCCCTGTTTTACCAGCTTGAGCGCATTCAATGTATTTTCGGACGAGATCAGGTTGGCTGATCCAAGAGTATCCTCAGCCCCCCATTTCGATTGCGTACATTCCGTTGCAGCCATCGCCCCTGTCGCCAGCATTGCCAACCCCATTGCGAGTGCACCACTTGTAAATTTTCTATTCATTTAGTCCTCCCAAACTTCACGATTTAAAATAATTACCGCATGAGTTGTAGGTTAGGACGTGTGAAATACTTGTAAAGACCCGCAATTTGGGACGTAGCGTGACAGTCCTTTACCGTATATTTTAGCGTAGTTTACTGCACTATTCTTGGATTTAGGGTGTTGAAAATCGGCAGAATACCGCCAATCCGATCAGTCTAAACGCTCAGATCAACCGATATAAGGCCCGTTCACCGCACCAAATACACCCACATCGCCTAACCCAAACTCGACCGCATACGTCCCCAAAAAGTGCGTCAGGAACGTATTGATCGCGATCCGCACCCGTGGATCGTCCGTCATATGATGATCTGACGCTGCCAACGTCTTAACCATCAATGACACCCAACGCGCCGCACCGCGATCATTCATCACCGCCATTGCGTTGTGCGTGTGGTGAAAGCTAAGGCGGAATTCGGCACCGTGATAGTAAGGGCCACCCCCCATCGCATCAGCCCACATCGAGGCCTGCGTCATGGTGTGATGCTCAACCCCACCAATACGGGCAAATACGGACGTAAACCAATCCTCATCCGCAAAGACACGTTCGTAAAATGATTGCACGATTGCAACAATCGGGTCAGGTCCAAGTACAGAAAACAACTGCCAAAACTGGATCGGTACGTTCAGGTCATTGGAAGCCTTCAAGGACACCAGATCAGCCCTGCGCATCGTATCAGAGGGCAACAGACCACAGTCCATTGCTGTTGCGACATAAGCGGTCTGGGCCGTTTTGGTCATGTACCCGTGTTGAGTGCGGAAATTTGGATAAGAAAATTCGGTCACGTTCACTCAGTCCTTTGTCACAAAGAAAAAGGGCCGCTCCTATTACAGAAGCGGCCCTTACCTTAGTCCTAACGGACGTCGGATTTATTCTTCTTCGAGCGCTTCAACAGCTTTTTGAAGATCTTCTTTAGACACTTCTTTGTCTGTCACAGTCGCTTGTTCAAATACGTGATCTACAACTTTGTCCTCAAACAATGGGGCGCGAAGTTGCTGCTGCATTTGCTCATTTTTCTGAACGAATTCAAAGAACTCACGCTCTTGACCAGGGTACTGGCGGGCTTGGTTCATGATCGCTTGTGTCATTTCGGCGTCTGTCACTTGGACTTCAGCTTTTTGACCCAACTCAGCCAACAACAGGCCTAGGCGAACACGACGTGTCGCAAGCGTTGTGTGCTCGTCAGTTGTTTCGATTTCTGGGTGATCGTGGCCTTCAACCTCTGGGTTGTCTTCGTGCCACAGCTGGTGGGCGATTTGACCCGCTTCAGCCGTCAACAAGGATGGCGGCAGATCGAAGGACACCAAACCGTCAAGCGCATCCAAAAGGCTACGCTTCATGATTGCACGGGATGCGCCGTCATATTCAGCTTCAAGACGTTCACCGATTTGGGTCTTCAAAGCGGCCAGATCTTCTGCGCCAAACTTCTTTGCCATTTCGTCGTTGATCTCAGCCGCTACTGGCTCTTTCACTTCAACGATTGTGCAATCGAAGATAGCTTCTTTGCCTGCAAGGTGCTCTGCTTGGTAGTCATCTGGGAAGGAAACAGTTGCTGCTTTTTCTTCGCCAGCTTTGACGCCAACCAATTGCTCTTCAAAACCTGGAATGAATGAGTTTGAGCCCAAAACCAGTGGATAATCTTCAGCAGATCCGCCTTCAAACACTTCGCCGTCAACTTTGCCAACAAAATGCATGACAACTTGGTCACCGTCTTTGGCTTTGGAACCGGCTTTGCGTGCTTTAAAATCTTGGGCTGTTTCAGCCAAGTTACCCAACGCTTCGTCGATCGCTGCGTCGTCTGCTTTAACAACCATTTTTTCCAGCTTGATGACGCTCAGGTCAACTTCTGGAATTTCTGGAAGCTTTTCATATGTCATGTCGACGTTTACGTCGTCGCCAGCTTTCCAGTCTTCGTTCGTCATCTTGACGTCAGGCTGCATCGCTGGGCGATCGCCACAGTCTTCAAAGTGCTTGTTCATCGCGCCGTCGATGGACTCTTGCATAGCTTCGCCCATCAGACGTTCGCCAAATTGCTTTTTCAGCAGAGCCATAGGAACTTTGCCTTTACGGAAGCCCTTCATTTCGACTTCTGGCTGCGCTTCGATCAGTTTTGTGTTTACTGTCGCGTCCAATTCGGCCGCTGTCACAATGATAGAATATGCGCGTTTCAGACCTTCGTTAAGTGTCTCGGTGACCTGCATGTGTGCTCCATAGATTTAGGGCGCCGAGTGGGGCGCTGGCAGAAAATTTGTGTCCTTCTATTGGGCAGGTCTGCCATGCGCAAGAGGCGCGTGCCCCCGAAACGGTATAAGAACGATA
>JBLHPE010000085.1:0-11024 GCA_047624005.1 Ascidiaceihabitans sp.
CTACAATGTTAGTCGTTTCCATGGTGGTGTATCTCCTTCGGTTGGGATGCTGTCTCACAACAACAATTCAACCAGATACGCCGCCAACCTTCAAACCGCCCAAACACCAGATTCAGTCATAGCTCGTATCGCAAAGCGATATCCCGAGAAGGGCGATCCGTGTGATGGATGCAGCCCTTGGGTGGTGCGCGGAAAGCAATCGCCATGTTCAAAGCACGGATGGTCAAGTCACGCTTCATACGATTACTGACGGCCCATACTATTACCCGAAAGGGTTTTGCGTGCAAAACACGCAGGGCAATGACACGGCGGGAATGGGCGCATCAACTTTGAGAATGCCCAAACGGACGGCGAACAAAAAGCCGCAATGGATCTGCTCTTCAAAGCGGCCAACACCAGATACCCCTATGCGCTCGAATACGTAGGAAATATGCTCTATAACGGCGAAGTCGCTGGTGGAAATCCCACGAGTGCTCTGACCTATCTGAAGGCAGCATCAGAAGAAAAACAAGCCAACTCCAGCTATCTACTCTACAAAACGTACAGAGACGGTGACGGCATCCAAGCAGATGGGATCGAAGCAAACTACTAATGGCTGTCCGCTATAGCAATTGGAGCCCTAGCGCCAAGAACCGCTATGCCAATCAGCATACATGTTAGTAGATTAGTTGCGAATTTGATTTTCATAAGCATCCATTTATCTTCATGACGTTAATTGATCCCATTCTCTCTTTGCAACGCCCGAACATATGCCACAATGTTTAGGACATCAGCTTGCGTGACACCTTTGACCGCAGGCATGTTGCCAAATCTCCAATGATGCGCGCGAACGCCGTTTTGTGCCGCGATCACAAAAGCCATATCCCCATGATGGTTTGGTTCGTAGATTTTATGGACCAATGGGGGCGCTAAACCTTCCGTACCCTGTGCATTCACACCGTGACAGTCCGCACAGACAGCATCGTACGCCCGCCACCCGATCTGCTCTTGCTCTGAGAAAGACGCAGGCACTTTAACAGCTGCAATCGCGCCATCAGGTAAGACGGCCCCACTTTGCGATGTTGTCCCCACATCCTTGCTGTCTGTTTGCGTAATGTACCAAATACCTGCTGCCAACGCGACCGTGGCAAAGAAAATTGCGCCCCATTTCATCTCTTGAACTCCTTTGTACTATTAATGTTTTTCATGCGTGTAACGCTACATGCAGTTTTTTTGAAGGTTGAGCGATCCCAATCGGACGCTGCGATCTAGAAAAAAACATAGTGATTTCTTGATACCTTATCCGCGTATCTTCCAAGGTCTGATAGTATCGGAAAAGCTCCTTCAAGGGGGCTGAAAAATCTTTGTGCGCAGCCAGAACGGCGACAAGCGCGCCAAGGCTGATACGACCCTCAATCACGAAGTATCCACCAAGAGAATAAAACAGGAATGGCGTGAGTGCTGTCAGAAAATTATTCAACGCCTTGATGAAAAACTTTAGTTTGAAAATCCGGCGGCGGACGTGTTCCAGTTCCCTAAAACTTGCACTTGTTGATCCAAGCCCAGAGTGATCCTTTCGCCGGTCACGCAGTTGGTCGCTAAGTCCCCTGCCCAGTTGTCGCACTTCTTGGATTCTGCTTCGCGACAACACATTAACCCGTCGTTGGAGCTTTGGAAGCAACACCAATTGGATGGGAAGCACGGTCAACGCCGCCGCGCCTAAAACCGGATCTTGGATGAACATAAACAACAAAATTGTTGCCAGCGTTCCGCCCTGTAGGATCGGCAATGTCAGCACATCGGCTGCCAAGCCGCCAACTGGCTCAACCTCCTGCGCGAGGATTGGCACAATTTCACTCTTATTTCGTGCCACGGAGTCGTTGCGCCACTGACGATAAACGAACAGTCGGAAGCGGCGTAAGAACCGTTCTGCAACATATCCCTTAAAGACATTCAGCACGTATTTATTGATCCCGATTAGTATAATCGCCAACAGATAAAGCCCGCTAAGAAGCATCAAGTAAGTGACTTGATCAACATCACGTCCAAATACATCGATGGGGAAGCGTTCTGAATTCAACGCGTTGTTTACGATCTGTTTTGGCAATTCCAATGTTAGATATAGGATCGGTAATGCGATTAGGCTGAGTAGGATCATCAACGTCTGCTGCTTCCTAGAGTAGCGCAAAACCGAGCTAAAAAGGCCAGTGTCTAGGCCACGGATCGGGTTAATTTGTGGTGAGACAACACTTTGACGTCTCCAAAAGTTTAGCAGGCCGCGCACAATCAGATAGGTTCCAACACTGGCCAGCAGGGCCGGGGCGAGGACCAGTATCAAGTGGATGAATGGATGAACCCAATCTGGCGTTGCATCATGATAATCGTATCCAATAGCTGAAGAAACGCTGTGAACAAATACATGATATCTATCCAAAACCGACATACGTGAATCCTTAGCTCTTTGATTTAGGTGTGAGGTGATCATGCACCATGATTACGCCCCACATACCGGCTTCGCGATGGCCTGGAAGCAGACAAACGAATTCCAGATTGGTCATTTCTGAAAACTCCCAAATTAGTTCGACTGTCTTGCTGCTCAAAATTGTGATTGCGTTGGGATCGTCGTGTTCCATTTCAGGATGCTTGTGCATCCATTGCTGGTGTTCACCAACTTCGGCAAAAGAACCAAGGAAAAACTCGTGATCTAACGCACCGTCATTGTTGATTATAAACCGCACCACAGAACCGTGCTCGATGCTGATGGCATCCGGTTCAAAAAGCATATAGCCAGCTTCGGTTTCCTTAATGTTCACTTCGATAGTTCTAGTCACCAAGCCTTTATCGCCGGGCTTTCCGATCAAATCATGTCCCGATATTGCAGATACAAGCACATGTGGTTGCTCACTTTGCAGAGTGTTTGCATGTGTGGCCCAAGCTGGCAAAGCAGCGGTCAAGGAAAGGGTGCAAGCTATTAAAAACGATTTCATTTTCTGCTCCATCAGATGGTGTTTGTATTTCGTGGAGGCTAAGTTGATCGACATCCTCGATGTAAGTTGGCTGATCGAAGGGAACGCCAACAACCGTTGGCGTCCCCGAGTTTAGCTTACTTCATTTCAACAACAGTTAGTTTTCCCTTCACACGGTCAGCAACAAACTCGATGTTTTGACCTTCTGACATCTTGGCAATCATTGCCTCATCAGCGCGGAACACCATCGTCATCGCAGGCATATCAAGGCTCAACAATGGCCCGTGAATGATGGTCACCTTGCCTGATTTCTTATTGATTTTTTTGATCTTGCCTGTCGCGTATTCAACAGCGACCTCCGCCATCTTTTCAGCAACGGTGATTGGTCCATGCATACCAGATTCATAATGGCCAGGAATCAAGCAAGCGAACTCAAAAGTGCCTGCATTGGAAAATGTCCAAATGACTTCACCGGTCCCGCCTTCATCCAAACGGACAGAGTTTGGATCGTCATGCTCCATATCAAATTTCGCCATCATTTCCTTGTGCTCAGCGTTGCCATCAAGGGTGTCGATAACAAACTCATGTTCCAGTTCGCCCTTATTCATGATGTTGAACCGAATGGTCTCACCTTTCGCGATATCAAGTGAGGTTGGCGCAAACAGCATCTCACCATCATCAGTTTCGCGCATGGTCACATCGATTGTGCGGGTCACATTTGCTGCATCGCCAGGCTTGCCGATCATCATCTCTGCATGCCCGTCAGCATGTCCTTCACCACCATGGGCAGCTTCTGCGTTCTCGTCGCCGTGGCCACCGTGATCACCGTGACCATCAGTTTTTTCAACTTTCACTTCGTCGTGTCCGCCGTCATGGCTGCCGCTCGCGTAAGCAGGCGCGGTAAAAGCAAAGGCGATCGCAGTTGTCAAAAGTAGGTTTTTCATCATTTTTTCCTGTAGTTTTATTTGATTGATTTGATCGAAAGGCCTGTCACGCCTTGGATGTTGGTTTTGGTGTCAGCAACGTTTTGGGGCTGTTGTTGGACGCAAATTCTGGCAACTCGCCCGTCCATTCGTAAGCTTGCTCGCCTGGAGGGTTTTCGTACCAACCGGGGTCAGAATAATCGTCCGCGTCGATGCCATCACGGACCTTCACGACCGAGAACATACCGCCCATTTCGATAGGCCCGTGTGGTCCCCAACCCGTCATCATAGGCACCGTGTTGTCAGGCAGCGGCATTTCCATCGTGCCCATGTCCGCCATACCAGCAGTGCCCATAGGCATGTATTCTGGCTGGAATTCACGGATCTTTTGGGTCAACGGTTTCTTATTCACCCCGATGAACGTAGGCACATCATGTCCCATCGCATTCATCGTGTGGTGCGATTTGTGGCAGTGGATTGCCCAGTCGCCCAGATGCTCAGCCACAAATTCGTAGGCGCGCATGGCCCCAACAGGAATGTCGATGCTGACCTCTGGCCATTGAGCGGATTCAGGAACCCAGCCACCGTCAGTACAAGTAACCTTGAAGTCGTACCCGTGCATGTGGATCGGGTGGTTTGTCATAGTCAGGTTGCCAACGCGCACCCGAACTTTATCACCCTTGTTCACGACAAGCGGGTCGATGTCAGGGAAGATACGACTGTTCCATGTCCACAGGTTAAAGTCCGCCATCGTCATGATGCGCGGCACATATGTTCCGGGATCAATGTCGAAAGCATTCAGCATGATCAGGAAATCGCGATCCACTGGCATGAATGTCGGATCTTTGGGGTGGACCACAAACATGCCCATCATGCCCATAGCCATCTGTACCATTTCATCCGCGTGCGGGTGATACATAAAGGTGCCAGACTTGGTCAGGTCAAATTCATAAACATAGGTTTTGTTGGGTGGAATCCCTGGATGGGACAATCCACCCACGCCGTCCATACCCGAGGGCAAGATCAAGCCATGCCAGTGAACTGTTGTGTGTTCCGGCAAACGGTTGGTAACAAAAATGCGGACCCGATCACCTTCAACGGCCTCGATTGTGGGGCCCGTCGACTGACCGTTATACCCCCACAAATGAGCGATCATGCCATCTGCCAACTCCCGCTCCACCGGTTCTGCAACCAAGTGAAATTCCTTCACCCCGTTGTTCATCCGATGCGGCAAGGTCCAGCCATTCAGTGTCACGACGGGATTGTAGTCAGGCCCTGACGATGGACGCGCCGTTATTGCTGTCGCGGCAGTATCCATCTGGGCTGCCTCAGGAAGACCCATGTTCGTGGTCTTGCTCCACGCTTGAGAAGAAACGAGCGCAGCACCTGCGGCACCGGCTCCAATTAATTGACGTCTATTTAACATATCATCAGTCCTTTCAGTGTCCGCCGCCGCCAGCGACAAGTGTTGCACCTTCTCCACCAGCATCAGCGCTGCCAGCACCACCGCCATAGATCGCAGCAGTTAGGTCAGCCTGCGCCATGAAGAATTCGCGTTTCGCATTGGCCGCTTCCAAAGATGCGCTCAGCTTTTCACGCACGTCTGTAAGCAGCTCGAAAGTATTGGTAATCATCCCGTTGTAAGACAGCAGGCCTTCTTCCTCGACGGTCTTGCGCAGCGGCACGAGAACATCGCGGTAATGCCGAGCAATCTTGTAAGATGAATGATACGAGACCTCTGCACCCCGTGCTTCGGAGCGAACATTCACGGCTTTTTCGGCCAAAACATTAGCTGCTTGAAGATACATAAGTTCAGCTTTGCGCATCCGAGCTTTGCCGGTGTCATAGATCGGAATTGCAAATTCCAACTCTATCTGTGGGGTAGTTTCAGTCTCAGTTTCCCCACCATCCGCTTCGCGCTCAGTTTCAAACCCTGCAATGATCTCAAGGTCGGTCAAAAGTTGCGTCTGATCCGTCAGTCCAAAGGCTGCCGCTTGAGCTTCAAGGCCCAGTTTGGCAACTTGCAAATCCAGACGGTTGCGAAGCGCCTTACCTTCGATATTTGTGATCCGCCCAACGCTACGCGGCAACGCGGGCAGCGCATCAGGGACATAATAATCTACCTCAGTGCCCCAAAGACCCATAAGCTTGGTAAGGTCTTCTTTCGCACGTGTTGCATTGAGACGTGCCTTTGCCAACTGACCTGCAAGTTCCGCGTTGAACGCATGTTCACGCGCTTGTCCTGCTTTGTTGAGCGCACCTGTCTCGCCCAGTTTTCGAGCCAGTTCAGACCCCGCATCGGATGTTGCCTTAGCGCGTTTTAGATAGCTTGCAGCCTCAAATGCAGATACAGCATTGATCCACGCCTGCCGTGTTTGGTTGGCCAAGGTCAATGTATCGTTTACCGCGCCAAGTTGCGCAGAGCGAAAGTTAATATCTGCCAAAGCAACACGCTGCTTGCGCGTTTTAGCATCCAGAATATTCGTCGCAAACATACCTTCAATGGCTCGGTACAGCCCCAATTCGGCAGCTCCGATTCCAAGTATGCCGATAGAGACCACTGGATTTTCAGGTGTTGATTGTTGCCATGCATCGGCAGCAGAAAGGCCCACATTCGCATAAGCTGCTTGCAGTCCCTTATTGTTGAGCAAAGCAACCTGAACAGCGGTGTCCGCTGAAATCGTCTTGCGATGCACCATGCCATGCACTTGCTTTTTAAGCACAACATTTTCAGCCTGAGTTTGGGCAAAAGCAGTGCGCTTTCCAATGCTGGCAGACGTCTGGTTTGAAACGTTAGCAAAACCTGCTTTTGGTTCCGTATACGCGCCGGGGATTGCAGTTGCGCAAGCGCCTAGGATCAATGGAAAGCCAAAGACCAGCGGGAGTTTTGATATACGCATCAGTTGCCCTCCGTTTGTTCTTCGTTGACGGTCCGCCAATCGCGAGGCTCCGTCGGGCCGCGATACGTAAATCCAGCCAGCGGATTCTGATATCCGGTTGAAGAAGAAATTGATGTGTTAGTGACCGCTTGTTGCGCTGCCACATCGGGCAGAGGCGTCGGCTCGTAAGCACATGCGCCAAGCACGAGGGCCGAAGCCCCCATCGATAGATAAATTTTCATGAACGTAACCTGAGTGATAGAAATCGGGTTCACGCACAAAATGTGCGCAAAGCGAAGACCCCTGACGGGTCTTAGATCAGATCAGGAACTGGGGAGGACGTAGAAAGCCCGATGGTTCGATGGATGCGGTCTGTGCATGGAGTGTTAGGTATACACTGCTTGTTGTCTGGTCGCCAAAAACAATACCAGTCTCAGTAAGAGCGACTGAAAGGCAAATGCCACTACAGCACTGGGTTGACGAATGTTCGTCATCAACCGATTTGGACGTAGAATTGGATTTGTTATGCAAAGATGTAGACGACATCGCGTCGTGTGAATGACTATTGTCCACATGATCCAAAATGACAGGAGCCATTTGACGATCATCGTGCAAACCTGAAGCGGCATGAGATGCAGACGGTGGCGAAAACACCAAGACAAACGCGAACGCAAGACAAGCGAGCACCTTTAGCAATGAAGTTATGATGTTTTTCGTTTTCATTTCATACATCTGGGTGTCTTTTAAACCCCTGTCAACGCATCCTGCGCTGGAAGGTTTCTACCTTTCTCGCGAGAAAGGTAGAAACCTTCCATTTTGCGCCAATCCTTGCTTACCGATATCACGCCGATCGCCGAATTACGCTTACGACAGACAGGAAAAACCAACGTTACCAAATCACTACTTCATTGGAAATTTTTCCAAAGTCTTCAGAATCTGGCAATCGGGACGATCATCACCAGCACATTCTTTAACCAGGTGGGTCAAAGTTTCCTGAATCGCTTGCAAATCAACTATCTTGCTTTCGATCTGTGCCAAGTGCTTTTTTGCAATGGTTCGCACATCTGCGCTGGCGCGATCTTGATCGTCCCAAAGCGCTAACAGGTTTCGACAATCTTCTATCGTAAACCCCAACGCCCGAGATCGACCCATAAATGCAAGCTTGTGCATGTCGTTTTCTCGAAAGCTGCGATAGCCGTTCGTGTCACGCAATGGGGTGACCAGACCGATGTCCTCGTAGTAGCGGATCGTTTTTGTTGGCAGACCAGCGCGTTTGGATACTTCTCCGATATTCATTTGCCAGCTCCTAGACTGCAACCGCTGGCACAAGACCACGATCTGCATTGATGTTTGTTTTAGACTCGCTCAGTGTTGGTCTGATCCACCGCAACCGAAGCGCGTTGGACAGCACGAACACACTGGACAGCGCCATTGCTCCGGCAGCTAGCGCTGGTGATAGCATAAGGCCAAACACTGGATAGAATACGCCAGCGGCCACGGGGATCAGCAAAGCATTGTACCCAAAAGCCCAGAACAGGTTTTGGCGAATGTTACGCATTGTCCGCTGGCTCACGTGCAAGGCGTTTACCACCCCCTTCAGATCGCCTGACATCAGCACGACGTCTGCGGCCTCTATCGCCACATCTGTTCCTGTCCCAATTGCGATACCAACATCAGCACAGGCCAGCGCGGGGGCATCGTTGATACCGTCGCCTACAAAACCGACTTTACGTCCGCCTGCCTGCAACTTTTCGATTGCTGTGACTTTGCCCTCTGGCAGCACCTCCGCAACAACCGTATCGATGCCCAGCTTTGCGGCAATCGCCTCAGCCGTGCCTTTGTTGTCACCAGTGATCATGGCGACCTTTAGGCCCAGATCATGCAAAGCGGCAATCGCCTCAGCCGTGCTAGGTTTGATAGGATCTGATACAGCAATGATAGCAGCAAGATGCCCATCGATTGCAGCATACAAAGGCGTTTTCCCCTCTTGCCCAAGACTGTCACCAATTGTTTGGACATCATCCAGCGCGATCCCTTCGCGGGTCATCAGCCGGTCTGCGCCCACAAATATCTTACGGCCTTCAATAACCGCGCTAACGCCGTAACCAGTGATTGAACTGAAATCTTCAATAACCGCTAAGGACAAACCATCCTGTTGTGCCCTTCGGACAATGGCCGCAGCGATCGGATGTTCGGACATCGCTTCAACCGATGCGACAAGACGCAAAACATCTGCCTCTTCAAAACCGTTCATTATTGTTAAATCGGTCAGCTCAGGGTGACCTTCTGTCAACGTACCTGTCTTATCTAAGGCAATGGTTTGTACATCGTTCAACGTTTGCAATGCATCACCGCGCCGGAATAACACACCAAGCTCCGCCGCGCGGCCAGTGCCCACCATGATAGACGTAGGCGTGGCCAATCCCATGGCACAAGGACAGGCGATGATTAAAACAGCAACGCTTGCGACCAATGCAAAGCTAAGGGCAGGATCAGGTCCGACCACCAACCACGTCAGAAATGTCACGAAGGCAACGCCCATGACAACTGGTACAAACCACAGTGTGATGCGGTTGACCAAATCCTGAATTGGCAGTTTTGCGCCCTGTGCTTCCTCGACCATAATGATAATCTGAGCCAACATGGTATCGCCACCGACTTTGGTTGCGCGGAACGTCAACGCGCCGGTGCCGTTGACCGTGCCCCCTACCACCTCTGTATCCGCAGACTTTTCTACGGGGATCGGCTCACCTGAAATCATACTTTCATCGACGAATGACAGGCCTTTGGTGACAATACCGTCGACTGCGATTTTTTCGCCAGGACGCACCTGGATACGATCGCCAACCACGATATCATCGACCGGAATTTCGACCAGTTGCCCATCCCGTTCCACCTGGGCTGTTTTGGCTCTAAGGCCGACCAGTTTGCGGATGGCTTGACCCGTGCGCCCTTTTGCACGGGCCTCAAGGAAGCGACCCAGAAGAATGAGCGTTACAATGACTGCCGCCGCTTCAAAATAGACAACGCGGGTGCCGTCCGGCAAAAGCGTTGGCGCAAAAAGGGCCACCACGGAAAACCCCCATGCGGCGGATGAGCCAAGTGCTACCAATGAATTCATATCAGGCGCACCTTTGAACAGCGCAGGAAACCCCTTGAGGTAAAATTGCCGTCCAGGCCAAGCCAGAACAATTGTCGTCAGAACAAATTGGATGGACCAATTAACCCCCATACCCAGTGTATTCATGACCCAATCATGAAGTGCGCGAATGATATGGCTGCCCATTTCAAGAACAAAAACGGGTAAGGTCAAGACTGCTGCAACCAACGTCATGCGCTGCAAATGAACAGCCTCTTCAGCCTTTCGATCTGCCACTGCGTCTACGTCACCTTGATCACCAACCAGCGTGGCTGGATATCCCGCAGCACCCGCAGTTTGGGCAATGTCAGCCGATGACATCGACGTTCCCAATACACGGACGGTTGCCTCTTCTTTTGCCAAATTGACCGTAACCGAAACAACACCGGGAACAACTAGCAGGGCACGCTCCACACGGCCAACACACGACGCACAGGACATATTTTCGATGCTAAAGTGGTAAGTTTTCAGATCAGCAGGGTAACCCGCATTGTCCAGTGCCGCAGTGGCATCATCGGCTTTAAACGTATCATCGACAGTGATCGTGGCCGTTTCTAATGCAAGATTGACATGCGCGTCCTGAACCCCCGGCACAGCTTCGAGCGCCTTTTCCACACGGCCAACGCAAGAGGCGCAGCTCATCTCCTGTACGTCGAAAGTTAGTGACTTGTCGTTTTCCATGATAAAATCTCTCGTTCTAGATTTCTTCAATATGGGGCCTCCAGTAACTGGAAGGTCAAGGTGATTGTGAAAATATTTTCTATTGGAAGACTGCACAACTAACATACGGTAGTATTTACCGGAGATATTCGTAGACATAAAAATCTCTCAAATCGCGCTAAGCTGACCAATTTGAAAAAGAGAAAGCCGCTATTAGCTGCACCTAAGAAAATTTGTAATGTGGCCTCTTAGCCGCCGTTCGCGACGTCCAAATAAGGTCTTCCTTTCAAAGGACCACTTCTTCTTTAGTTGACCTCAATCCTTGCAACTACTCGAAGGGCAGCTTTCAGTGGCGGTTTCAACTGGTCGACGCAACACTTTAGTCTTTTTGGAAAGATGGAGTGTTAAACATGAAGTATCGCCGCCGGATATTTTTCACGGACAAACAGAAGTCAGAGATTTGGGATCGATGGCAGCG
>JBLHPE010000086.1:0-11006 GCA_047624005.1 Ascidiaceihabitans sp.
CATGGCGCGACACTATAGGCCGCGCCGAACGGGTACTAGCCCGCCTTTGCCAGTTCCCGGCCTAGTTTTTGACCAAATGCGCGATCGAACCAGAGTTTAGAGATTTCAGGCGAAAGACCCGCTTTGGTAGCCACTTTATCTTTCGCCTCGGCCGCGAAGTGCCAAAGGCCAACACTAATTTGGTCGCGGCCAGTGCCCATGCTGCCCAGCACCTCAGGGGACGAGCCAATCATACGGTAAATCCGAACCATTCGAGCAACGAAAACACCAACAAAGTGTTCAATCCCAAAACCTTCCATGACCTCCCCGCCCGCCAACATCAACGCGGCTGCTATCTTAGGGTCAGCACCTTTGGTCAAACAAAAGCGGGTACATTCCCAAATAACCGGGCTTGTGACCGTTCCACCCCCTATAAGATGTTGGAAGTGATCGTTTACCATCACCTGGCCTGTCGTCGGCAAAAAACGCATCGATCCACCATGCGTGCCATCTGCCTTTTCCCAAATCACATAAAGCGGGTTTAGGTCATCATATTTATCACGCTCAAGCCCATCGGCATCGACGTCGACATCCCAGTGCAAGCGTTTTTTGAACTGATCCGCACGATCGCGGAACATCGAAACCGCCAGTTTGGGATGGCTGTGAAGTTGATCAGCATAGATGTAGCGCAGCATATGGGTTCTCCTTGTCCGTGGTTTATTAAAACCTGAACAAGTGATTACCTATGCGTGTGTTAATTTCTATTCATCTGACCGCACGTTGAGATAATAATTAAGCAACATCAGTGTTTTGATCAGTCTATGTTCAAACGACAATCAATCCGCGGCTCATCGCCCGCGCGACAGCATGTGTCGTGTTCATAGCACCCAGCTTAAACCGCGCGCTTTCAATATAAACTCGAACCGTATGTTCGGAAATAGAAAGCGTTTGGGCCACTTGCGCACGATTATATCCCATAGCCAACAAGGTCACTGCATCGACCTCCCGAGGGGAAAGCGCCTGCGATTGATCTGGCTTACGGTCCGGCTCTAAATCCAATGCTTTGCGGTTAAAGGCATGAGCGATAAGGATCATGTTCGTGGTCTGACTTTCAGTAAAAATAGCCCATGCAGTATCACCCCCAGAATGGCTGACTGTAAATAAAGCGAATTGACCGTTGGGCCCCCTGATCGGCACCGAAAACCCCTGATTGCCAACCCCGTAAGATATTGCTTCTTTCTGGAAGGCCCGCGCCGCTTTGCTGGACCAATCTAGTCGTTTCCAATCGACAGGATGGAAGCGCTGGTAACACCCTGCAATAACCGGATCTACGCGCAAATAGTTTTGATCTAAATACCTTAGAACCCAGGCATCAGCATAGGTTCCACAGCCATATTGGTCGCCCGCACTGTCCACCCAATGATACACCATGTGATCGACCTTCATATGATCACGCAGTGCTTCTATTGCTATTTGGAGCCCCCCAAGCTCTTCAGCTTGATCCAGTTCCTCCAAAATATGTTCCAGTTTCGTCGTCGCTGACATTGATGCGCCTATGCTGTTTTTCCTTAAGCGCTGCGATTTCGGCCATGGCGACAATAGCGGTGTCATCCAGTTGCTCAGCCAGAGCCGTCAATTCATTTGCACGGGCAAATGTTTTGAGGTCTGTTAGTACATCCAATATCCAGTCACTTCTCATTCTAGCTACACCTGTAGTTGATTAATGAAACATTAATACAACCCTAACATGAGTTATAAAATTGCCAAATTCGCATATTTCTCCTCCCCCAATATAGGGAGAGTGACAATGATAAGCCTTTGAATTGGTTCAAATCAACACTCCAAACGCAAGCGCCCGCGAGACCAGAACGATTCGCGGGCGCTTCATTTCATCAAAAAGTCGGCTTTTTAACTACGTGCATCCAATGCATCTTCCAAAGTACGCAATCCGGTTTTTGGCGCTTGCACCAGAACTGACATGTTTCCCGGCTTATGTTCGTTGCGCAACATCTTCATGTGAGCATCGGGTAATGAATCCCACTCAAACACCTCCGACATACACGGGTCAAGGCGGCGTTCTACCATCAAGTTGTTCGCAGCTGATGCTTGTTTTAGGTGGGCAAAGTGGCTGCCTTGAAGACGCTTTTGGTGCATCCACATATACCGCACATCGAACGTAAGGTTGAAGCCGGACGTCCCTGCGCAGATCACAACCATGCCACCTTTTTTGCAGACCAAAGTGGACACAGGGAATGTCGCTTCGCCCGGATGTTCGAACACCATGTCAACGTTATTACCCTTGCCTGTGATCGCCCAGATCGCCGCGCCAAACTTACGCGCCTCTTTGAACCAAGCTGCGTATTCAGGCGTGTTTACTGTTGGCAACTGCCCCCAGCAATCGAAATCCTTGCGGTTCAGAACGCCTTTGGCACCTAGGCCCATAACAAAGTCACGCTTGCTCTCGTCCGAGATCACACCGATCGCGTTAGCCCCAGCCGTGTTGATCAACTGAATCGCGTAAGACCCCAAACCACCAGACGCACCCCAAACCAAAACATTTTGGCCCGGTTTCAGGTCGTGAGGTTCATGCCCGAACAGCATCCGGTATGCGGTTGCCAATGTCAGCGTGTAACAAGCGGACTCTTCCCATGTTAGGTGCTTTGGCCGCGGCATCAATTGCTGTGCTTGAACGTTTGTAAATTGGGCAAACGAGCCATCAGGTGTCTCGTAGCCCCAAATCCGTTGGCTGGTCGAAAACATCGGATCGCCGCCGTTGCATTCTTCATCGTCACCGTCGTCTTGGTTGCAGTGGACCACAACTTCATCGCCGACTTTCCAGCGTTTCACCTTGTCACCAACCGCCCAAACAATACCAGCAGCGTCAGATCCCGCGATGTGATAGGGCTGTTTATGGCCATCAAACGGGCTGATTGGTTGACCCAAAGCCGCCCACACGCCGTTGTAGTTCACACCAGCGGCCATGACCAACACCAACACTTCATTGCTGTCGAGTACGGGGACATCCACAACTTCCTGCATCATAGCAGTGTCTGGATCGCCGTGGCGCTCTTTGCGGATAGCCCAAGCATACATTTGCTTTGGTACGTAACCCATTGGTGGCATTTCACCGACTTCGTACAGATCTTTTTCAGGTGCTTCGTATTGCGCGATACCATTGTCCAAAGCCATCACAGCCTCCTTCAAAAAACTTAACGTTGCCGCAGCGCAGAATTGTGCTGCCTCCAAACCCAGATATGGAGAGTAAAGCAACAATGCAACTATAAACTAATACTTTTTGAAACTTTATAACCCAGCAAGTGCAGCAATTATTCTGCAGGTGCATCGCTCTGTGGGTAATAATGCGCGATAGAATTGGCGTAGAACCGAAGAACAGCTTCGTTTTCAGGCAAAACGCGCCATACGTCACCAACCCGCTCAACAATGTGACGTTCTGCCAGCTGCTTCAACGCCTGATTGGCCACAGTGCCCACCTGATCTGAAGGGACACTCATCGTGGTGCTCATTTGATCGGTCAGCTGCGCGTTCACAACGCCAATCAATCCCGCATCATCTGCGGCAACGTCACCTGCTAGAAGCGCACGTGACAACAATGGAACGACGACAACGGGCATTACACTTTCGACACGCTTCATCAAATCAACGGCCAACGCCTCTGGGTCTGGAGTTTCGCCATAGCTGCGTAACGACACCGGTTCACCAAATGTCACAGCCGCTGTGCCAAATTGAAAAGGTTGCCCACAAATGCGGTTCCACGTTCTACGCAGAACGAATTTGAAAACCACGCTCACCTTGCCGCCAAATTTTCGATCCCCCCGTTCGTCAGCAGCAATCAACACCCGATCCTCAAGGACACGGTCGTAATTGATCGCAACGGGCACAAATATCACATCGCGCCCGTCCACTGGATCAAACCCTTCGAGAATATAGGCCAATAGACCCATCTTCGGCGGCATCAAACGCCCATTCAGGCTTAAGCCACCTTCGGGAAACACTGCTTGGGTCACACCAGCCGCCGTCGCCATTTGAACATAACGTGCTAAAACACGTCGATACAAAGCACCCCGCGCTTTTCGACGAATAAAGTATGCCCCCATCGACTTTATCAAGCGCGACAGCGGCCAAACCCGCGCCCATTCCCCAACCGCATAAGACAAAGCAGCAGCGCGTGACGCAAGATAAGTCACCAACACGTAATCCATATTGCTTCGGTGGTTCATAATAAAAATAACGGTCGCATCAGGTGACAACTTTGCCAGCCGTTCATCATTTAGCGGTCCTGTGCGCACATCATAAAACGTGTTGCCAAGCCAACGGGCAACGCGGATTGCAAACCCGAAATATGCAAACGCACTGAAGCTTGGAACGATCTCACGGGCATACCGACGTGCTTTTTCAAACGCGACGTTTTCCGGCTCATCATTCTTATCAGCGTGATTCACAATCGCTTGGGTAACATCGGGGTCATAGATCAATCGCTGGATCATGTCGTAACGCCGCGCAAGTTTGAACGGTTCAATCGGTCGGGTCAGGCGTGTGTTCAGCTTCTTGACGGCACGTTCTAATCGAAGACGGAAAAACCAACGCACAGAAGGTAATAAGAAATGACTAAGCGCTGTCACAGCTGCAAACAGCATGATCAGGATAAAAAGCCATAGCGGAATTTCAACTATTTGAGTCATTGTCTGACACCTTTACAGCCACCACACGTCGGGTAAACCAAAATTGTATTGGCCAGTTTGTGCAAAACGCCCATAGAGGCATTTATGTATAATCAAGACTCATTTTTCACGCTCACCACGTTAGGCCAGATCGGCCTTCTGTCTCTTTCAGTCTTAATGTTCGTTTTATTGATAGGGAGTATGGCGCGGTTTTGTGCGGATTGGTGGGTCAAACTTGCAGTGGCATTGGGTGGCTTTTTCTTGTTCGTATGGCTCTCCCCTCAAATCTATTACACGTATTACCTTTTCATTTTTGAGGGTCTGCCCATTCAAAGCGTTGTTGGAAAACCACCCACGATATTTGACATCTTTCGATTGATGACATTTTCCAGCCAAAACAATCTATCGGCACATGGCCAAGGTTTGCTGGCGTGGAGTATGATTATCGCTGGCCAACTCTCCCAATTTTCAAAAAAATGCCGCAACGCAGCGAATTGACACTTCCCTAAAGTTTCAAGTATCAATCACCTAACGCAACAATATTGCTCGATTGATTCACCTGACTTTTGAACGAGGCTGACATGACCAAAACCTTAGACCAGGCCAGAAAAGACCGCCCTTGGCTGATCCGCACTTATGCTGGCCACTCGACCGCGTCTGCATCAAACTTGCTTTACAGGTCGAACCTTGAAAAAGGACAAACTGGTCTTTCTGTTGCTTTCGATCTGCCGACCCAAACTGGATATGACAGTGATCACGTCCTTTCACGTGGCGAAGTGGGCAAAGTCGGCGTGCCCGTATCCCACCTTGGTGACATGCGTGCATTGTTCCACGAAATTCCTCTAGAAAAAATGAACACCTCGATGACCATCAACGCAACTGCCCCTTGGTTGCTGTCGCTCTACATCGCTGTGGCTGAAGAACAAGGTGCTGATGTCACTGCTTTGCAGGGTACGGTTCAGAACGATCTGATCAAAGAATACCTGTCGCGCGGCACCTATATCTGCCCGCCAAAACCATCGCTTAAGATGATCGCAGACGTTGCAGAATATTGCTATACAAACGTGCCAAAATGGAACCCAATGAACGTTTGCTCCTACCACCTACAAGAAGCTGGCGCGACGCCCGAGCAAGAGCTATCTTTCGCGCTTGCCACCGCAACTGCCGTATTGGACGAATTGCGCCCACGCGTTGACCCTGCCGACTTCCCTGCCCTCGTCGGCCGTATCTCGTTCTTCGTAAATGCAGGTATCAGATTTGTGACCGAGATGTGCAAAATGCGCGCGTTTGTGGACCTTTGGGACGAAATTTGCGAAACCCGCTACGGCGTTACAGATGCCAAGTACCGTCGCTTTCGCTACGGCGTCCAAGTCAATTCCTTAGGCCTTACAGAGCAACAGCCAGAGAACAACGTCTACCGTATTTTGATCGAAATGTTGGCCGTGACACTGTCCAAAAAAGCACGCGCCCGCGCCGTTCAACTTCCAGCCTGGAACGAAGCACTTGGCCTGCCGCGGCCTTGGGATCAGCAATGGTCCATGCGTATGCAACAGATCATGGCATTCGAGACGGACTTGTTGGAATTCGACGACCTGTTTGACGGCAACCCAGCCGTTGATCGTAAGGTTGAAGAATTGAAAGAAGGGGCTCGTGCCGAGTTGGCTAATTTGGACGCCATGGGTGGTGCAATCGACGCCATTGATTACATGAAATCCGCCCTTGTCCAATCCAATGCCAACCGCCTTAACCGGATCGAAGCGGGCGAGACTGTTGTGGTTGGTGTGAACAAATACACCAGCACCGAACCCTCCCCACTGATGACCGCTGATGGCGGTATCATGGTGGTCGATCCTGCAGTTGAACAAGAACAAATTGACCGTTTGAACGAATGGCGCTCGACCCGAGATCAGGCTGCCGTTGATGCCGCATTAGCTGATCTTCGGGCCGCAGCCGCAGAGGGTCGCAATGTGATGGAACCTTCGATTGCAGCGGCCAAAGCAGGTGCAACAACTGGTGAATGGGCTGCACAAATGCGCATCGTGCATGGGGAATATCGTGGCCCGACGGGCGTTGCGGCAGGTCAGTCAAACCAGACCGAAGGCCTTGAGGAATTACGCGAAAAAGTGAACCTAGTCAGCGACAAATTGGGCCGACGTTTGAAGTTTCTTGTCGGCAAACCGGGCCTAGACGGCCACTCGAACGGTGCCGAACAAATCGCGGTGCGTGCGCGCGATTGCGGCATGGACATCGCCTATGAAGGCATCCGTCTCACACCCGAAGAACTGGTCGCCGCAGCGCTTGAGGATCAGGCGCACGTGGTCGGACTGTCCATCCTATCGGGCAGCCACATTCCATTGGTCGAAGACCTTATGCAACGGATGAAAGACGCGGGGCTTGGCGATACACCGGTGATCGTTGGCGGCATCATCCCGGAAGATGATGCGACGCGTTTGCGAGCGATGGGTGTGGCCCGTGTCTATACGCCAAAAGACTTTGAGCTGAACAACATCATGGCGGATATTGTTACGCTTGCTGACCCAAAGGCAGTGGCCGCTGAATAATAGCTGATAAAACCACGGGCCGCCCCTTTTAGGCAGCCCGTGAGACCTTAAACCAAAAGCGCGTTCTGTCCAAAAATAAACCGCCATTTTGTCCCATCACGCATCACGATTTCTCCACCACCGGCCCGCGGATTTTCAAATGTGGCTGTTCCAATGCCAGTTAGCCCATTGGTGCATCTTACTGGGAATGTTACTTGAGCTGCATCGGGGCTGGGCGCATATCGGCCTGAACAACTGGTCTTTCCATTCGATGCTTGAAACCAGCCTCCTTCTAAAAACGTAGCCGTCGCTGTTCCACGAAAAACCGTGTCTGATGGGCCAACTACGGCCACAGGATGCGTTACGTCACATGCAGCTAGGGTCATCAAAGCCATTGTAGTTATGCCAATAATTTTTTTCATTTTTTTTCAATCTCTTTTGTTTCCTATTAGACATATGGGCATCGCTATTGTTCTCAACGAGTATGTAAATCCATACTTGTGTCTTGCCCCTGCGGCCCCATGCAGGCAGATTGTCGCAAAATCAAAGGAAGCCAGATCATGACCGTACACATTGGTGCAAAACCCGGACAAATCGCTGAAACCGTCTTGATGCCCGGTGACCCATACCGCGCAAAGTGGGCCGCCGAAACATTCCTGACCGACGTAGAATTGGTCAATGAAGTCCGTGGCATGCTTGGCTTCACAGGCACTTGGAACGGCAACCGCGTCACGATCCAAGGATCAGGCATGGGCATGCCATCCCTGTCGATCTACGCCAATGAATTAATCAAAGAATACAACGCACAAACGCTGATACGCATCGGCAGCTGTGGCGGAATGCAGCCCCAAGTTGGCATTCGCGACGTGATCGTTGCAATGACAGCCAGCACCTTAAATTCGCCATCGTCTGGGATATTCAAAGAATTCAACTATGCCCCCTGCGCCGACTATGGCTTGCTTGCGGCGGCAGTGAAATCTGCGGAAACCAAGGGCTGCAAAACCCATGTAGGCGGCATCTATTCCTCCGACGTTTTCTATGACGAGCGGCCCGACCTGAACGAACAAATGACCCGCCACGGTATTTTGGGTGTCGAGATGGAAGCTGCCGAACTTTACACATTGGCCGCTCGGTACGGACGCCGCGCCTTGGCAGTTTTGACTGTCAGCGATCACCTGCAAACAGGTGAGGCATTGCCTGCGGAAGATCGCGAACGCAGCTTCGGCGATATGGTCGAAATTGCACTTGAAGCGGCGTTTGCCTGAAACAGCGATAATCCGACGTTAACCGACTGAAATATTTAGAAAACCAAGGTTCGGTATCATGTCGGTATAACGTCGGTATTGCGTAGGTGCCAAACACCGCGTTTGGCACCTGTTAACGCTATGAACAGTTATAAACCGTGGCTGCGGTCATACCCGTTTATGGCAGGAGATTGCCATCCGTCCAAAGCCCCATCCGTGGGTTTGAACACCTCAATCAATAACGGATGGCACTGGGCCGTGTCCGATGAATGTTGATCGGAACAATCCCCGCCGGGACAGGCGGACAGACATCCAAGCAAATCAATCTCTGCGAAGAATTCCAGATAGTCGCCAGGACGCACGGGGCTAGCCTTCATAAAATATTGACCAGTGTCGCGGGTAAAACCGGTACACATAAAGACGTTCAGCACATCATGCACATGGGCTTCCGCCTCTTGCGCAGAAATGGCCAAATGATCGCCCAATGCACGCGACAGATTTGAATGGCAGCAATGATGGTATTGACCACCTGCCAACAGATTGTGGGTGTATGGGTCGCAGCGGGTTCCGATCACATCATGCACAGACCCACCAAACTCGTCGATACCGTACCAATCCAGCGTGTCATGGGTGATCGTCGCCATTGGGCGCAAGTAAGGAAAGCTGGACCACATTTGTTGGGCAGTGGTGATGTGGGTGCCGTGTAATGCACGGGTTTTTCCGGTGTAGAATTTCTCGGTCAGATCGTGGGCGTTCCACAGGTTAAGGTCGCCAACCTGCGATCCCTCAACCGATTTGATCCGGAAGAAGTGGCCAGCAGGCACCTGAAAGACGGCTGCATCGCGGGCACCTGCTAAGATCTCGCTCACTTTCGTCAAGGAATGTCGCGCAGCATCATAAAGCGGCATATTCGGTGCGGGCAATGTCTCGACCGGATAGCAAATGACGGGTTTTATGGCGCGGCGTGTGGCTGCATCTTTGGGTTCGGTCATCTAGGGCCTCATAAACTGGGGTATTTAGGATTTTTATTCACGTTCATGACGTCGCCGCCATTCACGTGCATAAACGGATTCAACGGTGTGCTTTCGCGTCGTTGTTTCAAGGCGCAAGGCGGTCTCGGCACGTGTCTCTGCCCTGACATTCCCATGGCGCATTTGCGCGGCGCGCTCGAAGGGGTCAACTTGTACCATCGGCGTTCCCGCAGGCAATCGAATATCGGGTGTCTCACCACGCCAAACAAACGGAACATTGGCAGGCATATCCAACGCATCACAATCGACAGTCGCGTTGAATGCAGTGAACGGAAGTTGGAAATGATTGAAGGGATGCGCGAAGGTCACGGACCATCCATCGGGCACTTCGATGCTCCACGGATTGATAAACTTCAGCGGCTGAACCCCAATAAAGGGGGCTTTGTCCGCGCCAATTTGCCCGGGGTGATGTGGTGCCAATACCGGGAAGGGTGCGGAAGCGTCCCAATGAAATTGCAACTGCCCAGTGTTCGGATCAGCCGCTGTCCAGATGTCATAAGGCAGTGGAATAATCCAACCTTGAGCCATGACATCAGCCAACGGCAAGCAGGCGCGGGCGGTCAAACCAGGCAGGCCATCAACATCCGGCATCCCCATGTCACGGGGCAGATTACGAAACCATTCGGGTATAAATTTTGCGGCGGGGGCTGGTTCTGGGATTTTCCCAAACAGCTCCGGTGGGCAAATAAATTCAATCTCTGTCATCCGCTTAACCTGAGTGGCAAAGCAGATAGGTGCAAGAGATTAATTGGGAAAAGCCGCCCAAAACTATGGGCGGCTTAAGGTATCAAACGCGGCGTTCGACCATCATCTTTTTGATGTTCGAAATCGCCTCTGCGGGGTTCAGACCTTTGGGGCAGGCCTTTGCGCAGTTCATAATCGTGTGGCAGCGGTACAACTTGAATGGATCTTCAAGTTCGTCCAAACGTTCGCCCGTCGCCTCGTCCCGTGAATCGATGATCCAGCGGTAGGCGTGCAGCAACGCGGCTGGGCCTAAGTACCGATCGCCGTTCCACCAGTAGCTTGGACAGCTGGTCGAACAACAGGCGCACATCACGCATTCATACAGGCCATCCAGTTTTTTACGATCATCAATGGACTGACGCCATTCTTTCGCAGGACGGTTGGTTTTGGTTTCCAACCACGGCATGACTGACGCGTGCTGGGCATAGAAGTGTGTGAGGTCGGGGATCAAATCTTTGACAACAGACATGTGCGGCAATGGATAAACACGCACGTCGCCTTTGATTTCGTCCATGCCATAAATACAGGCCAGCGTGTTGATCCCGTCGATATTCATCGCGCAAGATCCGCAAATGCCTTCACGACAAGAACGGCGGAAGGTCAGCGTTGGATCAATCTCGGTTTTGATCTTGATCAGCGCGTCCAAAACCATTGGACCGCAAGTGTCCATATCGACCCAATAGGCGTCGAGCTGGGGGTTTTTACCATCATCTGGATTCCAGCGATAAATGCTGAATTTACGCAGATTGGTGGCACCCTCAGGTTTGGGCCACGTTTTTCCCACTGTCA
>JBLHPE010000087.1:0-10799 GCA_047624005.1 Ascidiaceihabitans sp.
GGATTTCCGTTCGAGCTGTTTGGCATCCTTGCCCTGTTTTGTTTGGGAGTTCTGGCGACGACCAGCCATGATTTCTGGCTCAAGTTCCTGACAGCACCAATCTGGAAACGGCTGCATTACTTAATCTATGTGGCCTATGTGTCTGTCGTGGCCCATGTAGCGTTCGGCATTTTGCAAGACCAACAAAATCACATCTTTACTTGGCTGGTCTTGTTATCGGGCCTCGCGGTTGCTGGGCTGCATTTAATGGCCGCATTTGCAGATCGAAAAGAGAGTGTCGCACCGTCGGATGGCACATGGTTTGACGTAGGCACCCCCGATGACATGCGCGAAGGGTTTGCCAAAATCACGCTCCTGCCAAACGGGGACCGCGCCGCTGTGTTCTTGATGGAGGGCAAATTGAGCGCGATATCAAACGCCTGCGCCCACCAAAACGGGCCACTGGGCGAAGGTAAAATCCTGCGCTGTCTGGTCACCTGCCCTTGGCACGGGTTTCAATATGACGTTCGCTCTGGCCGCTCCCCCGCACCGTTTACCGAGATGGTACCGACCTATAGATTGCGGATAGAGGGCGGCGTGATCCAAATCCATCCCGATGCTAATCCCCCAGGCACCTTTGTTGAACCGGTACCCCTGCCTCACTCCGAGATGATGGAGGGTACGACATGATTCAGCCTAAGAAAAAACCATTCTTTGTCGGTTATTTACCGGTCCCAAAAGCCTTGCGCAATTTCCTGAAAATCACAGCCTCGCTGATCTTTATCGCGCTTGGCATCGCTGGGTTCGTCATGGGTGCTACCCAAGATGATCCTGGGGACGGCGCGTTTCGCGGGGACTATGGCCGCCAAACCGTCACCGGCGTGATCGAATTGACGCCTTATCCATTGCTTCATGTGACAATCGGCAATGACCGCCTGAAAGTTGGGGACACATTGATGATGTCCGCCGGTGGTAAATCCGGAGTTATGGATCGCGCGACGCCATTGGAAGGTCAATTGGCCCAAGTGTCTGGCGTCATTTTAGAACGTGGTGATTTGAACATGTTGCAACTGCGCGGAGGCCGCAATGGTATGCAAGCGGCGGAAGGCGATGCCCAACCGCTTCAATCTGTGCCCCAAGGCCGCTGGAAACTGACGGGCGAAATTTGCGACGGAAAGTGCCTTTCTGGTGCAATGCGTCCGGGACGTGGGTTGGCCCACAAAGCCTGCGCAAACCTATGTTTATTAGGGGGCGTGCCGCCTGTCTTCGTTTCGACCCAACCGGTATTGGGGCAAGAGTTCCTGCTGATCACCGGGCCAGGTGGCACCGAGCTACCTGCAGCCGCATATGACCGTATTGCACAATTTATCAGTGTTGAAGGCGAAGTGACCAAACACGGTTCCTTGCTGGTCTTTGCGATTGATGCCGACACGATGGAGCTGGTGAAATGATAAAACGCATCTTCGCACTCGTCCTTGTTGCCATCACGGCGCTGATCTTACTTTATCTATCGCGTTTCTGGATATTCGAGTGGTGGGGTCGCGAAGGGCTATTCGGCATCAGTGACTTGCGCCCTCAGGGTGGATTATTGGGCCGTTGGTTGCGCGGCACCCCCTTCGCCCCGTTTGAATTACTGATCTGGGTTTGCGGTTCTTTTTACGCCCTTACATGGCTGGAACGGCTTCTGGCGCGGTTCAACAAACACGATTAGGGGATCAAAATTTCCTTACGAGCAAAGCTTGCGTCCTGCGTGGTCAGGTCATCCAAAGTCAGACGTACATCCAGTTGATCAATCGATTTCAACGTGAATACGCGATATGGTAGCCCGTCACTTTCAATGATCCCATTGGGTTGTGCGGTATCTATATGGCAGGGAGGCAAAGGCCAGACCTCCAACGCACCGCCGTTTATTCCCACCTCGATTTGCACCAAACCACAGCGCCATGCCCATAGATGCGAAACATAGATCAGATCATTTCCATCCCATTCACGCACAGCAATCCAATTAGCCTCGGTCATCGCAAGGATTGGTTTCACCTCTGTGGCAGTGGTGAACTTTCCGGTCCGTGTTTGATCTTCGGCAACAAGATTAGATGTGACACCCGCCACTTGAACAGTAACGGCACTCGTTCCAGCCGCGCCGCCAACAGCTATGGATAAAAGGGTAAACAAAAGATAAAGCATTACATACCCTCAAAATATCAAAAATAGAATTGCTGACTTTTGCACACGGTACAATCAGCCTATACTGTAAGAAAAGCAAAGCAGGCACAGTATGGCAAGCAAATTTGGCAAAAAGCAAATCTTCAACGTTGTTGTCGTTGGCCAAAATGGGCGCCTTGGATACGAGGCCGTGCTGTTTGCCGCTTCTTTGCGCCACCACAGCCCTGATTTTAAAGGGAAACTACTGGTCGCAGAGCCACAGCCCGGCCCAATGTGGCCCAATGATCCACGTATGAAACCGGATGTGCATGAGGCATTGGCAGGGCTTGGAGCGGTAATTGTACCGTTTGAAAGTAAACACTTCGGTGCGAGTTATGCTTATGGCAATAAGATTGAAATGCTGTCTGCTTTGCCCAAGGGCGAACCGTTTGTCTTCTTTGACACTGATACCCTTTTGACCGATAACTTGCTGGACGTCCCTTTCGATTTTGACCGCCCCAGCGCGTCGCTGCGCCGTGAAGGCACATGGCCAAAACCACCGCTTTATGGGCCCGGGTATGGCGGAATTTGGAAATCACTTTACGACAAATTTGGGTTGGATTTTGACAGCAGCCTTGATCTGACGGAACCCGATGAGTATTGGAAACGCTACCTCTACTTCAATGCAGGCTTTTTCTATTATAATTGCCCACATGCGTTTGGAGAGAAATTCCTTGAATACGCATTGGCTGTTCGCGACGAACAGATGCCAGAACTTGCCTGCCAAGAATTAACGCCTTGGTTAGATCAAATTGTACTGCCTTTGGTGGTTCATGCCCTAGGCGGCGGGCGTGATACCCTGCCCGAAGGCTATCTAGACGGCAAAACCAGCTGTCATTACCGCATGTTTCCGATGCTTTATGCCCGCGAAAATCAGCATGTAATCGACACACTTGAAACTGTTTCCGCGCCGAACAAGATCAAGAAGGTGCTGAAAGGCTATGACGCTATCAAGCGCAATGTATATCAGGGTCGTGGTGAAAAAGTGCGTGCACTGTTTGATCAAGACCACATGCCACGTCGTGAACAAGCGATCCGCAATCGTATCAAATCTGAAGGTTTTTGGATGCGTTAGCCTGCTTTCGCCATAAATCGCGGCACCCTTGAAGGATAGCCGCGCTTGCCTTACCCATAGCGCAACAATTGCCGCTTTGGAAAAGGATTTAAGACAATGACAGATGGCCCATCATATGGTTTCGACACGCTGCAAATTCACGCAGGTGCTAAACCTGACCCGACAACGGGTGCACGTCAGACACCGATCCACCAAACCACTGCCTATGTATTTCGCGACGCTGATCACGCCGCAGCTTTGTTCAATCTTCAAGAAGTTGGGTTCATCTATTCTCGCCTGACCAACCCAACGGTTGCTGTTTTGCAAGAACGGATTGCCACACTTGAAGGCGGCGTTGGCGCTGTTTGTTGTTCATCCGGTCACGCGGCACAGATCATGGCATTGCTGCCATTGATGTCACCAGGCATGAACATTGTCGCCTCAAGCCGTGCGTACGGTGGCACGATCACCCAATTCACCCACACAATCAAACGCTTTGGTTGGTCTTGTACCTTCGTAGATTTCGACGATCTGGACGCAGTAAAGGCAGCCATCGACGAAAACACCCGCGCGGTATTTTGCGAAGCAATTGCCAATCCGGGCGGTTATATCACCGACTTAGACGCAATTTCTGCAATCTCGGATGAGGCAGGCATTCCACTTATCGTTGATAACACGGCCTCCACCCCATACCTGTGCCGCCCGATTGAACACGGCGCGACCTTGGTGGTTCACTCCACAACAAAATACCTCACAGGCAACGGTACTGTCACAGGTGGTTGTGTTGTGGATTCAGGCAAATTCGACTGGTCCGCCAACGACAAATTCCCGTCCCTTAGCCAGCCAGAACCAGCCTACCACGGGCTCAAGTTCCACGAGACGTTCGGCTCGCTTGCTTATACCTTCTTTGGTATCGCAATCGGTTTGCGCGATTTGGGTATGACAATGAACCCGCAAGCGGCACACTATACGTTGATGGGCACAGAAACCCTATCTTTGCGGATGCAGCGCCATGTTGAAAACGCCGAGAAAATCGCGGGCTGGCTCGAAAAAGATCCACGTATTGATTACGTCACCTACGCTGGCCTGAAATCATCCCCTTACTATGATCGTGTGGCCAAGATTTGCCCACGTGGCGCGGGTGGCTTGTTCACTATCGCGGTTAAAGGCGGGTATGAGAATTGCATGAAATTGGTCAATGCATTGGAAATCTTTAGCCACGTGGCCAACCTTGGTGACACGCGGTCTTTGGTAATTCACTCTGCTTCAACGACACACCGTCAGTTGACCGAGGAACAGCAACGCGCCGCGGGTGCAGCCCCTGAAGTGGTGCGTATTTCAATCGGCACCGAAGATGCTGACGATTTGATCGCCGACTTGGATCAAGCGCTGACCAAGGCCACAAGCTAACCCTAAAACCACGCTCTGCAGGATCGGCAAAATCTTGCGGAGCGTATCGATCAGGTAAAACATCAGCCAAGTACCCTAAGGCACTCATCACTATAGAGAACCTGACACTCCAAATTCCCCCAACCACATTTTCAACTGCGTTTTCGACCGTTTCGCGCGACGCGCCATGATAACTGTGTGAATTACTTTCCATAACGGCCCGACTGCTCTATCTTATTAAAAGAACATGCGCCCTTGGGTGCCCTGTACTTGGTTGAAAAGACGCTGACATGAAGCCAAATTTTGCGCTTTCCCTTTCTTTCGAGGGTATCCGCCTGCTGCACCGCGCAGCGGATGGTTGGCGCGTGGTTGGAGATGTTGGTCTCGATTCCGCCGACCTAGCGGCTGAGTTGGCCCTATTAAGAACTAAAGCTAGCGATCTTAGCGTAGGTGCCCTGCGGACGAAGTTGATTATCCCCAACGATCAAATCAAATATATTTCGCTCGAAACTGGCGAACAAGAATTGGCAGAACGCACGCGTCAGGCCCTCGATGCGCTCGTGGGTGCCACACCTTACGACGTCGAGGATTTAGCCTACGCTGTCAGTGCCGATGGGACACAAACCCATATCGCCGCCGTTGCCCACGAGACTTTGGCAGAGGCCGAAGCCTTCGCAAAAGAACATCGTTTTCATCCCGTGAGCTGGGTCTCAATCCCTGACGATGGTGTCTTCGCTGGTGAACCATTCTTTGGTCAAACCAAATCTGCGGCTGAATTGGTTGATGGCAATGTTGTTGAAGCGGACGATGCAAAGATCGTTATTCTTGGAAATGTGATCGCTGATACTGGTCCTGTCGTTGCTGTTGATGAAGAGGACATCACTCCCGACGTGGCCCCAAAAGAAGACGCCCCGCTCGAAGTCATACAGCCAGAAATCGCCGCCCCCGACATCCAGATCAATACACCAAAAGAATCCGCCCCTGTTGTTGATCCGTTGATATTGCGAGAAAACACAGCTTCTGTCGAAGGCGAAACCGCTGATGCTCCCCCGATTGATGCTGTGCCAAAGGTGCAGGACGAGCCACAAGAAGCACCTTCAGAAACGCCCGCGATTGTTGGGTTTGCAAGCCGTCGTGCGCCTGAGGGTAAGACACCATCCCTGTCAGGGGCACGCCGCGACACCTTATCTGCAGGCGTAACCGCAGCATCGGTTCCCCTGATCGAGGACGTGTCCGAAGTTGCACCGCTCGTCGTGACAGACGCGCCAGAACCCCGTATCGCAGCTGGCTTTTTAAGCAGGCGCAAACAGCCAAAGTCCGACGCGATCCCTGCGCCCTCAGCCGTTACCACCAAGCCATCCACCGAGGCGCAGCGTCTGACAATTTTTGGCGCACGTAAGCCTGATAAAAAAGCAGTTGTCGGTGGCAAGCCACGTTTTCTTGGCCTTGTTCTGACGGCGGTCTTGTTGCTGTTCCTTGCGGGTGTTGCAGCATGGGCGTCGGTCTTTATGGATGAAGGGCTTGCCCGTTTCTTTGGTGGTCCAAACGAACGATCAATCGCCACTGCCCCTGCTGAATTGGCACCGCAGCCAAAAGAAGAAGATGCACCTGTTGTTACCACCGCGTCCCTTTCAGACGGTCTAAGCTCCGAAGACGCCGCTGTTTTGGACGCATTGCGTGCGCCATTGTCAGATCCGGTTGCTGTGTTGCCTGAACTTACCCCACAAGAATTGGCTGAAAATTATGCAGTCACAGGCATATGGGCCAAAGCGCCTGAAGTGCCGCAACCCGCCGCCCTTGTTCCTCTGGATGATCTATACGTTGCCAGCATTGACCCCGTTAGCTCAGCCAATGATGCAGTGGCTCTTCCCGATGTTCAGACCTTCGATACGGACCGTGGGGTGGACGAACAAAGTTCGCCAGTGGCCGCTGGGACAGCGTTTGCTTTGGGCCCGAACGGTCTTGTCATACCAACATCTAACGGCGCGATTAGCCCTGATGGTGTGACCGTTTATTTGGGACGCCCTGCCAAAACCCCACCTAAGACACCGGTTCGGTTAATCAAGGCAGAAGACCTCGATCCAGCCCTTGCAGTGATTGCTAAGTTACGTCCGCAGCCCCGCCCTGGAAACCTGGTAGAACAGAACGAACGCTCTTCAAACGGTGGCCTGTCCCTTACTGAGTTGGCAGAACAGCGCCCTCGTGCCCGCCCAGCGTTGGTCCGCACCGAAGTCATCCCCGTGCCTGAACCGGAAGTTGCGGCAGAAACACTAAGCGCTCAAACCGATGCAGCAACCGCTGCGGCCACAGCTTCGCTTGCTGCGCTTCCGGCACCAAACGAAAATATCATCGAGGGACCTGCAAATTCGCAAGCCGTACGTGCTTCTGTACGTCCAGATGGTCGTCCCAAGAACTTTGCACGTATTGTGAAACGGGCGATTGCAAAGCAACCAAAAGATGATGCAGGTAATGGTACACGTGTGGCGTCCATCGCGCCCCGCACCGTCACCCCAAAAGTACCGTCTTCGGCCAGTGTTGCTAAGTCCGCGACAGTGAAAAATGCGATCAACTTAAGAGGGGTCAATCTGATTGGTGTCTACGGAAAACCATCTAACCGACGTGCCTTAGTGCGCCTGTCAAATGGCCGCTATCAAAAGGTACAAGTCGGGGACCGCATAGATGGTGGGCGCGTGTCAGCTATTGGAGATAGCGAATTGCGTTATAAAAAGGGCAGTCGAAATCTAGTCCTGAAGATGCCAAAAAGCTAGACAATTACCCAGCCCTTTGCATTTTCCCTTAGCTAAACCTAATCCGCCGTGAGTTCACCGTTGTTGATCTGCTCTTGTTCGATGCTCTCAAATAGGGCTTTGAAGTTACCTTCTCCGAAACCATCATCCCCCTTACGCTGAATGAATTCGAAAAAGATTGGCCCAATCACGGTCTTCGAGAAGATTTGCAGCAATATTTTCGTTTCACCGCCATCATCGACACCTTCACCATCAATTAGAATGCCATGCTTTTTCATGCGATTCAGCGGCTCATCATGTCCAATAACCCGTGTTTTACTGAGATCGTAGTAGGTGTCTGGCGGGCCTGGCATGAACTTTAGCCCGTTGTCGGCGATCACATCTGTGCTGCGATATAAGTCATCAGACCCAACTGCGATATGTTGAATGCCTTCCCCATTATACTTCTTCAAATAGGCTACGATTTGACCAGTCTCTCCCCGATCTTCATTGATTGGAATTCTAATACGACCACATGGCGACGTCAGGGCGCGGCTGCGCAAGCCACTAAATTTCCCTTCAATGTCGAAAAACCGGATTTCGCGAAAGTTGAACAAATCTCCGTAGAAATGGAACCATTTGTCCATGTTCCCTTTGTGCACATTGTGGGTCAAGTGATCCAGGTAGAAGAACCCGACGCCCGCCGGTTTCGACTGATCGGTCCAGTCAAATTCAGCGTTGTAAGGCGAAGTGTCAAAATACTGATCCACGAAATACAAAAGCGAGCCACCGATGCCTTCAATAGCCGGAACATCCAGTGTTTTACCCGTCCCCGTGTAAGGCACAGCCCCTTTGGACACAGCATGTGCAAACGCGTGGTCTGCGTCGGCAACCCGCCAACCCATCGAAGGCGCACAAGGTCCATGCTCTTCAACAAAACGTGCGGCAAAACTATCTGGGTCGGCGTTCAAGATGTAAGTCACATCACCTTGTTGCCACAGCTCGATGATTTTGGTTTTATGGTTTGCCACATGGGCGTATCCCATACGCGCGAACAGATCCCGTAATTCTTGCGGATTGGGATGCGCGAATTCAACAAACTCAAATCCGTCCGTTCCTGCAGGATTTTCTGGTGTGATCTCGGCGCGGGGTGCAGTGTGGGGAAACGGGCCCATTAGGAATATCCAATTCTATGATGTTAGATGGATATTACGCGCTAAATGGCGCTAAGGCCTCGCATAATACGTGCAAATATGTAATAATATGCGTGTTATCCGCAATTTTAAAGAAAAAGCGCTAGAAACCCGCATATGATAGATCAAACAGATAGCAGAATTCTTGCGGCGCTTCAGCGCAATGCGAATCTGACAGCACAGGACCTCAGCGACCAACTGAACCTGTCCGCCAGTCAAATCGGGCGCAGGCGGCAAAGGCTGGAAAGCGAAGGCTACATTGACGGCTACAGCGCCCGCATCAACCCAGCCAAGCTGGGTCTCTCGGTACAAGGATTTGTGCAAGTGCACTTGTCGACGCACGGCCCCGATCATTCCGCCAGTTTTGCCCGATTGGTCGACTCTCAAGCCGCGATTACCGGTGCATGGACCATGACAGGTGATGCAGATTACTTGTTACGTGTGTATTGTAAGGATTTAAGTGCATTGAATGCATTGATCCATGAGGTCCTGTTGCCACATCCGGCTGTCGCCCGTGTTCACAGTCAAATCGTGATGGATCAATTGAAACGTGACGGCCCCCTGCCGACCTAACCGCGAACAGGATTAATACATGGAAAGCTTCCTTTATCAGGCGTCAATCTACTTGGCAGCCGCCGTGATCGCAGTGCCGATTGCTGCGCGGTTGGGGCTGGGATCGGTCTTGGGCTATCTGGCCGCTGGGATTTTGATCGGCCCAGTTTTTGGGTTGGTTGGCGCCGAGACGAAGGATTTGCAACATTTCGCCGAATTTGGCGTGGTTATGATGCTGTTTCTTATTGGTTTGGAACTGGAACCACGGGCGCTATGGGACATGCGACACCGGCTTTTGGGCCTTGGTGGACTACAGATTGTGCTAAGCACCGCTGCGTTGATGGGCGTGGCTATGGCCTATGGAGAGCCTTGGGGAACCTCTCTGGCGATTGGCCTTACCTTGTCCTTAAGTTCGACCGCTATCGTATTACAAACGCTTGCAGAAAAGAGGTTAATGCAAACAACGGGCGGGCGTAATGTATTCTCGGTTTTGTTGACACAGGACATTGCAGTCATTCCGATTCTAGCATTTCTGCCCCTGCTCGTGGTCACCTTGCCTGCTGAAATTTCGCAAGACGGTTCTATCCAACGCACAAACGAGGCCATTGCCGACGGGCACCATGGCGCAGCTCTTAGTTTAGTTGACGGTTTACCGGCATGGGGCGTAACTGCCGTGACACTCGGGGCAATTGGCTTGGTTGTCTTTGCAGGTGTCTTTTTGGCGCGCCCTGTTTTCCGGTTCATCCACGCGGCACATTTGCGCGAAATGTATACCGCACTTGCGCTTTTGATCGTCGTCGGGATTTCGTTTCTGATGACCCTTGTTGGCCTTTCCCCTGCATTGGGCGCGTTCTTGGCCGGTGTTGTGCTTGCCTCCAGTGAATTCCGCCATGAACTCGAGACCGACCTTGAACCCTTCAAAGGCCTGTTGCTGGGCTTGTTTTTTATTACTGTAGGCGCCGGAATAAATTTCGATCTGCTGTATTCAAATATGCCAGCGATCCTTTCAATGGCCCTGCTTGTGATCGTGATCAAAGGTGGTGTTTTGTGGTCCCTTGGTCGTGCCTTCAAATTGAAAGGGCGCGATCAATGGCTGTTTGCTTTAGCACTGGCGCAGGCTGGCGAGTTTGGCTTCGTTCTGGTCGCCTTTTCCGTCAGCCAAGGCGTTATTCCTGTGGACGTCGCCGAGACCTTGCTGCTGGTGATTGCCCTTTCCATGCTGATCACACCGTTGTTGTTCATTCTATACGAGGTGATCGCGCGCCACATGGTGTCCCCAGACGCACAGCATGCAGCGGATGAAATCGACAGTGAAGGGCCTGTTATCATTGCTGGTATTGGGCGCTTTGGTCAGATTGTAAATCGTTTGGTTAAGGCAAGTGGTTTTGAAACTGTTGTGCTGGATCACAACATGGAAACCATTCAACTGATGCGCCGTTTTGGCAGCAAAGGGTTCTTTGGTGATCCAACGCGGTCCGATATTTTGCATGCTGCGGGTATTATGACAGCGCGGGTTTTGGTTGTTGCGCTTGATGACAAAGATGCTGCTATTAAATTGGTAAAGGCGGCGCGCAAACAACGGCCCGACCTGCATATCGTGGCCCGTGCTTATGATCGCACGCATACCTTCCACCTGTATCAGGCAGGCGCAAACGACATCGTACGTGAATTGTTTGACGGCAGCTTAAGGGCTGGACGTTATGT
>JBLHPE010000088.1:0-10719 GCA_047624005.1 Ascidiaceihabitans sp.
AACGTAAGACACTCGAAACGCGGCGCTTGCATCACAGACAACGCGCCGCATAATGCAACCAACCAGATGAGCCGAACTCTCTCTTAGCTTAAGCTGCCATTGGTTCCAAAAACCCTGACGACGGACATCGGGATAACGAACGTCATCACCGAAGTCACAATCAAAAAGGTAATCAAGAGAGTTGCGTTTGCGGGCAGGCTTGATGATTTCGGGCCAGAGTTCTCAGTCATAATATGTGTTCCATTGGTCCTGCTCTCGATTATTTAACCTACGGACTTCCGCGTGTCTTGTCAGCATTAGGAAGCGTTCTTTCAAGGCACGAGTATTAGCGAGTTGTCAGACGCCATAGTTGATAAAGCGCAAAAAGGGACATAAGCACAGCCATTGACAGCCATGCTAATCCTGACTGCTCTTGGTAGACGGCACCAGTATTATCGTCGAAACATCGACCTAACTCATTAAAGCAGGACCGCCACCTGAAATATTGATTGTAGTATGCCAGATACAAAATGACCGACATTCCCGAAGATGCACTGATGGCGATTATTCTGATCGGAGTTTTCATTGTTCAACTCTACGAGCAATAAATGGGATTTCAATGGCCGCGCTGATCCAACTCCTGATCATCGCAACAACCCAGCTTAAGTCCGCAAACGCAGTCAACTTGCAGCCGCTGGAGGCAATCGGTATAACGTAGGCACAGAAAGTCCGTGAGAGTGCTGAACTCCGAGTAGGATGCAAACCCTGTATGAACCATTGTGCGAATCCGTGTGCGAAAAGGGATTTCAAAATTCAACCTAACTCAATGTTATAAAATAAGTAAAACACACCAAGCTTCGCTTCTCGTACTCGCCTCCAATTACCTATAAATCAATGGCATCGCTTTGACGGTATCAAGTAGACGCGAACCATAAGACTCTCATCGTATTTGAGCCATTCAACCCATGGTATTTACAATCTTCGCTGGCCTTTGCCAAAGCAAGAGGGTCACCCAGGAACTATCAGGCCTACGCGCTTAATACTGATACGAATTTATTCGGGATAGCGGCTCATTCAGCCTATGAAACCTATGCCGATGTTCCTCGCTTCAAATCTTATCGCCATCCGCAATCGTTCTACATCTCGGGTTTACCGGAACCACCATCAACATGGGGTTTGGATGCAAAAACATGTACCGCCAACCCCCTGCCCAATTGCGCACTTTTTCAGCGATCTAATTCGGTTCAGCAGACAAAAACGACATGCCTGCAAGGTAAACCAAATATCCGATTGCGGGCACGGCAACTGCCGCTGCAAATACGAACAAAAAACTTCCGACATCGGTGGCCAAGGCCCCAAGCACGCCATAAACAATTGCAATTCCAGCGTTCGACAGGCCCGCCGCAAAAAGAAACTGCTTGAACGACATATCACCAGCTCCTGCTATGACAGTTGCGGATTCGCTTAAAACTGGAACGGGTCGCGTCAGGCAAAGCATCGCAACGCCAATCCTATCAGGCAATTGCGCCTGCCCACCCATCACACGTTTAACCACAGGCACACCAAAACGCCGACCCGTCCAGAATCCAATCAGATTGCCAATCATCAGGCCGACAAAAATTGCTGTCGCACCCCAAACAATGCCAAGCTTTGCGCCCCCCCAAACCGCCACCAAACTGGATGGCAATGGTAAAACGACATCGGCTGACAGCAGACCAACGATCAATGCCGCTATTGCAGGCTTGGCAAGTGGTGCTTTGGTGCGCGCCACAATCCAATGCTCCATCGCCTCGCCCCAAATCAAGAAGGGGATCAGAACCAACGTACAAAGCAGCAAGATGGCAAGGGTTAAGCGAAGCGCCACCATTTAGCGCAGCGCCTTGATCGACATGCCTTGTTGTGTGGCAAGGGTTCGAAAGTATTCTTGGGTTAGGGCGTGCGATATATTGAAGTTCGTGCCCGGCAATTCCACCAATTGCCCACTTACCTTCTCAAACTGCGGCAAGCTGTTGTGGCAACTGAAACATTGCTGATCATTCTGCGTGAAGGTTTCCATAGTGGAATTAGATAGCATCGTAGACCCACGTAATTCCGCCATCGGTGTCATGTCCGGCTGCAACGTGTTGGGCAGCATCCAAGAGGCGCCTACCTCAAAATAGTGCTGTGTTGGGTCACCTGCGGGCGTAAATTTCGTTTGGTAAAACGCATTGATCGTTTCAATGTTGGCCACATTCAAGGCACCATCAATAGCCTCATTGGGTGTTCCATAGGTGAACTGGCGAAAGACCTGTGTGATCGGATCTAACACTTGCGTGGTTTCATCCAATGTCAGTGATCCTGCCGCGTCATTGTTGCCAACAGCCGCAGCGGTTCCGCCAGAATAAAAGGTGAAGCTGTCGGCGCTAACCGCTTGTGGGCCGTCATGTGCAACATCTGCAGGAAGGTTTGGCGCATTGCCTATGTGTTCAAACGTGGCCCATATCATTTCAGGATGATCATCCACCCTGCCCGCCAAATGCATACCAACCAATGCAACCGTGGCAGGTTGCGTTTCAGTTGAGACAACAATTTCACTGTTTTCGTTTTTTAGCAGAAAAATCTCTGCAGGGACTGTCAAAAAATTCCCCACGTCGTCACCATCAACCACCATCCAAGACGTTTTAATCTCCATCAATCCGGTGGGAAAGAAATCATCTACTCCAGTGGCTGCAGCCATCAAAGCTGGATCAAACGCACCATTTGAGAAGAACTTTGAACGGACAAAATCAACGTAAGGCGGGTTAAACAACTGTTCGTAATAAATGACACGTCCGTTGTGATCGACAAGAACCCCATTGCTACCCGCTTGGTGGATCGCAGCCAAGTCAGCCTCGTTAGATTTGGAGACACGTGGGCGCAACTGTAGCGGAGCCTTAGATCGCGCAATTTTCGCCTGCCCATCTGGGGCAAACAATTCGTCAATCGTATGCATACCCAAAAGCCGCATTTGGCCAGTCGCAGGATCCGTTTGCGTCAGCCACAAAAACATCTGTGTGGACGACACGTGAAACGCACAATTGCTATCTGAGGTAAGTTTAGCCGTTGGTGCAGGGGTTTGCGTGTGCGGGAACCATCCGTCCATCGCGGCCTGATCTTGGGCATTGCAATCAATGGGGACTGTTTGGGCAAAAAGCCCACCTGCGAAAGACACAGTCAAGCTGGCGGACAACACACAAACCCGCAGAAGCGCATCATAATACATGGCTAAAACTCGCTTTATAATTGAATACTTAAATGATCAGATAACTATCCATTGCATTGAATAATGTGTCAACTTCTATGTAGAGTTGTGTTACGGTACCTTATTAGACGACATATTTTCTTTACGACTTCAAAACCAAAGGACATTTTTTATGAGCGTTCTGTCATTCCCACGTATTATCCTGAACGGCACCACCAGCTGGAATGTCGCCACGAACAACAACAAGTTTAAGTTTGGGTACGACAAAGGGCCGATTGACGTTCATTTACCGCAGGGTGTGCAATACGATACGTTCGACGACTGGCTTATCGCGCTAAACGATCAGGGAACGACGAATGGCGATTGGGGCGTTTTCGGACAGATGCATGCCAATTTTGACGCCAGCGTTAAAAATATTGTCACGGGGTACAATCAAACTGAACAAAATGATGGGCTGAACGGGGCCACCCTCAAATTCATTGGCGGCGTGCCGAAACTGGTAGATGTGGACCCCTATTCCCCCATCACCAGCCAAATTTTCTTACGCAATATCATGCTGCAATCAGACAATGACATTGGCTTTTCTGGCCCGGCTACCGCGCGGATGACATCACGGCGGCCCTTCTTTTCCCGCAATGTTGGGTCAAGTATGCAGATTGCGGGTGGTATGGGTGTGGTCTGGCAAACTTGTATTGCAAAAGCTGATCTGATTTGGAACGGTTTGGATAAGTCATCTTTCCTTGCTAGCCTCAAGGCGATGATGGACGGTGAAGACGTGCAAGGTTTGATGATGCGGGTCAGCAGCTTTTCGACGTTATACTTCACCAACTACGTGGACGGTGGCTGGCAAACGCAAACGGCACAGGAAGTCTATGGCAAGATTGCTGCAAAATGGGCGGCTGTCTCGCCCGTCAACCCCGGCAACATCGCGGCGGCGTTCAATCCAGCCGTCAGCACAATGTGCGGCGCAATTGGCCTTTGGCAAAAAGGTGACCTGCAAACAGTTCCGTCAGGCCGCATCTTAGCGGCTGCCCCCCCGCCAAGCCAAACCGCAGCAACACTTGGCGGGGCAGAAGCATACGTGAATTCTGCCCAAGGCGTTATTTCATTGGATTTGATGAACACAATTCCCATCGACGGTGCACAAAATGAAACCAAATCGGGCATCGGCCCCTTGGCTTTGACCCTAACCACCGATGGCAGCACACAAACCATCAATGCATTGGCGGAAAGCGACTTTCGTAAATCCGCCTATTTCGCGAGCGGCGGTATCATTGATGTGCCCCTAGGGACTGTCAGTGCAAGTGACGTATTAGATGGCACTTTAGGACTGTCATCGCCGACCAATACTGTCACGCCACTAGAAGAAGTCGCACTGACCGCAGAGGTGGACCAACGGTCAATCTATGTGGACATGGGAAATCCCGGTCAGTTCATCGTCGATGTGCGCGCCAGCACTGGAACCGTCCCTGCCGACACAAAGGTTTTTGCAAACATAGTAACCAATTCAAGCGATAAGGTTGTCGTTCTCACCGGCGGTACAACGGAGACTACTGGAAACAGCTACCCAGTCACCAACGGACAAGCCACGGTCACTTTCGACGGGCAAGATGAGGGGAATTGTATCGTCTTGTTGCAAGCCTTTACTGGCGTAGACGTTCCCGTAACACTTGCCCAATTCCCAGCACCAACCACGGGCTATGCAGCGATCCGCGTCATGCCAACCGATGCAGATATAAACGCTGTCGCAGACGCTGATGTGACGTGGGATTATGTCTACAACAACGTCCTACGCCCCTTTGATCTGGTCTATCGTGGGATGTCGTGCGGTGTCTTCAGCCTTGGGTCGCAGGACGCCGTCAAAGCACATGCCAATAGCATTGTTGGGCTTACGGACCTTAGTCAATTTGAATCCCCCCTTTATATGCCGGTGACACGTGACCTGTCTGCTGGAAGGCGCGCGCTGCTTTGGCGGTACTTAGGGTTCAACGACACACCGCCCAGCACCTGATATTTTCGCAGGGCGCTATACAATCAATCTAACAAGGAGAACCAACCACAAAACATACGCAAGCGTACGGATCATTCAATCAAACCCAATGTCAATTTCGACACTATTGGGCCGACTTTATTGAACACCTGATCCGATTTAGATTCAAAATTTTCAAATTTAATATCCAACTCAAGCAAGGAATTTCAACATGATGTTAACACGCGTAAGTACAGCGGCGCTGTTCGCCGCCCTCGCCCTTCCAGCGCACGCACAGATGGCACTCCCCACAGACGTCCAGCAAAGTTGTATCGTAGACGGTGTAGACTTTGACGCCTGGTTCAAGTCTGGCAGCCCAAGAGCCGATGGAGTTGTCACTGCCGCTGACAGCGTCGGTTTTCCAACCGACAATACAGCGTGTGATTTTTACAAATGGGGCGCACAGATGTTCCTTTGGCTGTCATCACCAGACGTAGACGGGCTTGTTTTAGACAGTCCAGCGTTGTTCAACGTCCTTCCAGCAGTTTCTGGCAAACGCATTTTACAAGAGAATGATACAGGTGCAGGTCTTCAATTTGCTCTTCGGTCAGAAAAGATCGACGATATCGGTGAAGTTGGTCAAGCAGGCAGCGGTGGCGCGCTGATGTCCCAAGCTGGCGCACTGGTCTATTACGGCGTGCATGTGAATGAAAACTACGGCTATTTCCTGACAGGGCAGAAGGACAAAAAACTAACCCAGACTAAGTTCCCAAACACCGCCACTGATATGATTGATCTGAAGAACTATCTGAACACAGCATTCCCCGACACAACGCTTGTTGCCCCTGAAACGCTGGCGATGGAGTTCAAAACATCGTGGGTTGATGCGTCAACCGTTCCTGACGTCACACAATTTGTCACCATTCCTGCGCAGGTCCCGATCTATAGCGCCAACGCGGACAACACCGTTTGGACCAAAAGTTCTTTCGAAACCGTCGAATTGGCACTGGTTGGCATGCATATTGTGGGCACAGTTAAAAACCATCCAGAATTTGTCTGGAGCACGTTTGAACATATCCTGAACGCGCCCGATGCCGACTACTATTACACCAACACACTTGGAGATCCGACCCTTCAAGCTTACGATTCAACTGGATCATTCTTGTTTATGGAAACGGGGGCAGCAGCCACTGGTAACGTCGAATGTATGGCGGAAACAAAGACCGGTGCTATTAAAGCCAACACCGTCGATGGTGGCGGATTGGCCTGTACTGGTGGGGTCGTCGCGTCCAACACCTATCGTCAATACCCTTGGGGCAGCTTGCAGAACAACCAATCTACTGCTGTTTTGTCCAACAACACCGACTTGTTGTCGATCAACGCATCCATCCGCTCACAATTGTACAACGGTGATGTGCGTGCCAACTACCTACAAACAGGTGGTATTTGGACAAGTCCGCCGACAGAAACGGCTGAGGCACCGATCCCAGACACGGACGCCTTTACGGCCTCAGATTTGCGCGGATCTTTGTTTGCATTCAACGCGACAATGGAAACTTACCAACAAGGTAGCAGCTGCTTTAGCTGTCACAATCAAGCTGAAAGCGATCCAAACAGCTTTCAACCTTTCAAACTTAGCCACATCTACTCACAGATCGTGCCTTTGACGTCTAAGTAAGCCCATAAAGATGGCGGGTTCGGAGTGTTAGAAACCGAGCCCGCCAAACGATAATCTCACCCACAGACTTAGCGTACCTTGCGGCACCATGCTTGCAATAACGTTCGCCGACTTTCAGACAGATCACGCGTGATCGGCATATAGGTCGGCATTGCCCAAATGGACGGATCAGTGCGTGCAAGGATTTGACCTGCGTTGCTTTGAACCGTCGCTTGATCTCCAAGATGGAACATTTTGTTCATCGCAGGAAACAACAGATCATAGGTCCGCAGCACCTCGGTATAGACCACATCAAACGTAAGAAGATCATTGCCCACGGGTGGACGCCCATCCTTAAAAACAGTCAAGTATCGCGAATAATCCGCGTTTGGCAGAAGCCGCAGACTGATCGCCGTGCGGTTGGTAAGCGCTGTAAAGGTCCCACCAATATATTCTTGATAGGTCGCGGGCGGCGGGCTTTCATCCCCGATCTGCAATGTAATCATATATGTCCCTGATTGATCAACAGGGACACTTAGCGGCGTCCCCGGTACATAATTTGTTGTCAAAACCTGACGCGCACCGGAATAGCCAAGCGGCGTGGTCCGGTACCCCCAAACCGTTATCGGTAGATCAGATCCGCCAGACAGTTGTTTGCCCTGATGAAACACTTGAAACGTGGCGGGTTCCGTTGCTTCGCCTTGGCTTCGGAATTGATCAACGGGGCCATTCTGCTCCCCATAAATGGCCTGCGTTTCGGTGGTCACGTAATACTTAGCCTCGGTAAGAACCGCGCCATAAGCCAGATTTACCAACGACATCTTGGCTGTTGGGTCTGCAAAAAGTGCCAAAGCGATCGGATTATTGGAAATATCAAAATCAAATATCCACCCCTTTGTATTGCCTGCTGCTGTGTCGGCGTAAGGCAGTGTACCAATCTCTGCACTGTCCCCAGCTGGGTTAGAAATCTGCAAGACTACCGCCCCAAAATCAAACTTTTGGTTGAAGGTATCTGGATCAGGCCAAGGCTCTTGCGCGGCACCTGTGAATTGTTCGGGAAAACTGCCAATCGCTTCAATACTTACGATGTTGCCAGATTGCCAAACCACGGCTGGGGCAAGTGCGATCGTACTTGCCTTACCAAGGTTGTTACTGTCGTTCGGGCCCGTTGGAATGTTAGGAACATCGGATGTTAGAAGACGTCCAACTGGACCAGAGCGCACAACTTCGCTTTCGTACAAGGGCGTGATTGTTCCGGTCACCTGCAATTGAGCGGGATTTGCGCCACCCTTCTCGTAAATTGACGCGATATCGGCATTTGCGGATGCACCGCCGTGACGCGCAAACAAATAGTACCGCAAGATCACTCCGCAAACACCCGGCCCATCAAACCCCGGCAGCGATTTGTGGCCGCCTTCAATGACGTGGTAAATGTATCCTCCCGCCCCGCTATCCGCTGTCATATTCACGTTGCGCAGGAAGTTAATCCATTGGCAGACCCCCTTGTTCGGAGTTCCACCCAACAGGCTTGAACCAACGGCACAACTGCTCGGCGTCAGAAAGAATTGCGTGGCAGGCGGCGATCCTTCGGAATTCAAATCCGTGATGTTCCCACTGAACGTCACAGGCTGGTCCACCAGATCATTCAGTGCGTCCTGAATTGCCTTGGATGGCGGGGTGGTTGGATCAAATTGAACCCCCGTTACACCCGCTTTAAAGATCGAACTCATGTCACCATAGTAATTCCATTCCGCCGGAATAACCTCTTGCATCTTGCCCATTACGGCGCCGGTGCTTGGGTCATTGTTGTTGGCGGCATGTTTGGCCGCAAAGTCTTGTGGTTGCTGAATCCAAGCGCGAAAGTCATCATCAGACATCCCGAACGTGCGCGGTTGGACATTGGCAGAATCAATTAAAGCAAGGTTTTCACCCGTTGCTGGCCAAGACAAGTTACCGGAATAGTCGTCATTGTTTGCAGTCCCTGGGTTCAGCGTGCAGGTGCCTGTGAAATTAATACGCGGATAATCAAAAAGACTCACTTCAAATCCTCCAATAAAAGCTGGGTGATAAGGTCATCAAAACTGACGATCAAAGCGCCCAAGAGATTTCTTTTTTGCGGTGACGTCTAATAGGTCTCACCGCGCTTGGCCTTGCTTTCGCAAAGCCAACGCCTTCAACGTCCGCTATCACAGGTTGATTCGACAAGTAAAAGTTGCAAACTAACGACCATCAGGGCTGGCAGAATCTATGCACGAAAGCGGCCAGCCCTTAACGCCAAGCAAGTTCAGTCTTTAACAAACCGTTCTGGCGCAGGTCCGCGATACGTGACCATCAATTCATCCGGCACTTCAGTTCCATCAATCAGAAACGGCAAAATACCTTTACGCAAAGACTTGCCACGCATGCTCACAATTTCCTCGTCAGACTTTGTGACACGCTGGGCATTGCGTCGTCCCCAGTGGGCTAAATGCGTGTACATTTCATCAAAGATCGCGTCATGTTCATCCCCCTTTGCCAGATCGTGCAGTTCCTCAGGATCGGCTTGCAGATCAAACAACATAGGGCGGAAACCACCCATCGCGTGCATCATCTTGTACCGTCCATCAAACACCATAAAAAGACGACAATCATTGGGTTCCAACCCTAACTTCGCACCCTGCGGTGTCGGAGAATAATCAAATTCGGAAATCGCAACCTCGCGCCAATCCGGCGTTTCCCCGTTCAACAATGGAATAAGGGACCGCCCCTCAAGAATATTTTTAGCGATCTTGCCACCCGCGGCCTCAACAAATGTTGGAACCAGATCGATGGCTTCGACCAAAGCATCGTTTGTGGTTCCACGGGTTACGTCTGCAGCAGCACGGGGGTCAAAAATAATCATCGGAACTTTGACGGATTGGTCATGGAACAGATCCTTTTCACCCAACCAATGATCCCCTAGATAATCACCATGATCAGAGGTCAGGACAATCATCGTATCCTTCATCTGGTCTGTTTCCTCAAGATGATCCAAAAGCACGCCCAGCTGGTCATCACATTGCTTGATCAGTCCCATATAGGCTGGGATCACCTTGTTGCGCACATCATCGCGCTGAAATGCCGTAGCAATTTTATTGCCCATATATGCGCCAAAAACTGGCTGTGGATCATCGCGTTCGCATTCGTCGCGCAAAGGTGCAGGCACATGACTTGCGTTGAACATGTCATGATAAGGTGCAGGCACAATGTAGGGCCAATGCGGTTTGATAAAGCTAACATGTGCGCACCATGGACCTTTGCCCTGCGCACGGGCTTGATCCATAAAATCAATAGTTTGTCGGGTCAGCCAAGGGGTCTCGCTGTCTTCTTCGCGGATGTTGGCGGGCTTGTCCGCATTGTCAAACATCCAGCCAGTCGCCTTGTTACCATCATCATCAATACCCGCATTGGCAAAGTCCGCCCAAGGGTTGTCGGAGGGATACCCCTTTGACTTGAGGTATTCGTTATAAGGGGACCGTTTCTCGTCATAAAACCCATCAGGACCAGACGCCCAAAGCCCGTCGTCCCTGATCCAAGCGTCAAACCCACATTCAGTTTGGCGGGCACCTATTTCACTGTCGGGTGCAAGACCAAGTCGGGCCATGCCCTCTGCATCCGCCTTCATATGAGTTTTGCCCAGCAGCCAACATTCCATCCCTGCCTTGCGCAGATGATCACCAAGGGTTTGTTCCCCTACCCTCAGCGGAAATCCGTTCCATGCCGCACCGTGCGACGACACATATCGCCCCGTGTAAAAGCTCATCCTGCTGGCCCCACAGATCGTCGATTGCACATAGGCGTTGGTAAACCGAACACCTTTAGCGGCGACACGATCAAAGTGCGGAGTTTGCAAATGGGGATGTCCCGCGCAGCTTA
>JBLHPE010000089.1:0-10518 GCA_047624005.1 Ascidiaceihabitans sp.
GCCCAATTGGACCGCACTTAGGGCTGAAAGTGGCACGGCCAGCACCAAGCTGAACACGATTGGCAGTAGCCAGAGCGAGATAAGGCCTGCGACAAGGCCAGCAACAAGCATCAGCCCGAACACAGTTTCTACCCAATGAAAGCTAATGAGTGTGCGCAACGGATAGGCGCGTGCGTCGCGTTGTTGTGGGCTCCACCCGTCTGCGCGACCAAAGGCGGCACGCAGCACTGCGCGGGTTTGCTGGACCATCAAGATGGGGGCGTAGAGGATGGAGAGACCAACCTCGACCAAGAACGCGCTTAGGAAGGCGATGCGTCCGCCGAACAACCGCACGACCTTGCCATTGGTTGCGATGATGCCAGCGCCTGCCAATTTTGGGGTCAGTAACATGGCGTACATGATGAATAAGAAAACGGTGCTGTCGATGTGGCTCATTTCTGGGGGCCAGTTGGGGAACAGTGGGTTTGTCTCGTTAAAGTACTTTATGACGTTGGTGTCGGCGTCACGGCCTAGCAAAGCCCAGAATACCAGCAGGACGAACCATGCGGGGGACATCAGGTAGGCAGCGGCCCCTTGGAACATGTGAAAGCGTGAAACGGGGTGCAGGCCGCGGGTGGTGAGCAAACGTAGGTGTTGCAGGTTGCCACGGCACCAGCGACGATCGCGTAAAACGTAGTCGATCAGCGTGCCGGGGGTTTCTTCAAAACTGCCAGTGACACGGGGCAAGAAGCGGACACGCCAACCTGCGCGACGCAGTAGGGATGCCTCGACAAAATCATGGCTTAGGATCAGTTGATCGTCGCCAAGCATACCTTTCATGTGGGGCAGGCCAGCCGTGGCCGCAAAGGCACGGGTGCGGATGATGGCGTTGTGGCCCCAATAATTGCCCTCGTGTTGTGCCCAACGGGCAAGCCCTTCGGCGAGTAACCATCCATAAGCCACGTTCGAGAACTGTTGGATGCGTGCAAATACCGTTTCGGCCCCGATCAATTGGGGGAACGATTGGATTAGGCCTGCATCTGGATCAGCAGATAGTTCATCGGACAGCCGTAAGATCGCGCGGCCCGTCATGAGGCTATCTGCATCGAGCACCAGCATGGCATCGTAGTCAGCACCCCAGCCGGTGATCCAATCGACGAGATTGCCAACTTTCTTGTCCGTGTTTTGGGCGCGGCGACGGTAGTAGATTTCAATGCCTTCTGGTGTACGACCCTTGAGCGATTGAAAGGCCTGCCATTCTTGGGACGCGGTTGCATCGTCCGAGCTGTCAGAAAGAACAAACAAAGTGAAATTATGTGCTGTGCGCCGTCTGGCCAAGTCGTCCAACATCGCTGTTGCGTTGCCAAACACATCGGACGGCACTTCGTTATAAATCGGGATCAACAACGCCACGTTTAGCGGATCATTGCCGGGCAGTGCATCGCCGCGTTGTTCTCGGATGCGTGCGGCAAGGCCAACGCCAACAGTGCTGACGGCCATTGTGACCCAGACAAACGTAGCACCGATCAGGGACAATAAAACCCATTCCAAAGCGGTCATACCTGATTGCATCAAGACGCCATGCAGACCCCAGATTAGGAGGGCCGTCCCGATCAATGCCGGGACAAAAACACTTAACCGCCATATCGGATGCCCGCCGCGTGTCACATCACGCGCAAGGGGCGTGTTGCCAAAGTCCTGCGCTGGCATCACCAGTGGGGCAGGGCTTGGCATATCCGCAATGATATGTGCGCTTGGGTTGACCATTAACTCATGGTCCACCGATATAGCCAGACTTCGGACAATGCTTCGCCGTCAAGACGCAGCTGGGCGCGAAACTCAGCCCATGTGGCGTCGCCTGCGTAGAACGTGAAGGCAAGGCGCGGACCACCTGTTTCGGGATTGCGTTGTAGAACCCCGTCCGTGACTTCGCCCGCAGAGGTGCGGATAATTTTAGTCAGGTCGTCTAAATCGTCTGGAACACGGTCGTCAGGTTCAAAATCGATTGTAAAGATGCGTCCACCTTCAGGGCGTCCACCAGCTGCTGTGTTCAGCACAGCCATCGCCTTCTTAGGTGCAGGGTCATCCCCCCAATCAAGCCGGTAAGTCATGCGATGGCTTTCACCGGCGATCAAATCAGCAGAGGGGCGCCAGTACGCGACAATGTTGTCGTAAATTTCTAGGTCCGCTGGAATTTCGACCAGTTGAACCGATCCACGTCCCCATCCTTCACCCGGTGTGACCCACAGGCTTGGGCGTTTGTGATAGTGGGCTTCCAGATCATTGAACTGGCTAAACTCGCGGGATCGCTGGCACAGTCCAAATCCTTTGGGATTGTTGTCCCCAAAAGCACTGATCTGCAGGTTGAGCGGGTTGGCGAGGGGACGCCAGATAATTTCACCACCACCGTTGTGTATCAGTAAGCCGTCACTGTCATGCACAGCGGGGCGGAAATCGTCAAAGCGCTGGCGGTCCATGTCATCAAACAAGAACATAGAGGTCAGCGGTGCGATGCCGATGTGGGTCAAATCCTCGCGGGCGAAAACTTCGGCTTCGACCTGCATGACCGTTGTGTCGCCATGCGTGATGTCAAAGCGATACGCCCCTGTGCAGCTTGGGCTGTCGAGTAGGGCGTGGATGATGATGTTTTTGGCGTTGGCGGCGGGGCGTTCCATCCAGAAGGATATGAAATCGGGGAACTCTTCGCCCATCGGATCGCCGGTTTTCAGTGCAAGTCCACGGGCGGATAAGCCATAAGTTTGGCCATTGCCGATGCCACGGAAATAGCTGGCCCCTTGGAAGACGGCGTATTCTTGGAAGATGTTTGGCTTATCGATTTCGGCGCGCAGACGCAGGCCAGAATAACCAAGGGTGTCATCGATTGGCACGTCGGGGAATTTATCAGTGGTGTCAAAGACGCCCATATCGAACTTGAGCGGGCGCGCCGAAACTCCGTCGACAACAAATGTTTCGATGCCTTGGGGGAAGTATAACCCTGGTGGAAACACATCCACGCGTTGCGAGGCATCCGTGTCTTCCCAAAGCGCATTACGCGCATCGAACCAAATCTTGCGGTATTGGTCGTAGGATAGATTGCGCCACTCTTCAGGAATAAGTGGGCGTGGTGTGTAGGGTTGGGCGGCCATTGCACGGGCACGATCCGCCACGGTGTTGGCGTCAAACGCAGTGCTGTCGCCAAGCTGTAAGCTGGGTTCTTCCGCCCAAGACGTTGAAGGCACAGCAGCAAGTGCAGCGATAGATGCAAGAAGCTCGCGTCGTAACATTATTTCACCACCCGCCAAGGCTGGGATTTGAACCAACCTGCGCCATAAGCTGTTGCGATCAAAACGCATGCGCCCGCTAGATTGACCAGTAAAACGGTCAGCGTAGCGCGGCCTGTGATGTCCATAACAAAACCCATCAAACGGGCTGTGAACATGCTGACCACAAAAACGGCCAAGGATTGTTGCCCAACTTTCAGGATAATGGCGAGGCACTTTTCCCAAACGCGGGCCAGTGTTCCATCACCGCGTGGCAAGAGGTTGTCGCCCTTATCTCCAGCAGCGACCCAGCATAGATAAGCCAGCGCAAGAAAGTGGACGTAGCGCAAAATACCAAAGCTGGATTTGTCGATCAAGGGTTTGATCACGGCACGTACATCACGCGCCCACTCGAACCCAAACTCGCGCACACCGATGTTGGAGAGTGGGATGTTTGCGATGACCAGAAAGGCAGCGCATAGGATCAGCGTTTTGCTCACAGGTGGTTTTGGCAACCAGCCGCGCATGAAGGCAAAGCCTGTGAAGAAGATCAGTTGCCATCCAAACGGGTTAAAGAACCACGGGCGCTCGGTCCAAGGCTCGGCTGGAAAACCGATGTAAAGGTGGGTTAGGCCCAAACTATCCATAATCTTGCGCTGCGCGAAAAACCAAACCGTGGCGATGAACGCACCAACCAGCCATTTATTCACGTTTGCCAAAGCCATGATGATAGGCATTAGCAACAATACGATCATATACATGGGCAGAATGTCGAAATAATTCGGGACATAGCGCAGTGTCATAAAGCTGAGCAAAATATCAGGGTTGGTCCATTTGTCGCTTTCGACAAATAACGGCCACAAGTTCAGCTGCCCCCAATAGTTGCGGGTGCCAAGGCCAGAGTTCGTGAGCGCAACAGTAAGTGCCAAAGTCGCAAAGAACAGACCAACGTGGGCCCAATAGACTTGCCACACACGGAAGCCAACGCGGGCTGATGCCAGTCGCCATCCCGCGACATCGTAGCCACGGCCAAATGCGATGGCGCTGGCCATGCCTGAACAGAACACGAATATTTCTGTCGCATCGGAAAAGCCCCAACGTGCTGGAATCCAGCTGGTTAGGAAGTTGCTGGGCGTGTGGGCAATCAGAATGATGAACATCGCGATGCCTCGAAAGAAATCGAGGCGCAGGTCGCGCACACGAGCAGGCGCTGCCGAAGCAGCTACGGGTTTTGCGGCCGCATTTGCAGGCGTCGCTTGGGATGGGTCAGCAAATGTCATGTCATGGCTCTAATATGATGTACGGGTAGGTCAAGCGTGTTGCGCTTATTGCGCCGGAATTCGGCGGGCATCTGCAAGGCTGGCGAAGCGGGTGGCGGTAAAACGGTCCTCGTGCCCGGCACGTTGGGCTAGACGTTCGGCCAAGAAAACCTCGGCTTGGTCCACACGACCTGCGCGCAGGCCTGCATCAATTGTCATACGTTCAAACACATCGCGCTGGGCGTGGCTGCCCCCGATGGTTTGCATGGAGGGGCGTGCAGCGGCCAAATTGACAAACGCATCGTTGTAACGCCCCTCAGAAAAGGCATTCAGCCCTGCCATCGCGGCCATGCCGGGGTCTTTGAAGCGCATAGCCATATCACCAGATTGAACCACGTCACGTGCAAAGCGTGCCGTCATTTCGGCTTTGGCATCTGGGCGATCGGCACCCGCTAACGCCAGCATGTAATGAAGGTCGGCGAAAACGAGGCAACTGTCATCAGTGCGGTTTTCCGAGAAGTCAGCCAGTTCGGCCCAACGATTGGCCACGTCCATCCCCTCAAGTTCAAGACGCATAAGAAGCGAAGTGGCGTTTGCGATGTCACGGTAATCATCAGTTTTGTCTTGGCGGATTTTGGTGTCGTACAGGGCCAAAGCCACGTCCAATTCGCCGCTGTCCATGTGCAACAAGGCTTTGTGCCACCAGACGTGATAAGTGAAGTTGTTGCAATGGCCCCAAGCGGCACCATTGTCATCAATCAATTTGATGCCAGCATCCGGGTTGGCGGTCATGTCATAAACGTGGGCGACGGCGTGCAGCCCCCATGCATCATCGGTGGCGTATTGCAGGCCTTGCAAACCTGTACGTTCCGCCGCAGCGTATTCGCCAGTTTCTTCCAACGTAAAAGCGTGGCATCCCAAGATATATCCACGCATGGCGTGATCTGACCCGTGTGCGCCCAACACCCGCTCGACCGAGCGGCGCATGCCGTTTCCATCCCCAAGGATAAAACGGATACCGTGGCTAAGTTTGGCACTTATGGTGTCACGCGGGTTTTCACGCAGGATTGTCTCCATCGTTTCAATCGCGCCAGTAGGTTGATCGTTGAGCCACTGGTCGAGGGCCATAACCCAACCGCGTTCCCGCGTATTGCCACCGTGGTCTTTCAGTGTCTGTTTGGCGGTTTTGGCGGATTCAACAGCGAGGGTCAGCATCTCCTTGCGCCCTGTCATGATCATAAACAAGCCACGTGCGGCATGCCCCATTGCGAAATCAGGGTTGGCCTCTAGCAACGCAGCAAGGTGTATTCCCGGCTTGGTCCCGTGCGACAAAACCCCATGCACAACGCCATTCCAATCGTCTAGTTGGCTTTGGCTCGATAGGCTTACGGGGCTGTCACAAATATCGTGCATCATCTGGTGTGGACCTCTTAACAGTATGATTGTTGTGATTGGTTTAGCTTATGTAAGCCGTCAAAACACGTCCTGTGGCCTCCTCACACGCAACCGTGAAGGCAACAACAGCTTTCGTGAGTTAAGTGACAACACCATCCAGAAAACCAGCGAAAGTCAGCCGATTACTAAGCGGTAGCAGCAACTATTGAGACGTCTTGGGGGACTTAAGTGTTTCAAGCACAGCATCAGTGTCCTGCCCAAAGCGCGGTGGGGCGGTTCGGTATTGGACAGGGGTGCGTGACAGCTTGAGTGGATTCGCCAGCAGTTGGACAATGCCACCCTCAACTTCGCTTGCAGGCATATCAATAATTGTGCCGCGTGCGGCTGCTTGATCAGAGTCCAAGGCTTCAGGGACGGTATGGACCGGACCAACCGGAACCTTGACGCTTTGCAGCTTTTGCAAAATATCGTCCTTAGTCAGCGTCACGAGGGTTTCGCGCAAGTGTGGGATCAACTCGTCACGATGCTCAATTCGACCGACATTTGTTTTGTAACGTGAGTCTGCCGTTAGATCGCTGCGCCCAATCACATCGCAGAACCGCGCGAATTGGGAATCGTTGCCGACGGCGATCAGAAGATGCCCGTCGCTTGCCTCAAATGCGTCGTAGGGAACGATGTTGGGGTGTGCGTTTCCGCGCCGCGTCGGGGCCTTGCCCGAAGTTAGGAAATTGGTACCTTCATTGATCAGCCAAGCCATTGATGCATCCACAAGGCTAAGGTCAATGTGCTGGCCTTCGCCTGTCTTGTCGCGGTGCCGTAGGGCGGCAAGGATGCCGATGGTGGCGTACATTCCACACATGACATCTGCAATGCCAACACCAACTTTGGTTGGCACACCTTCGGGATCGCCAGTCAGGGACATGACGCCGCCATACCCTTGGGCCATCAAATCATATCCCGGTTGGCTGCGATTGGGGCCGGTTTGTCCGAACCCCGAGATGGAGCAGTACACAACGCTTGGGTGCTTTTTGAGCATTGTGGCATGATCCAGCCCGTATTTGACCAGCCCATCGGGTTTGTAGTTCTCGATGATGATGTCAGCGCGAGCCGCCAATTCATGAATGACCGCTTGGCCTTCAGAGGTGGAGATATCGACTGCAATGGATTGCTTGTTGCGGTTGGCGGCCATGAAATAGGCGCTTAGATCTGTTGCCGTGCCGTCCGTATTTCGGGCAAAGTTTGGGCCCCACCCACGTGTATCATCACCGCCCGTTTTGGGGTTTTCTACTTTGATGATGGTCGCACCGAAGTCACCCAGCAATTGCGTGGCCGTTGGACCGGCCAAGATGCGGCTTAGGTCTAGGACAAAGAGGTCACCAAGTGCTGTTGGCGTTTCATTCGTGGTTTCATAGTCGGCCATCGTAGGCACCTTTTTCAATCACTGCGGCAATCACTGTGAAGCTTTGTGCCTGTTGTGCGGCCTTTAGTGCAAGCTGCAATTCGTCGCGGTTGTGAACTGTATGGCCGTTGCCTCCAAAGGCACGACCCATCGCTGCAAAGTCATGTTGCGCGAATTCTACACCTTTGTTGGGCAGTTGCCGTTGTCGTTGTTTCAATTCGATAAGGGCAAGGGAGGCATCAACGAATACGACGAAGATCGTGCTAAGGTTCAACTCTTTTGCCGTGGCAAGTTCGCCCGCGACCATTAAGAAACCTGCATCACCACAAAAGCTGACAACTGTTCGGTCGGGTTCAATAAATTGTACACCCATTGCAAGTGGGATCGCGCAGCCCATCGTACACAAGGCCGAAGATTGCATAAGGCCGCGCGGTTCGTAACATTCCCACATCTGGCTAAGCAAAATCCGGTGCGCCCCGCTGTCAGCCGTTGCCAAGGTGTCACGCGGTAGGGATGAACGGCAGACGTCGATCACTGTCGCTGGACCCCAGACGTCGTCAGTTGGGAAGGCTGCGGCAAGTGCGGCTTTGGTTTCCACGATCTGTCCACCGGTCCAAACGGTGCGCGGGGTTGCTGCGGCATTCAGCGCTTCAAGCGTGGCTGGTGTGTTGCCGATTATGTTCAGTGTGGCCTGATGCATGTAATGATGGTTTGGTTCGGCCGTGATGTCGATGACGTTGACCTGTGTCGCATCCCAGACATTGCGCCAACCTGTGCGCATCTCGATCGGATCATAGCCTGCGCAAATTATCAGGTCGGCCTTTAGGATCAAAGGCAGCAAGTGTGTGTCGGCCAAAGGGGAAAGCCCCGCGCCCCCAAGGGCCAGTTTATGATCCTCAGGCAACAGCCCCTTTGCCTTGTAAGTTGTAACAACAGGAATACCAAAACGTTCTGCGATAGATGTCAGCGCGTCTGCGCCCGTTTCATTCATGGCGTCGACGCCTGCGATAATGATGGGACGTTCGGCAGCGCTAAGCCAGCCTGCGGCTTGGACCAGTACGTCCGGCGCAGGGATCATGGGCGTGGCAGGGGCGCGAGTAGGTGGTGCGATTGCTGGAACTTGTGCGACTGCAACGGCAATTGGCAGGTCAATGTGAACGGGGCCGGGACGGCCTTCCAATGCGATGCTGACTGCTTTGTCAGCGATGATGTGGGCGGTCCCAGCGTTTAGAGTGAAACTGGCCTTCGTAATTGGTGCAAACACAGCGTTTTGGTCCAAGACCTGATGGGTGTAGCTTTGCGCCTCATCTGCATCGACGGCACCTGCAAGCACGATCAAAGGTACCCGATCTTGGAAGGCATTCGCGACAGCGTTCACGCCGTTCAGGGCGCCCGGACCAACAGTTGCAACCAGAATTCCCGGTGCGCCAGTGCGGTGCCATGCGCCTTCGGCCATGAAAGCCGCGGCGTTTTCGTGTTTGGCCAATACAAACTGAATTCCCGCAGTTTCCAGTGCATCTACTAAGGTAAGTACTTCGCCGCCTGGCATTCCGAACGCCACACGGCAGCCTGCTTTGTAAAGGCGGCGGGCAAGGGCGTCAGCTGCGCGAATAGATGCGGTCATAGAAAATGGCTCCAATCAGGTCGAGGAGGTCTCGCATGAGGGTCAATTTGTAGCAAGTGACACTTGCGTGCAAAATATTTCAAACGACAAAGGCCGCGCTAATTGCACGGCCTTTAATGTCTTTCTTGGCAAGTTAAGGTGTGTGTGTTGCACACCTAACGCTTGTGTATCTAACGGCGACGATCGCGACGCGCGCTCATCGGTTGGAATGCAACGCCAACGTGGGCTTCGCAATAAGGTTTGCCTTGCTTCACAGTCAGACCACAGAACCAAAAATCTTCGGTCGCTGGATCACCAACCGGCCATTTGCATGTCCGTTCGGTCAATTCCATCAAGGTCAGGCGTTTTGCCTTTTTCTCAATTTCATTGACCTTGGCCAATGCTTCTGGGCTGATTTCGTTGGCAGAAGGCTGCGGTGGCAACGGCTGGCCTGCCGGAATGATCTGCCTGCGGGCAGGCAGTGTCGATTTTGGCGCATTCGGATCGGCAGGTTTGATTGCCGGTTCCGTCTGCATCACGACCTTAGGCTTGGCGGGTGCCTTTGGCGCGGCCTTTGGCTTTGCATCGGTTTTTGCCGCTGTGCTGGTGGTCGCACGGTTGGACAGGCCCAAGCGGTGAACCTTGCCAATAACGGCGTTGCGGGTCACGCCGCCTAATTCTTTTGCGATCTGGCTGGCCGATTGGCCTTCGCCCCACATCTTTTTAAGTACGTCAACGCGGTCGTCAGTCCAGGACATAGGGTTTCCCTAAGCTAAAAAGCGACCCATAAGAAAGGCCGCTTTGGGGTGTTGTTCAGCGCTCTATTCTAATGGTTCTGCGGGCGGTGACAAGCGTGATACGTCATGTGCGTCGCAGTTGTGCTTCGCGAACTGCCAAAAGAACGGCACCAGCGATGATTATACCTGCACCTAGCCAAGTGATTGCATCTGGAAAAACGTCATAGAAAATGAGGTCATAGAGGGTTGCAAAGATCAAAGTGGCGTAGCTGAAGGGCGCAACAAAGCTGGCATCTGCCCGCGCCATTGCATTTACAAAACAGGTCTGTGCGACAGCCATAAACACGCCAATTAGCGCCAGTATCCCCCATTGTGCCAGCGTAGGGGGGATCCAAAATGGTATAACTGCGGCAGTCGATATGATGACGCCAACGAAATTATTGGCTAACAAAACTTGAAACGGGTTCTCACGTCCTGTCAGTTTTTTAATAAAGATCAATTCAAATCCAAGGCAGATTGCTGCGCCCAGTGGCAAGAGTGCTGCGATTTGAAAACTATCAGGCGTTGGGCGTAGCAATACGAGCGCCCCGACCAGTGCAATAATGGCAGCCGACCATCGGATTGGACCGACTCGTTCCCCCAAAAGTGGGATTGCAAGCATCATACCGAACACTGGGTTCAGAAATGAGATGGCTGTCGCGTCGGCCAAGGGAATAAAGGCTACAGATGCGAACATTAGCGTGACGCCAGCCCACCCAAATGCTGTGCGCACAATATGCAGCCGCCAATGTGGCATCCCAAGTTTAGGGCGCGCAATTGCTGCGACCATGCCCAACGCGATGAATGCAAAAACATAGCGTCCTTGCGAAATCTGTAACGGGTGTAG
>JBLHPE010000090.1:0-10179 GCA_047624005.1 Ascidiaceihabitans sp.
TTTCGGCGACATTGCTCGAGCATAGATTAATGTGATGCAGCTTGAGTTTCATAAAACCAGCGTGACCCAGACTGTTGATGCATGCAAGCAAGTATCTGATGCGGCGTTACCCAAACTGCCCTCGAAGTAGGCCTATAGTCCAAATGACCAAACAGTAATTTTGTCCGCAGTTTGTGAGTCCGTGCGCAGCGCAACCAATGGTCACTCTTTCCAGACCGGCCATTCATGCAGCGCGCGGCTTACGGCAGTACTGAGCCCTTGTTGACCGATGCTGCAAACTGCAACGATGGCTGCAATGGGCGGTAGGCCTACTTGCTGTCTGCACGTTTCGCGCGCGGTCTCAATGTGGTGCGGTGTCAATCCTGAGAAGAGGGGTCGGTCGGAGGAAGATAGTCAAGCAGGCTGCGGTAGAGCGGAAAGAGCACGGATTCTGCGTCGAAACGCAGGGCCGGGGCTTTGAGCCCGTCACCTCCCGGGCCGTCGGGGGTGCCGCCCGAACTCGACCACTTTGTTAAAGCTGTGAAAATACGCGATCTTATCGCATCAGGAAGTTGAACGGACAAAAGCGCTGTTTTAGGCGCGGTAGGGCGGGAAGGTTAATTGTTCTTTTACAGTACAGCAGGATGCTGCACGGTTGTGAACCGGGCTTTTGCTGCGCAGTGCACCAACTGGTAAGATGCAGGACTTTTATGCTATTCTCTGCAGAAAAAATACTGAATGCGACCGGGTTGTTATCTGCTTAGCGGGCGGCACCCGGCAGGAAGCGGGCATCCAGATGGATTTGGCTAATTGCTGTTCTTGTCCTCTGTGGTCTCTTCGCGCTTAACGATCGCACCCCGCTCCACGAAAAACTGCCCGGTCCCTACGCTGTGCAAGAAGCCAGATAAGATAGGTTCTAATTGAGCGCCAAAAAAAACCTTAGTGCATCGCACTGCAAGACTGGTGTCGCTCAACAAAAAATAGAGATGCGGTTGGATCTAGATCGCGCACCAACCCTTCGCCTCAATGATACGCACAGCAATTGCCTTATCATCCGCAGATGCTTCCCTGACATGTTGATAATCGTCAGCTTCAACTCGCTACGCTCGAATAACTGCTTGTACTTGCAATGCGGCGCTATGCCCTTGGAATCGCCTGATAGCCGCAAAGCGGTAAGGCGCGGTCTATCGCTGCCAGATTGACGAATAGCATCTGCGGAAACCTATGGTCCATTTTGTTGGCCGGCTATTGCGCCGCGTTTCTTGATTAAGCCCTGAATGACAATTGATTGCCCCATGCTATTTTATACCGTGTAGGGATTCACCGGTGTTGGTGCGTTTGATACATAAGGCCGGCGCGGCGGACAAAGCTGCCATTGAACGCGGCACTCCCATAGTCTGAAAGACGACCATCACCAGATACTGCGGCGTGGCTTTCGCATTGCGGACAATCGTGCAGAACGCAGCATTTTAATAGCTGGATCGACATGAAGCGGGTTTTTGCCATTCGCGACACACCTGCGGATGGCTACTTTTGTGTCTTCCAAGCTACCGCCAATGAAATCCTGTTTGGTAAATACTCTAATTTCCGTTAAGTCAGCGGTCCATGACTGCAAGCGCAGGCTCTGTGTCCTCGTCTGCGAACACACCAGCTCCAGTCGGCAACCCGTCGTCGAACGCCGACAGGTAATCCAGCATCATCGGGCGGTTGTTGATGAAGCCTTTGTAGATCGCCAACTCTTCTGGCAGATCGCGGATCACACGGTGTAAACGACGGCCCCATTTTGGCTTGGTCATTAGGTCGTCAAAGCTGCACAGATAACATCGGATCGGGAACACCAAAGCGTTTGAACGTGGCAGGCGGTAGAACGTTTGTAGTTCCACCCGCAAGTGCTGCTTCGATCCAATATTTTCAGGCGTTACAGATGTCTTTTGAATGCCCCATTTATGGTAGTTTTCAGGCGAGGTATCCAGCAATGGGTTCACCGTCATTGTCCAGTTCAGCCGCCGCGCAGGTGTGCCCTGCTGGATACTTAGAAGGAACTTCAACGCTCGGGTAAAGATACCTTTTTCATGTGCCAGAGGCACCGGTGCATGCCATTCGAAAAAATTCATTCCGATATCGAAATCAAGCGACCAATCCGCTTGCGTTGTAATCATTCCTGCGTCCATCCACAGGTTTTCTTCGCGTTGATCCAGCACACAAAAATCGCCCTGCGCTTGGCGGGTGATGTATTCCATCGGGCCAAAGGGAAGCGTGGCTTCGTCCATGAAAGTGAACGTGTCATCAATGCCCAAAGGCTTGTTGATCCAACGCCATGTGTCGCCATCACGGTGCAATTCAAACAAGTCAGGATAGTCTTCAGATTTTGAGACCATGATCAACTCAAGCAAGTCCCAACCTGCCAAAGTCATGTGTGGAAGCGATTGGCAGCGAAGTGGATCATCTGCCAAAACCATCGCACGGTCCCGCATCTCGGCCACATAATGTTCGTCGACATCAAAGCGCATCTCGTAAATGCTGTCTTTTGGGCCACCGCGATGCTGTTCCATATTCACCGAATACATATAGCTGTCTTCATGGAACGGGAACGGAAAGCGATCTATCGCACGTTGCGAATTCTTAAAGGTATAGTCGTCGCGAAATGTCTCGTCATTAAACTGAAGGGTCATCTGTCTAGCTCCAAATATTTGCCGATAAAGCGGCTGACGCATGGCATAATTTTCTTACCAGACGTGTGTTCACCGTCATCCAGCCAGTGGTCACGATGTACGAATGTACCATCACTTGACACCACATCGGTTTCACACTGTCCGCATGATCCGCCACGGCATAGGAACGGTGCGTCTACGCCGGCCCGCTCAATCGCTTCCAGCAGGCTTTCATTTTCGCCAACAGTGATGATTTTGTCAGATTGGCAAAGCCGCACCTCAAAAGGAACACCAGGTTCGGGGGCCAAGAATTCCTCGGAATGGACGCTAGTGATCGGCCAACCCGCAGCGGCGGCTGTCATATGAAGCCATTTGATCATGCCCTTGGGTCCGCACACATAAGCGCTTGTACCCAGCGGTTGCCCATCCAAAAGGGTCTGTAAATCAATCGTCTGTTTCTGGTCATCGTAATAGACATGCACGTTGTTTGGGTATTTTGACGTCAACTCATCCACGTATGACCCTAGGGCTTTGGACCGGCATGCGTAGTGCAGCTCCCAGTTGCTGTTGGTGCGTTCCATCTGAGAGATTATTGCCATGAATGGCGTGATCCCGATGCCACCGGCAAAGAACAAATGTTTCTTGGCGCGTAGATCCAGCGAGAATAGATTGACCGGATAAGTCACCACCATCTTGTCGCCAACTTTGACATTGCGATGCATGAAAAGGGACCCGCCACGACCTTCATCATCTCGCCGCACAGAAATTGCATACTTTGAGCGATCAGACGGATCAGACATTAGTGAATATGGATTTAGGCGCTTACGTCCATCAATCTGCATTTCAACAACGGTGTGTGCACCACCAGAAAAAGGTGGAAACAATTGACCGTCCATCCGCCGAAATTCGAACCGCGTCACCAGTTCATTTAGGGGCACAATGGCCGTGAGTTCGACGTCGATCTTCCTTGCCCCTGTTTCAATTTTTTGTGCGGTAACACTCATGCCTCATCTCCTTGGGCATAAATCCCTTTTGATGCTGGAACATTTCCCGGATCTTCTGCATCAATGCATACAGCCTGATAGGCCGCCAAACGACGCGAATAGTGATCCCGCACAAACAGGTTCAAACCGCAGTGCGAACAGACAAAGGGATCGAATTCGACGTCATCGGTGATGCCTTTACAATGCACACACTGCATTCGACGTGCGATAGAACCGCGATGTTCTGTCTGAATAGCCGTGTGCGCAAAGCCCGATTGCATCGCCAAACTCTGTGCCTGCCCCATCAAACTTTCGGTCCCTGCGAGATAAATCTGTAACCCCATATGCGACCCATCTAACACCCGCTGAATACGCGAGGCTGAGGCGGCGTAAGTCGGCCCTTCGTAAAACTGCGCAGGGTTTAACATGCGTAATTTATCGGCGTAATCTGTACCACGCGGGATATAAATGATGTGGCTGTTGGCCATCAGACTCGGCGTAGCCACGTCTAGGATCGCCTCGGCCCCTTCGGCATCAGCGACCATCAAATGATGCTTACCGGAGCGCACCTTAAGTGTGCCGTAAACTGGACGGCTGATGATAGACGTCGGGAATTTAAATTTCGACATAATTGCCCTCTTGCAGACAGTTGAGGCGCGGATCAAAATCCGCGCCCTCTTAACGTTAGCCTTTAGCGGCGCGGATTACTTTTTCCTTGTCATAGAAAGGCATCTCTTCGGTGACGCAGGCAATTTCTGTCCCGTCGCCATTGCGGATGGTCAACTTCTTGCCCGCTACAGCACAGTCTTTCGGCATCCGTGCGATACCAACATTGTGGTTGTTCACCTCAGAATTCATCCCGAATGTCACGTGACCAACCTTTTTGCCGTCTTGTAGCAGGTCTGCACCCTCATCTGCTGGCGTAGTGCCCTCTAAACGAACGCCGTAAATTTTGAAGCGTTCACGCCCCTCAGACGCATAGTGGTTCTCGGCTCCGATAAAGCCAGTCTTCCCAGGTGAAACTGTGAATTCCAGGCCCAACTCCCAGATCGTATCGCCGCAAGGAGAGCCATCTTCAAATGGATAGGTTTCGGAATTGTCGCCCGGATAAAACAGCAGATAACTTTCGGTCCGCAGCATGTCCAAGGTTGAGAACTGGCACGGGCGGATACCGATATCTTTGCCCTCGGCCAGAATATTGTCCCAAACGTGGACAGCATCTTTTGCACCGACAAAGATTTCGTATCCGCGTTCGCCAGTGTAACCTGTTCGCGAAAACATGACGTTCTTGCCAAACAGTTTCGCGTGCATGATGCCGAAGTAGGCAAGGTCACGAATACCGGGCACGTGTTTTGCCAAGAAATCAACAGCCAGCGGGCCTTGCAACGAAAGATCGTGCAGATCGTCATCAAACAACACAGCTACGTTTTTCGCCAATGCAACTGACGTCAGCTGTTCCATCCCAGCGCCCGTACCGAGCACAACCATCCAAGTATTCACCGCAAGGTGATAAATGATACAATCGTCAATGAATTTGCCATCCGCGTTCAGGATCGACGCATAACTTGCCCGACCAACACCGATTTTCTCGACGTTGCGTGTTGTCACCCAGTCTATCACAAACGCCGCATCGGCACCCACCATGTGGACTTTTTTCAGACCTGACACGTCCATCAAGCCAGCCTTGGTACGGATCGCTTCATAGTCGGCTTTGGCGCGTTCAGGCGTCTGGTCGTAGAACCATGCGGTTCCCATGCCATTCCAGTCTTCTAATTCTCCACCAATCTCTGCGTGGCGTGGTCCAAGAACCGAATGTCTCCAAATGATGGCCATGATGTTTTCCCTATCTGTTGTTAGTCTTTTTTATGGTGTTCAGCCTTATGGCCATTTGTGGTTACGAACGCGGGCGCTCTTTTGTCGGGTCAAACGCGGCAAGGTCAGGGCGCACTTCTGCTGGTAATCGCTTTTGATGCCCATCTAACTTGCCAATTTCCAAAGCCGTGCCCGCAGCGGCGTACGCTACATCAACCCGCGCCATTGCGATATTCTTGCCCAACAACGGGGACCGTATGGCAGAGGTGACTTCGCCCACTTGCGCCCGCCCCACATGGATACAATCACCGTGCCCCACGTCGACAGCACTGTCGATATCTAGGCCCACTAGTTTTTTCTGCGGATGTTCTTTGCGCCGGATCAACGCATCACGCCCGATGAAATCATCGGTCTTTGATTTAAGCGGAACGGTGAACCCGATGCCTGCCTCAAACGGATCAGTCTGGTCGCTAAAATCATAGCCTGCAAAGATCAGACCAGCCTCGACCCGCACCATATCAAGCGCATCTAAACCCATTGGCTTAAGACCATAGTCTTTGCCTGTCTCCCAAATCGCGTTAAAAATCTCTTCGCAATCTTTCGGATGGCAGAGCACTTCATACCCCAACTCGCCTGTATAACCTGTGCGAGACAGGACAAACGCAGTGCCCGTTTCACTGTGTAGACGCGCAGGCGTGTGGCGGAACCAACCAAGCTGGTCGAATTCTGGATTGTGTGGTGCCGTCCAAACAAGGTTTCGAAGCAGATCTCGGGATTTTGGCCCTTGCACCGCGACATTGTGCAGTTGGTCGGTGGACGAACGAACAAGGACGTTGAGCCCCAGTTTTTCGGCCTGTTCACGGATCCATTCGCCACCGTAATCCGAACCACCAATCCAGCGGAAGTTGTCTTTGTCCAAACGGAACACAGTGCCATCGTCGATCATTCCACCATGCTCGTAACACATGGCCGTATAGACAACCGCGCCAATTGCCAGCGTCTTCATATTGCGGGTGAAGACGTATTGGCACAATGCCTCGGCGTCTGGGCCCGTTATCTCAAACTTACGCAAAGGCGACAGATCGGTGATCACGCAATCCTGACGACAGGCGTGATATTCTTCAATCGGACCTGTTTCGGCGAAACAACTGGCCAACCAGTAGCCATTATATTCGACAAAGTTGCGGGTATGTTTGGCGAGTTGATCGTGGAAGCCGGTTTGTTTGGTCATTTTAAGCTCTGCTTCAGGGGTTGGTCGGTAGGCGACGGAGCGTTGGAATTTTTCGACGCCCGAATAAGTTCGGACGTGAATGTCGGTGGGGTTCCAGCCATTTGCCGCTGTCGTGTCGTCGGGACATGCGGAGGACACGCAGATGATATCAGTCAGCGCGCGCAACAAAACGTAGTCGCCCGGCCGTGACCAAGGTTCATCCGAATACATGACGCCGTGTTCATCAAGGCTGGTGTTGAAAAAGAAGTTGATAGCCATCCACCCACGTCTTGACGCGACGCCATAATCTTTCAGCGCGTTGTTGAAATTCGTTGAACAGTTTGGGTGACCTGGATAGCCCATGTCGTTGTAATATTTTTCCGAACACGCCATCGCAAACGCATCGTGACGCCCGCATGTGTCTTGGACAACCTCGACCAATGGCAACATTTCTTGATCGTAATACTTCGCATGCAACCCTGGCATTGGATAGGCGTGGCCCATCAAAGTACGGGTCGTCGTCACATCCAAAGCGTGCTCGATCCCCTTGTCCAGTTTGCGGGCGGAAAAACACTCGAAATCCGAACACTGGCGCCCGTCAACATCGAGTATCTGAATGTAGTCGCCCGCTTTGACGAAGTACGACTCTGCGGTTTGCGTGTGAATTCGGATGCTTTGTAACGGGTCAGCGATTGGGGGCGGCAGCTCAAACCCTATGCGGGTTTTGATAATCGCACGTTTGATCATAACCGTCAGCGATGTGGTGGTGTTCTGCCTTTCATGATCCATCGGATCACCCGGTGCTGCTACAATGATTGCGCCGTCACTTTCAGCACGGAGTGTTTCATTGGCGTTGGCGCGCGTGTCTGCGTCAAACAAACGAATAGCCTGGGCATTGGCCGCGTCAAATCCACGTGCATCCAGCCCCATGCGCATCCCACGCAAAGATTGGTTGTTCGAGCTCAGCAATGCCCGTAGGCCATCCGCTTGTGTAGTTTCAATACCAGTGAATATACTAGGTTTTGTTGCAATAAGTTCGCATATCTGTCCGCCTTCGTCGTTGGTTATGGTGATCTGATCACCCACCTCCACTTGAACAAGGATCGCACCTGACCCTTCAACAACATAGCGTTCATGACCCGCAGGCAGCGAGAACTGGCTTGGCAGGTAAATTTTGCTGGGACGCGGCGGACCCGGCTGAACCTTGGCATAAACATTATCAAGCATAGTATGGTTCGACCTTCGAAGAATTGGTTTTTAGGGTTAACTGGCTAACCCTATGAAAATAGAAAGATAAGAAGGTTGGCACGCCTTTACGCCACGACAACCAATGACAGCACACGACAACTAGACACATCAACTTTGGCTCATGCAGCGACATCTGTTTATTTTAACCCCAGTTGTGAACTGCGATCTTTCGCCCAGCGGGTGATCAGATGATCGACAGTCAATCCAATGAAGGCAACGCACAGACCAAGCATCAGGCCGTTGCCGATACCTTGCTTGTCAGACAGTGCTTTTAGGATGTACTGACCCAAGTCCTCGGTCCCGATCATCGCGCCAATGATAACCATAAACAGTGCGAAAATGACCGTTTGGTTCACGCCCAACATGATGTGTGGAAATGCAAGTGGCAGTTCGATCTTTGTCCACCGCTGCAGTTTTGTGACGCCTGACATCATTCCTGCATCTAGCAAGTGTTGTGGCACATTGCGGATACCTTCAATGGTGTATCGGGTGGCAGGGATTGTTGCGTAGATGACCACGGCCATTAAAACAGACGTGTCCGTGACGCCAAACAACATGATAACGGGGATCAGATAGATGAAGGACGGAAAGGTTTGGAAGGTGTCACAAACCAAAAGCGCCACTTTAGAGGCCCGTTGTGATTGCGCGCAAAGTGACCCGATGATTAGGCCAAGGCTTACTGAAACGATCACGCCAAACGACGCCATATAAGCCGTGATCAAAGCACGATCCCACCATTCGGTCAGCGCAATAAACAACAAGAAGCTGCCAACCGTAAGGGCAGAACGGATACCGCCTATGATATATCCAACGCCCATAACCAGCAAGAACGTGGCGCTGACAGGCATGGCAAGATATGCCTTTTTCATTGGCTGCAATACGTTGACGATCAATCCACGATTAAAACCTTGTAGGCCTGCATACCAGTTTTCGACCATCCAATCGACACCGCCTTGCCAGAACCATTCCGTCGTGATGCCTTTTGAATGTGGGATCAAGTAAAGGTAATTAATCCCCTCGCCAAAGATCTGCTTTCCGATGACAGCAATGACAATACACACCAAGAACACACCAAGGAAAACTAACAAGTAGATGTGGCGTTGTGCAAAGCTAAGATCTGCGAAATAGTCAGTCTGTTTGTTTGCCCATGCGAGCGAAAGCTTGTCCAGAACAACGGCGATTAGAACGATACAAATACCCAACTCCAACGCCAAACCGATCCGCAAACCGTTCAGGGCCAGTAACAAGTTATAACCAAGCCCTTTGGCACCAATGAACGACGCAATCACCGCCATCGCAAGGCATTGCATGATAACTTGGTTGACGCCGATCAAGATATCACGACGTGCAGTCGGCACGATAACGCGGAACAGAGTTTGACGGGTGGTACAACCGCTCATCAAACCTGCTTCAACCACTTCTAGCGGCACTTTTTTCATACCCAACAAGGTCAAGCGGATCATGGGTGGAGTGGCAAAAATGACGGTCGCAATTGCGCCAGCATGGTCACCAACACCAAAAAACACGGTGACGGGCACAAGATATGAAAAGTGTGGCATTGTTTGTGCAACGTTCAGCAGCGGCATCAAGGCTGACTCAACCGCCCGACTTTTGAACGCAAGGACACCGAAACATAGACCCAACAAGATCGACAAAGGTGCAGCGACCAGAACAAACGACAGCGTTTGCATCGCCGGTTCCCACTGTCCGAATACCGAAATATAAGTCAGTGCCACGCCCGCCAGCGCCGCAAGCCCCCTGCCTTTTAATGCATAACCCAAAATCATCGCGCCAGTGGTCACAACCGTCCAAGGTAATGCGGGCCAAACTGCCCAGGGGTTGTCGCGTACAAAATCCCAGCTGGTGAAAAAGACGATGGTCTTTCGACCGCCAATAAGGAACTCGCGGATAAATTCGATCAGAACCAGAACGGCACCTGAGAAGCCACGTGTAATTTCACGCAATAGGGCGGATGTCTCATAGTCATCAAGATCTGGATCATAGATTTCGACAGGCATGAAGTCGAACATCAGAAATTCGGCAAAGTCATTGATCCATCCCGGCAACCAAGCAATGAGCGAAGGAAACCGCCATAGATAATTACCCTCATTCTGAGGAACCAAAGCCACCAACAGAAAGAACGCGACCAACAGTCCACCAAAAGATGTTAGTTTGGGGTGGTGTCTCATGAAGTCCATGATGACCTACTCCCGCGCTTCAGGAACATCGTCATGGCTGAACAAAATGTGCAGCATCTTGGCACAATGCACCGACCCGATGACATTGTCGTTCTTGT
>JBLHPE010000091.1:0-9890 GCA_047624005.1 Ascidiaceihabitans sp.
GCAAACCTGGTGGGAAGGTCTGGAAATTTTCTGGTATTGCTGAAGTCGATGGCGAAATGGCGGCTGAAGCCCAATTCACCGCCATGATGGACTTGCCAAAGGAGTAATTGCGTTGAGCAATATTCATGCCTCTAGTGTGATCGAAGATGGCGCACAGATTGATCCGAGTGCTGTGATTGGTCCGTTTTGTCTTATCGGGGCTGAGGTCACGATTGGGCCAGACGTCGAATTGAAAAGCCATGTGGTTGTCAAAGGACGTACACAGATCGGGGAAGGGACCGTTGTGTTCTCTTTCGCTGTGATTGGAGAAATCCCACAGGACCTGAAATTCAAAGGTGAACAATCTGGGCTGATCATCGGCAAGCGTAATCGCATTCGCGAACATGTGACCATGAATGCAGGCACCGAAGGCGGTGGTGGCATAACTAAGATTGGCGATGATGGACTGTTTATGGCCGGTTGCCATATCGCCCATGACGCAGTCATTGGTGACCGTGTGATTGTTGTGAATTCCGCGGCTATTGCTGGGCATTGTATTTTAGAAGACGACGTCATCGTTGGTGGTTTGGCAGGTATTCATCAGTTTGTGCGCATCGGGCGGGGCGCCATTATTGGTGCCGTAACGATGGTGACGAATGATGTGATCCCTTATGGCTTGGTTCAAGCGCCGCGCGGCGTTTTGGATGGCTTGAATTTGGTTGGCTTGAAGCGCCGTGGTGTTGCGCGTTCCGATATCACGGCACTAAGGGCTGCATTCCAAATGTTGGCGCAGGGCGAGGGTACGTTCCATGACCGCGTAGAGCGGTTGGGCGGCGAGACAGACAGCACATACGTCAAAGAAATCGTAGATTTTGTGTTGGGTGACAGTGATCGTTCATTCCTGACGCCGCGCTGATGCTGGCGCTGATTTGTGGAACTGGCACATTGCCGGCGCTGGTGGCTAACGCTCAACCAGAGAAACCGTTGGTTTGCGTGCTTGATGGGTTTGCGCCTGATGCGTTGGAGGCGGATCTAAATTTCCGTTTGGAAACCCTTGGGACGTTGTTGATCCAATTGGGTCAACGTGGTGTGACCGAAGTTTGCCTTTGTGGGGCCATTAATCGACCCATTCTTGATCCGACGAAGCTGGATGAACACACCGCCCCACTGATCCCATTGATTGCAGGCGCGTTGACATCAGGGGACGACGGCGCGTTGCGTGCTATTATGGGGCTGTTTGAGCAGACTGGTTTCGCTGTACGTGCAGCTCATGAACTGGTCCCTGATCTTGTCGCGCCTCCAGGTGTTTTAAGTGAAAAATGGCCTGACGCCCAAATGCGCAATGATGCAAAGCTTGGCGCAGATGTCTTGGCCGCATTGGCCCCTATGGATGTTGGGCAGGCCTGCGTGACTGGTGGTGGGCAACTGATTGGCATGGAAACGATCGGTGGTACGGATTTCATGCTTGGGCATTTGCCTGAGACACGGCTGCGCGCGCAGGGGGTTTTGGTCAAGGGCCCCAAGACAGGACAGGACACCCGCTCAGATATGCCAACGATTGGACCTGCAACCATTGAAGCAGCTCAAAAAGCTGGCCTTGTAGGTATCGTGATTGATGCGGGCGACGTTATCTTGCTTGAGCATGAGAAATGCATAGAAATGGCTAATGCTGCAGGTATGGTCCTGTGGTCACGGACCGGGGAATAGACGCTTGCGGGTTTTCATTATTGCTGGGGAACAATCAGGCGACAAATTGGGTGGTGCTTTGATGGCAGGGTTGCGTCAGTTGCGCCCAGATGTAAATTTTGACGGTGTTGGTGGCCCTTTGATGCAGGCGCAGGGGCTTAGCAGTCGTTTTCTTATGGATGAGCTAAGCGTGATGGGAATCGCAGAAGTTCTGCCTAAGTACCGCCATTTGAAACGACGTATCGCCGAAACGGCGCAAGCAGTCATCGACACGAAACCTGATGTGTTGATCACAATCGACAGTCCTGATTTTTCGCTGCGTGTGGCTAAGCTCGTCAAACAATCCAGCGACATTCGCTGTGTGCATTATGTGGCACCCTCTGTCTGGGCTTGGCGTCCCAAACGTGCGGCAAAGATGGCTAAGGTGATAGATCACGTCCTTGCGCTGTTGCCATTTGAGCCGCCCTTCATGGAAGCCGTTGGAATGGACTGCGATTTTGTTGGGCATCCAGTGGTGGCAGAACCCATCGTGGACGCAGAAGGCGCAGCCGCCTTTCGGGCTAAACATGGTTTGACCGATGCTGATCCGGTGTTGCTGGTTCTACCGGGATCGCGCAAAGGGGAGGTTAGCCGGTTGGCAAGTGTCTTAGGGCAGGCGCTACAACCCATCTTGGCCAAACATCCTAAATTAAAGGTGGTTGTTCCCGCGGCAGGTCCTGTGGCTGAATTGGTCACACAAGAAACCCGGAATTGGCCTGTTGTACCATTGATTCTTGACCCAAGCGGTCGTGATTTGGACGCGGTGATGACTGAGAAACGCGCGGCTTTCGCGGCAGCAGATTTCGCGATTGCTGTTTCGGGCACTGTTGCTTTGGAACTGGCTGCGGCCTGCACACCAATGGTCAGCGCCTATGATTTGAATTGGCTTAGCCGGATTATCATCAAACGGATGGTCAAGGTTGATACAGGAAATTTGATCAATTTGGTATCTGATACCCGCCATGTGCCCGAATTTGTTGGGGCTGAATGTCGCGCGGATCTTATCGCAGCTGGTCTTGAACGTTTGATTGTAAATCCGCAACCGCAGTTGGATGCTATGGCAGATACGATGGCGCAACTTGGGCAAGGCGGCGAAGATCCCGGTTTGCGTGCAGCCCGTGCTGTATTGGCCCGTATGCCAAACGCTTTGATCTGATCAAAGAGCCTGCGCTGATCGCGCAGACGACATTTTTGAGTAGCTCGAGATTATCCTTTGTGAATCCAACCACCGCCAAAGATGCGGCTGCTGTCACGGTCATAAAACACGCAAGCCTGCCCGGGCGATATGCCTTGTTCTGCCAGAACCAATTCCACAGTGGCTTCGGTGTTTGAAATTGGGCGAATGATCGCCTCAGTTGGTGGGCGTGTTGACCGAACCCGTACCCCGACATGCCATTCTTTTTGAGACATCAGGGGGGCGTCTCCAAGCCAGTTGATTTCCTTTAGCGGCACAATGCGCGTCGCCAGCATGGATTTTGGCCCAACAATGACCTGTTTGGTGCTGGCGTCTAATTTCACCACGTAAAGTGGGTCGGCCAAGCCACCAATGCCCAAACCACGCCGCTGACCGATGGTGTAGTTGATCACGCCGTCATGCTGCGCCAGAACGTTACCTTCAACGTCGACAATATCACCGGGGGCTGCAGCCTCTGGTCGTAGTTTGCGAATGACAGATGCGTAATCCCCGTCCGGCACAAAACAAATATCTTGGCTGTCTGGTTTGTCCGCCACGCTTAGCCCGTATTTTTCAGCGAGCGCTCGTGTTTCGTCTTTGGACGGTAGGTGGCCCAAGGGGAAACGTAAATAATCGAGTTGGTCAGCCGTGGTTGAGAACAAGAAATAGCTTTGGTCACGATTCGAATCCGCTGCGCTATGCAGTTCTGGTCCATTGTCGCCAACCATGCGCTGAATGTAGTGTCCTGTGGCCATACAATCAGCTTCAAGATCCTTGGCGGTTTCCAAAAGATCCTTAAACTTTACCCTTTCATTGCATCGAATGCAGGGGACAGGTGTTGCACCACCTAAATAGCTGTCGGCAAATTCATCTATTACCGCATCTTTGAACACGTTCTCATAATCCAAAACGTAGTGTGGAAATCCCATCGTTTCGGCAACACGCCGTGCATCATGAATATCAATCCCAGCACAGCAGGCGCCCTTTTTTGCAAGGGCCGCGCCGTGGTCATAAAGCTGAAGGGTTACGCCAACGACGTCATACCCTTCTTCAGCAAGCATCGCCGCCACGACCGAACTGTCTACACCGCCAGACATTGCAACCACAACACGCGTTTCTGCAGGTGATTTGGCAAAGCCAAGCGAGTTTAAGGGGATGTTTTGATCTAGTGGCATAGCTGTTCTCCAAGCGTTCCATAGGAATATAGGAAAATCCTAATTACTCTCAAGGGGTAGCTTCATCCCTCATTAAGCGCGATCGCCCCAATGTACCAGCGGTGGCAATAAATTGGGAAAAAAGATGTTTTTGAAAAAGGTGGATGGACCTAGGGCAGTGACGTTGCCGGATGGTTCGGTGATTACGTTGGCGGATTTACCGCCACGCAATACACGTCGATGGGTGGCATCACGTAAGGCTTCGGTTGTGCGGGGGGTAATGTACGGATTGATCAGCGAAGAGAATGTACAAAAGAACTACGGGATCAGTTCAGATGAATTTCAAGAGTGGGTACGGGCGGTTAGCTTGCACGGTGAGGGTGCGTTAAAGGCAACATCATTGCAAAAGTATCGACAACTTTAGGTTGTTGTCGTACAATTGTAGTATCGGTAACCGGTGGTTAACCTTTTTTGTTCACGTTTGGGTCTAACAATGAACCTTAAATCGATGCGGAGATATAAATATGCGCGTGCTACTGGTTGAAGATGATCCTACCACTTCAAAAAGCATTGAATTGATGCTGACTCATGCAAATCTGAACGTTTATGCGACGGACTTGGGTGAAGAAGGGATCGATCTGGCCAAATTGTATGACTATGATTTGATCCTTTTGGACTTGGATTTACCGGATATGAATGGACACGAAGTGCTACGGCAATTGCGACTGTCGCGCATCGAAACGCCGATTTTGATCTTGTCCGGCTCCGATGATACTGAGAATAAAATTAAGGGATTCGGGTTTGGTGCTGATGATTATCTGACAAAACCGTTCCATCGGGAGGAACTGGTAGCCCGTATTCACGCTATTATTCGACGCTCCAAAGGTCACTCACAATCTGTGATCGAAACGGGTCAGGTTGCGGTTAACCTGGATGCTAAAACAGTCAGTGTAGACAATAAGACCGTCCATTTGACGGGCAAAGAGTACCAGATGTTGGAACTGCTTAGCCTGCGCAAAGGGACGACTTTAACAAAAGAGATGTTCTTGAACCACTTGTACGGTGGAATGGACGAACCGGAGTTGAAAATCATTGATGTCTTTATTTGCAAGCTGCGCAAGAAGTTGAGCATAGCAACCAACGGTGAAAACAACATCGAAACCGTTTGGGGGCGTGGATACGTATTGCGTGATCCTGAACCTGTCGCATCGTCAAGTGATCAGCGAATGGCAGTGGGTGCTTAACGTTTAATCCAAACAGCCTTTGGTTTCTTTGGAAGATAATGAAAACAAACTGGACCTGCCCCCTCGACCCGCCTATTCCTTTTTGGGCGTACGAGGGGGCAGGTCTTTGAGTTTTGATGCTAATATTTCTGATTTAACTGAAACAGACGCAAAGTCTGAGTTGAAACAATTGGCAGCTCTGCTGACCCGTGCCAATACCGACTACCATGGCAACGATGCGCCCACGATTGATGATGCCGAGTATGATCGCTTTAAACGACGTAACGAAGAACTTGAGGCCGCATTCCCACATCTAATGCGCAAGGATAGTCCATCGGCCCAAGTTGGTTCTGCTCCCTCAGACGGGTTTTCAAAGGTCACGCATGCAGTCGCGATGCTGTCGCTATCAAATGCTTTTGAGGACGTCGATGTCGAGGACTTTGATATTCGAATCCGCAAATACCTTGGGATCGAAACTGGTGCAGCGCTTTCATATACTGCGGAACCGAAGATTGATGGGCTGTCACTGTCACTGCGTTATGAGGATGGTATTCTTGTACAGGCGGCGACCCGTGGTGATGGTGCCGTTGGCGAAAACGTCACAGCAAATGCGCGGACGATTTCAGACGTCCCACATAAATTGGAAGACGCACCCAAAATTCTGGAAGTGCGCGGCGAAGTTTACATGGCTCAATCTGATTTTGACGCTTTAAATCAATCTCAAACGGCCAACGGGGACAAAGTCTTCGCCAATCCACGTAATGCGGCTGCTGGTTCGCTGCGACAATTGGACTCTGAAATCACCCGTAGACGCCCCCTTAGATTTTTCGCATATGCTTGGGGTGACTTGTCGACACCATTGGCTGAGACGCAAAATGGTGCAATTGAATGCTTGGCCAATTTAGGGTTTTCAACCAACCCATTGACTAGATTATGTGACGGTCCAAAGGCGATGATCCGCCATTACTGGCAGATCGAACAGCAGCGGGCTGATCTTGGCTATGATATCGACGGCGTTGTTTACAAAGTTAATGACTTGGCACTGCAGGCGCGTCTTGGCTTCCGCTCGACCACGCCGCGGTGGGCGATGGCGCATAAGTTTCCGGCAGAACTCGCGTGGACTAGGTTGCTCGGCATCGACATTCAGGTTGGCCGCACGGGGGCATTAAGCCCCGTAGCACGTTTGCAGCCCGTGACTGTCGGCGGTGTCGTTGTTTCGAATGCGACCCTGCACAATGAAGACTACATCGCTGGACGTGGTGCAAAAGGCGGTGAAATTCGTGGTGGTCGTGACATTCGCATTGGTGATTGGGTCCAAGTTTACCGTGCTGGTGATGTGATTCCAAAAATTGCAGACGTGGATTTGAGCAAACGTTCGGACAGTGCAATTGCGTTTGAATTTCCAACAGTTTGTCCTGAATGCCAAAGCTTGGCAGCCCGCGATGAAGGGGACGCTGTAAGGCGATGTACAGGTGGTTTGATTTGTCCTGCGCAAGCAGTCGAAAATCTGAAACACTTCGTAAGTCGCGGCGCTTTTGATATCGACGGTCTCGGGGCCAAGCAAGTGGAACAATTTCACAAAGATGAATGGGTGAAAGAACCAGCAGATATCTTTATGTTGCGGGACCGCTTTGGGCAGGGCCTTCAGTTGTTGAAAAATCGCGAAGGTTGGGGCGACAAGTCGGCGTCCAAACTTTTTGATGCTATTGATGAAAAACGTGAGATCGGGTTTGGTCGTGTTTTGTTTGCCCTTGGTATTCGTCACATTGGCGAAGCTGCGTCTAATCTTATCGCGGGTCATTATAGCACTTGGGCCGCGTTAGAGGTCGCAATGGATCGCGCAGCTAGCCTTGAGGGCGCGGCGTGGGATGCGTTGCTGGACATCGACGGTGTTGGCGCAGTGATGGCAGGGTCGCTTGTTCATGCTTTTGCACAGCCTGCTGAGCGCAGCGCGATTGATCGCTTGGTTGCCCACCTCAAAATTGCAGAGGTTAAGGCACTTGATACATCCCATAGCCCGGTTGCCGGTAAAACCGTTGTGTTCACAGGAACCCTTGAGATGATGAGCCGCGCCGAGGCGAAAGCACGTGCGGAAAGCCTAGGGGCAAAGGTGTCAGGGTCCGTCAGTGCCAAGACTGATATTTTGGTTGCAGGGCCGGGTGCGGGTTCGAAGGCGAAAAAAGCCGCAGAATTAGGTGTTCAAACGATGGATGAGGCAGGTTGGCTTGACCTGATCAAAGGGTTATGAGCGGGCGCCCAGCCGAACTTTTCCCATTGTTTGCAGGGCTTGAAACCCTCACTGGCATTGGCCCGAAAACGGCCAAACTGTTCCCGCAACTGGGCATTGAGGCACCGCGGGATTTGCTTTTCACATTGCCCAACACGGGTATTGATCGGCGCCTACGCCCCTCTATCCAAGATGCGGATCTGCCCGGTGTGGTGACCGTCGCTGTCACAATTGGGGCCCATCGTGCGCCGCGCAATCGTGGTGGCGCTTACCGTATTCAAGTTGAAGATGATCTAACGTCCTTTCAGTTGGTCTATTTTCATGCCCGCGGTGATTATCTTGAAAAGTTATTACCCACAGGATCGCGCCAGATCGTGTCGGGACGGGTAGAGGTTTTCGATAGTGTCGCGCAAATGGTCCATCCAGAACATGCAGTGCCCGAGGATGAGGCAACGGACATCCCAATTTTTGAACCCGTATATCCGTTGACTGCTGGTGTGACCCAAAAGATGATGTTCAAAGCCACGCGTGGTGCCTTGGAACGGATGCCTAAGGTTGATGAGTGGATTGACCCAAATCAGAAAATTAAGAGCGAATGGCCTGATTTTTCAGTCGCGATATTGGCGGCTCATACGCCTTTGGCCCAGGAAGATTTGGCCGTAACATCACCCGCGCGGGAACGATTGGCCTATGACGAACTGCTGGCGCATCAATTGACATTAGCGTTGGCCCGCCAAAAAGAACGGCGTGTTCAAGGCCAAATTAGTCAGGCGACAGGAAAGTTACAAACCAAGGTATTGGCCGCGTTGCCTTATCGCCCAACAGGGGCGCAACAACGTGCGATATCGGAGATTTCCGATGATATGGTGCTACCTGATCGAATGAACCGTTTGCTGCAGGGCGATGTTGGTTCAGGCAAAACTTTGGTGGCCTTTATGGCGCTTCTCGTTGCTGTTGAAGCGGGCGGCCAAGGCGTGATGATGGCACCAACTGAGATTTTGGCGCGGCAACATCTTGAAGGTTTGCAACCCTTGGCAGAAAACGCGGGCGTGGTCCTCGAACTTCTAACAGGGCGTGACAAAGGCAAGGCGCGTGTCGCTAAGCTGGCAGCACTTGAATGTGGCGATATCCAGATATTGGTCGGCACACATGCAGTCTTTCAGCCTGACGTTTTGTTTAAAGACTTGCGTATTGCTATTGTCGACGAACAGCATCGCTTTGGGGTGCGACAGCGGCTTGAGCTAGGCAAAAAGGGCCGTAATGCAGATGTATTGGTGATGACTGCGACACCGATCCCGCGCTCCCTTGCGCTGGCGCAATACGGTGACATGGATGTCTCTGTTCTGGATGAAAAACCACCAGGTCGAAAACCAATTCGGACGGCTTTGGTCAGTACAGGGCGGATGGATGAAGTTGTCGAAAGATTGCGCGCAGTTATGGCAGAAGGGCGGCAATGTTATTGGGTCTGTCCGTTGGTCGAGGAAAGTGAAATTCTCGACCTGACTGCGGCGGAGCAGCGATTCAAACATTTGCGTGCGGCATTGGGCGAAGGTGTGGTTGGTTTGGTGCACGGCCAGATGCCACCTGCTGATAAAGATGCTGCAATGGCCAATTTTCAGGCCGGTAAAACGAAGGTGTTGGTTGCAACCACTGTGATCGAGGTGGGCGTGAACGTGCCCAATGCGACGATCATGGTGATTGAACGGGCAGAAACCTTTGGGCTGGCGCAATTGCACCAGCTGCGGGGGCGGGTAGGGCGCGGTGATGCCGCCTCGACCTGTTTGTTGATGTATCAAACACCGCTATCTCAAACGGGGCAACGTCGTTTGGAAGTGCTTCGCGAAACAGAAGATGGTTTTAAAATCTCGGAGACCGATTTGCAGATGCGGGGCGCAGGTGATGTTATCGGTGTGGCGCAATCTGGTGTACCACGATTCCGCGTTGCCGATTTGGAAAGACAAGCAGGGCTTATGGCGATTGCACAAACAGACGCGCGCGCTTTGTTGAACGATGATCCCGATCTGAAAGGATCACGAGGGAAGGCGGCCCGCGTTCTTCTTTGGTTAATGCGCCAGGATGAAGCCATTCGTTTGATTTCAGTGGGTTAGTCACTTTTGTTCCATAATGTTCACAAATGTTCTTATTTAGTTCTTTACTTTGCATCGAGAAAATGAGAACAAAGGTGCAACAAAGAGTAAAGGGAACCGACATGACAACACTTCGCCAAATCAAAACAATTGCAGTTCGTTCACAAGATACGTTGTTGCAAGACGCCATTGGCGCCGCTGCTTTGATGGTGATTTTGGTTGTTGGTTTGTACCTTCCATCCTTTGTCTGATTTTCTGCCTGCGTTTTTATGCCGACCGTTCGCTGCATCCGTCCCAAATTGGTGCAAATAACTGACACTG
>JBLHPE010000092.1:0-9863 GCA_047624005.1 Ascidiaceihabitans sp.
AAGGGCCGTTCACGTCGATCGACACAAAGGGCGGATTGCCGACATTCGCTGCGGCAATGATTGAATGGCCGCTTTCCCAAAAGTGAAATCCAGATTACACGCTAGGGATGATTTTTCAAAAAAAGCGGATTGTTAAATGAAACTACGTGAAGTGGGTGGGAAGTGTTTCCGCACCCTTGAAGATATGAGCATTGCCTTTGAACATGACTACTGCGCCCTGAGTGGCCGCAATAATGCTGGAAAGACAGCAATCGTCACAATAATTCGAAACTTTCTGGACGACGAAGATCGGCCTTATATACATGGCGAAAACGCATTGTCTTTCAGTCGAGATCACACTCAATGGTCCGATACCAACGAAATGGAAATATTTGTACAGCTCGAGCTAGACCGTCACGATGACGCTGAGGTGTTTTTTGTATTAGAAAAATTCACATCGATACCGATCGAAGGTGATACTGCAGAAGTCAGGCTAACGGAGAAGTTTCTGGCCGATGGGAAAAGGCAACTATCGTGTCGCGTCAACGGCAATGAACTAGACAGCCAGAACTCGAGCGAAATTGCAAAGAAATTTAAGTCTGCTTCAAATCTGGTGGTCCACAACTCGACTGCTCCGAGTAAACGGCTCTACTATTTCTCCGGAGAAATGACAGAAGTTCTCGAGTCTCATTTCTCACAAGATGACCGCAAGAAAATATCTGCTGCTGAGAGGAACCTTTCCAATAAGGTTAAGACTGCAGCTAAGGGGCACAAAGAAGAGTTAAGCCAACTCTTGGGTAGATTAGGTGAAAACTACGACGTTGAACTAACAACCCTCGATAGGGGGAGTTCATCTCGATTTCCGCTAAACGTAAAGCTGAACGATACGAGTGTTGATGGAAATCTGGGCAGCTGGGGTTCGGGTACTCAAAATCGAACGAGGGTATTGATTTCAGTTTTGGAAGCAAATCGCATTCGAAAGTCACAAGCGGCCGAAAACAGATCGACACCAGTTGTCATTGTTGAAGAGCCAGAGAGTTTCCTGCATCCATCCGCTCAGGCTGAGTTTGGAAAGGTTTTGAATAACTTAGCTGAAGACTTTGGAATACAAATTCTTGCAACAACGCATAGCCCTTATATGCTGAACCAAACAAATCCAACTGCAAATATCTTGCTGGAGAGGAAAGTGGCGCGCAAAAAGCTGAAAGAAACCGAGAGGGTTGATACATCAGGTGACGATTGGATGCTACCTTTTGCCGATAACTTGGGTGTTTTGGCAGGAGAGTTCATACCTTGGAAAAAAATAATTGCTTCACCAAATTCCAGAATCGTCTTGGTTGAGGGCGCTATTGATGTTGAGTACTTTGACGTTCTTAAATCTAAGCATCCCAACATATATTTCTTGCCGGATGACGTCGAGATCGTGGGATATGGGGGAAAGGACGCCCTAAAGAATACTCAGGTGTTGCAGTTCATGCTTTCTCGTCTCGAAAAAGTTTTCATAACATTTGATTTGGATGCAGAAAAAGAGGTGAAGCCAAAGCTCGTGTCCATCGGATTGTCTGCTGACGATGACTTTTGCGCAGTCGGTGTGGATAGTCCAGGGAGCGAATGTATCGAGGGCTTGCTGCCAAAATCTATTTTGTCGGCCGTGTATGCAGAAAATGTCGACCAAGTATCTGCACTTGGATCAGCAAATAGCGGGGCCAAAAAGTCTGCGAAAAGCAATCTGAAAAAGGCTGCTTTGGAAAAGTTCAGAACAAGTACTCTGACTGACTCCGATTTGACCGAAATGTCAAAGCTGATGAAGAAGATCGCTAAGAAGTTTTAGACGCTGGATATTCAATTGCGGGATGCTGCGCAGGTTACGAACGGCTGTGTTTTGGCGTTCACCAAGCCTGCATCGAACGTCCGGTAAGGGCCGTCCCTTACGAACGGCCCGAAGGTTTAGATTTCAATGGCTTCCGAGATTGCCAAGGCATCTTCGAGTTCAACGCCAAGATATCGCACTGTACTGTCCATCTTGGTGTGACCCAGCAAAAGCTGAACAGCACGCAAATTGCCCGTTTTCTTATAGATTTGTGTGACCTTCGTCCGTCGCATTGAATGCGTACCGTAAGCTGTAACTTCCAAACCGATGGACCCAACCCAGTCCCGCACGATCCGAGCATATTGACGCGTTGAGATGTGCAGGCGCTCGTGGAAACGGCCTGGCCAGAGAAATTCGGACCCGACCATCACGGGGTTTTCCATCCACTTCGCGACCGATGCCCGCGTGCCTTCCGAAATTTCAAACCGAACCGGTTTTTGGGTTTTGCTTTGCAGTACGGATGCACGCGCTTTGATCTGCCCTGACGCCATTACGTCCACGACTTTCATTTGGACCAGATCGCAGCCGCGCAATTTACTGTCGATAGCCATATTGAACAGAGCAAGGTCGCGATGGTTCTCGGCCAACTCGAGCCGCACGCGGATTGCCCAAACATGCTTGGGCTTTAGCGGGAGCTTTTGACCGACTATACGTCCTTTGTTCCAAGCGGGTCGAAGCGCACGAATGGCCGGTAAGTTTGGTGTTTGCATGATAGATCCTCCGATCCACCATTCCCTCCCACAGCGGCAACCAGACGTTGACAGCCCTGTATATCACAAGATGTGCAAAAGCAGCGAAGGTCCGGAAGGAGCCCAAAGTGTCTCATGCTGCAAACTGCACGGACGGCTGCAAAGGGCGGAAAGTAACCCTTCGCTGCAGGTGTAAAACCTGAGTTTTACTAAAGAAGCGGACCATCAAGAGAAGACCCGCCGGGAGCAAAAATGGTTCGATCTGGAGCCCATATCGCTTATCGCTAAAACGTGTTCAAATGTCCGTAATCAGCCGGTAATACGTAGACTGAAATTGAGTTGCCGCTGATGCCCCCGCTACAAACCCGCTTGGGTCAAACTATCAACGGTTGGCGGCGGGAAGACAAAACAATCACAAACAAGATCATAGCCGCCCCAGCAATATTGGGCATAAGGGCCAGCGGCCAATAGGCTCCAATAGAGCCCAGAACCAGAAGCAGCGCGGAGAACGGGCCTATTGGCCCCTCGGCGTACCACTGGATAATCGCGTTGGTGGCGTAAATTCCGAACAACGCAAAGAACCCTATCTGAAGCACCTCGATCAATTCACCCGAAATCAACGGCGTGTAGGCAAACAACAACGGTACAACATACAAACCCTTGGCGATTTTCCAACTCTCGAAACCCGTGGCCATTGGACGTGAACCCGCGATGCCTGCCGCAGTAAAAGCGGCAAGGCACACTGGCGGTGTTACGTTGGAATCTTGACTAAGCCAGAAGACAATCAGATGTGCCGTGAGTAAGAATGTGGTTTGTAGAGTTGGATCAACCAAAGCAGGACGGATCGTGACGGCTATTTCGAACGGGATATTTCGGATCAGTTCCCAAGCCTCGGATTTACTCATACCAGTGGCCACTTGGGCAACAAGGGGGTGATCCACAAGGAAGAAAAGTCCCGATTTCGCAGGGTCAGTGATGCCTGCCATAAGTTGTTCGGCGATTAAACCATCGGCCATAATTCCTGCCAGTGCAGGGGCCGTCAAGATCGCAAGAATGATGTAGGCCGCTGTCACTGGCAGCCCCATACCCAAAACCAGCGAGGCAAGCGCGATCAAGCCAATCGCCAGCACTAAGGAACCTTGGGACCATTGTGCGATCATCAATGAAAACCCGTTGCCGACACCACTGGTGACGATCGCGTTGTTCATAATCCCGATCGCTGTCAGCAAAATCGCTGTCATAATTGCTGAGCGGACGCCGCTGACAAGCGCCTCTGATATCTTAGCGGGGCCCATGTTGACGGGCTTGAACGCGCCGTCCTTGTTGAAATATGCAATCAGGCTGGTGAACCATGATGTCGCTATGACGGCCACGATTGCCCAGCATGCAGCAAAGGAGGGTGTAACACCTGTCAAAAGCAGCCAGATCATCACGGCCAGAGGGATGACAAACACCAAACCACCAGACAACATTTTGGCGCGATCAACAGTTAGATCAATCTGTGAACCAGCATTATATTTGACTGCCTCAATGCGCACGATAAACGCAACGGACAAGAAATAAAGAATGGCAGGGACAACCGAAACGGCGACAATTGTGCCGTAGGGGATGGATGTGTAGCTGGCCATCACAAAGGCACCGGCCCCCATGATTGGCGGCATAAGTTGGCCACCAGTTGATGCTGCGGCCTCGACACCTGCGGCGAACTGCGGGCGAAAACCGTTGGCCTTCATCAATGGAATTGTTATGACACCAGTCGAGGCGGTGTTGGCAATTGCTGATCCTGAAATTGTGCCTGTAAGAGCAGACGAAATAACGGCAACAAATGCCGCGCCACCTTTGACACGACCCGCAACAACTTTGGAAATTTCGATCACAAAATTGCTAGCCCCAGAGACGACTAAAAAGCCGCCAAAGATCATGAATAGGGTGATGTTGGTGACTGAAATATTGCCAAGGATTCCGAACATGCCCTCATCGTTATAAAGGGTGCGGAACAGCACGTCATTGAGTGGCAAGCTGGCAGACCGGAAAACGCCGGGCAACATTGTGCCTAGAAACAGGATGTAGCTGAGGGATAATATGATCAATATCGGGATGACCCAACCAGAAACACGGCGCGATAGATCTATGCAAGCGAAGATCAGTAGCAGGCCAGCAGCCCAATCAATGAACGTAAACTGCCAACCCAGCCCTGTGACAGCAAGGGATCGTTCATACAATCCGCTTTCGGCCCACGCTATCCAAAGGGCGGCGCCAGCGACCAGCAGTCCATAAATAATATCAGCAACCCAAGCCCATGTTTGGCTTGAGCGTTTGCCCCATGGGCTGATGGTGATTGAGGCGAGAAATGCAAAACCTGCAAAGTGGATGGCGTTCTGCCATAAACCCGGTTCGGTCAGGTAAACGTTTGTCAAAACGTGCCAAATTGCAAAGCACATTGCAAAAATCAACACGATGTGTTGCGGCCCAAACTTTCCAACTGGCATATCTAAAAGCGTCTCGCGCGTCGTAGGACCGCCGTGGATTGCATGTGTCATTTTGTTCCCCCCCAAAGTAGTAAAAAGGGGCAACTAAATTGGTGCCCCTTTAAATCGTCTAGTCGCGTTACTTCGCGATCAAGTTTGCTGGAATTTCCAGACCAACTTCGGTGTAATACCGTGCTGCACCTGGGTGCAGAGGTGCTGGCAGACCAGCCATTGCAGATTCAATCATCATAGCTTTGGTCGCGGGGTGGATTGCCTGCAAAAACGGCAAGTTTTCGTACATGGTTTTGGTCAGCATATAGACATGCTCTTCATCAACGCTGGCGTTCACAGCCAAAAAGTTAGGCTGTGCGATTGTGTTTACGTCTTTGTCCTGACCTGGATACGTGCCTGCTGCAATTGTGTAAGGCACCCAAAGGTTACGGCCACCGTCCATTGCAGCCGCTTGATCAGCAGTCACGTCAAGGATGGTGAATTTGCCTTGGCTAGACGCCATCAACTTGGTGATAGCACCAGTTGGCGGGCCGGATGGGATGCCAGCGGCAACCGCTTGGCCGTTAGCGAGTGCATCAGACGTTGGGCCGTAGCCAGCAGAGACCAGAGTAAAGTCAGCGTTCACGTCCAAACCAAGACCAGACAACAAAACTGTGTTGGACCCAATGGTACCAGAATTCTGCTTGCCCATACCGACAGACATGCCTTTAAGTTCTGTCAAATCTGCGACGGTGCCTGTTGTGGCTTTTTCTGTTGGAACAACAAACTGCTCAACGTTTTGCCACAGCATCGTGATCGAACGCATGTTGGTCTGTGGCTCGCTTACTGGGCCGGTTCCTGTCACCGCATACGACCCAAACAGGCCCTGCAGAATGGCGAAATCAGCTGTGCCTGCAGATAAGGCTTGCACATTCGCGCCTGACCCTGCGGAGTTCACAGCTGTCAGTGAAAATTTTTGCTTTGGCAGCAATTTGATCTTCGACAAGGTCGAGATCGCAGTTCCTACCGGGTGATAGGTGCCGCCTGTGGATGCTGTGTTCAGTACATAATCTACGCTTTGCGCAAACGCGCCGCCAGATGTCACAAGACCGGCAGTCACGAGGGTAGCACTCACAGCGAATGCTTTCAAATTTTTCATGATAATTCCTCCCAGAATCAAAGCCGTTAACCGGCTGTGACATTGATGCCGAACAGAGGGCGGGCGCGGTACGAGGGAAATTGCAGGAGGGGCAAAAAGATGTCTGCGGATTTCCGCAGGGTGGTTTAGCCGCGCAAAAGCGCGTCCTTATCTAAATCCAGTTTGACGATCTTTTCGTTCAATGTGCGCCGACCTATTCCAAGCACTGCGGCCACATCGTCCATGCGCCCATCCTCGTCCTGAATTGCCCGACTTATAAGTTCGCGTTCAAACGCAGCAACGGCTTCGCGCAAGGTTTCCGGGAAAGGTTTCAAAGACGCCTGTCGGGCAATGGCATGACGCACAGAGCCGCCACCACGCCGTTGAGCCAAAACCCGACGTTCAGCCACGTTTTGCAACTCGCGTACATTTCCGGGCCAATCATAAGACATGAGCGACGAAATATCATCATTCGTCAGTTTTGGGATCGGCAATTCATAAAGCTGGCTAAGCCGCCGCATGTAATGGCGGAACAACAGCAACACGTCCTCGCCGCGATCGGCCAAACAGGGCAGCGCGATGTCGAGCGTGTTTAGGCGAAACAACAGGTCTTCGCGAAAGGTGTTGTCAGCGACCATTTGGGTGATCTTGTCTGACGCAGCACTGATTACGCGCATCTCTACGGTTTGAATTTGGGTCTCGCCAATCCGTTGATACTGCTTGGTTTCAATGGCGCGCAAAAACTTGGCCTGCGTCTGGTATGGCATCGACCCAAGTTCATCCAAAAAGAGGGTGCCGCCATCTGCTTGACTCATCAAGCCACGTGGGTTTTGCGTGGTCCCGAATACCGCTTCTTCAAATCGTTCCGGTGGTATTGCAGCACAGTTGATTGCTACAAACGGCGCTGAAGTAGAACTGCCAAGATCGTGTAGTGCGCGCGCCACCAGTTCTTTTCCAGTGCCTGTTTCGCCAAAAATCAAGACGTTCGCGCGGCTCACTGCAAAATCAAATATCAAGTCGCGCACAGAATTGATCTGTACGCTGTTGCCAATCAATATGCGTTCCAAATCGGTCAGTTCCGCCAAGCGACTTTGCAGCAGCTTTGTACTGTCCTCCAACCGCTTCATCCGGATGGCATTTTTCAGGATACTTAGCAGGCGGCGTGGTTCGAACGGCTTTTCTACAAAGCTGTAAGCACCGTTTTGCAAGGCACCGACGGCCATCGGAATATCGCCATGGGCCGAGATCAGAACAACCGGCACATTGCTGATTTCGCGGGCTTTAAGTTGGAATTCCAAACCATCCATTTCAGGCATGCGAACATCACTTAGAATAACGTCTGGAGCGTTCTTAACTAAGGTTTCCAACCCGTCATGTCCATTTGTCGCAATCACAGCTTCATAGCCTGCGCTTTGCAACAAGTGGGCAAGTGAGGCACGCATGTCGCGGTCGTCATCAATAACAAGGACAGTGCCTGTGTTCACGTTGCTTTCCCTTCGGTTTCATATGGCAGGGTAACTATAAAATTGGCACCCTTGTTAGCTTCACCAAGGGTCAATTCACCGCCGTGATCGTTGATGATCTCAGTTGCAATGGCGAGGCCAAGGCCCATGCCAACACCCGAAGGTTTGGTCGTGAAAAATGGTTCTTGCAGGTCAATGAGCGCAGTATCGGTAAGCCCCGGGCCATTGTCGGTGACATGTATTTCAACTGTAGCCAAACCTTTAACAACATCAATCTTGATCTTTGGGTGGGGTTCATTTTCGACGGCGTGGATCGCGTTTTTCAGGAGATTAATCAGGGCTTGTTCCAACTGGATCTGGTGTGCATGCAGTTCGATTGCTACAGGTAGAATGGCAGGGTGGAAATCAATGTTCCCGGCCACGATTTCAGTTTTCAAAAGATCCTCAACTTCTTGGAGAACGATCGACAAGTCGACATTCGTTTTCTGATCGCCCCGTCCACGGGCGAAGAATTTGAATTGACCCGTGATCGCCTCCATCCGATCAACAAGTTTGTTTAAGTTTGTGGCCGTTTGGGGCGACGTGATTTCATTGCCAATTTCTGCTGCCACAAGGTGATTTCGAAATGCGCTGATCGGCTGACCCAATTCATGAGTGACCGAGGCAGCTAAATGTCCAAGGGCCGCCAGTTTTGCACTGCGTGCCAGTTCGGTCTGTGCCTGCTCTAAACGTCGGTTTGTTTCGATTAGTTCAGTGCGTTGACGTTCTGACGCGGTGTAGGCCAGTTCAATACGGCGTGATCTTAGGAAGGTCGCAAACCCAAGGAGGAATGTGATGATGCTGCCGAAAAAGGCCGTTGTCAAAAGTGTCTCACGTAGGATGATACTTTCGGGTTGTAGATAATGAACCGTCCAGTTCCGCCACTCTGAAACCCCGGACGCCAGTAAATAATTGGTTCCCTCTACCGTCACGCGGCTTTCGTCGAAAGAGGACCAATCTAACGGTACAAGCTGTTCAGCACCAAACTGTCGGCTTTCCAGAATTGCGTTTCGCACCTCTGGTTCTAGAACACTTACAGGCCGGTAAAGCCAATCAGGGTTTGAGGCAAGAACCACGATATTATCTTCGTTAATCGCCACAACTGTTTCAGTGTCGCTTTCCCATGATCGTTGTAATTCACTTACATCCAGCTTGATTGCGATCACGCCCTTTTGAGTGCTGGACGTAAACGAAACTGGCTCAGCCACGAAATACCCAGGTCGACCTGATGTGGCCCCAATTGCAAAATAGTCACTGCGTTGACCCTGCAGCGCGTCCTGAAAATAGGGACGGAACCCATAGTTCTGGCCTAGAAAGCTGTGAGGTTGGCGGGCATTTGAGGTCGCCAACACGCGACCACTGGCATCCATGAGATAGATTGCCTCTAGCTTGGCTTCTTGAGCCAACAGCTCCAAACGGTCGTTTATCTCAGATTTGCTCGCGATAGGGTGTAGGGCCTGCGCATAACGCGGATCGTTGGCCAAAACAAAAGGTAAGTGCTGGTGTTGGCGCAGGGTTTCATTGAGGGCACGCTGGTAAAGCACCATGTGGTTTGAAGCAGTTTCCCTCTCAAGCCGTTCAAAATAATGCTGGGCCCCAAAGAAAGTCGCGACGGTGGCAAACACAACGGTAAAGAATAACACGCCCAAAACACGTTTTCGCATCCGACCCGGTGCGCGTTCGATATCTATTTCAGCTCGCATAGACCTCTCCCAACGTCATACTTGTGATACGAGACAGGGCATTATGTAAATAGCGGCCAGTTTTACTAATCAAACAACCCTGCCGATATCCGCAGGGTTAGGGTTTTGACGGTTTCTGCACCTCAATTTTGTGGGCATCCGAAAAATTGATTTTTCAATGCGTGGTTTTGGGTGGATGCGTGATGCTTAGGCTCAACATCACTCAATCAAATTACAAATCTGGATTTAGGCAATAACAAAAATAAGGAACCGTGAACGCTAAGAACTGGCATTGAGTTTAAAGGGAATTTTTGCAGCAATGTCCTCATCTAGCACTTGAACTGCACACGTCATCAACCGCAAGCATAGGGAAGCTGCGGCGCAGTATAAGTCGCTTCGGTAAATGTCCGGTTTGGGAATGTGGTTTCAAAGGGTCGCCGCAACACTTTAATCTTTATGGAAAGATGGAGTGTTTATGATGAAGTATCGCACACGGACGTTTTATACGGACAAACAGAAGTCCGAGATGTGGGATCGATGGCAG
>JBLHPE010000093.1:0-9766 GCA_047624005.1 Ascidiaceihabitans sp.
CCAGCCAAAGCATCAAGACCTTCGCGGGTTCCGCGCATCCTAAGTTTCGGATCACGGCCACCGGCGATCAATTGGCGGGTCTGTGTGAAAAATTCGATCTCGCGAATACCACCACGCCCCAGCTTCATATTGTGACCGGCCAATGTGATCGGACCGCCGAGCCCTTTATGTTCTCGAATAGCCAATCGCATATCATGCGCATCTTGGATCGCTGCAAAATCCAAATGCCTACGCCAAACAAACGGGCCAAGCGATTTCAAGAAAGTTTCGCCCGCCTCAAGATCGCCAGCAGCGGGACGTGCTTTGATATAAGCCGCACGTTCCCACGTACGCCCTAGGCTTTCATAATACCGCTCTGCAGCCTCCATCGCGATGCAAACAGGTGTCACTGAAGGGTCAGGGCGCAAACGCAAATCTGTGCGAAAAACATACCCTTCGCCTGTCAGGTCACTGAGCAGACTTGTCATCATACGGGTGGCACGGGCAAACCCCATGCGGGCTTCGGCATAGTCATCTGGCTCAAACCGGGTTTCATCGAACAAACAAATCAAATCGATGTCGGACGAATAGTTCAGCTCGTTCGCGCCCATCTTGCCCATCGCCAAAGCCACCATGCCACCAGCCGATGCGATATCGTCCTCCCCTAAACCAGGTAATTTCCCACGCTTGATCTGCTGTGCAATTCCAGCTCGCATCGCCGCAATACAGGCTGTATCGGCAAATCGGCTAAGCGTGCCAGTCACTTGCTCTAAAGTCCAGGCACCACCAAGATCCGCAAGTGCGGTGAGCAATGCAATACGCCGTTTGGCTTGACGCAGCTTTGACCCAAGAAGGTCGTGGGGCGCAGATAAACATTCGACAAATTCAGCCTCGACCGCCGCTTCTGGATCATCCAACGCAGGGGCGATCCAAGCGGCCTCCTTCGCGATCAAGGTGGCAAGATACGGGCTACTGCCAGCCGTACCGGCGAAGAGATCAACCAAAGGCGCAGAAATGCCCGACACCAAAGCCGCAGTTTCACGGCCCCTGTCGATGTTAAAGGGACGGGGACAGCGGGTCAAATCAGTTTCAAATGTCATGGTGCCATCTTGCGCCACAGGCCACCCGCGTCAATGGGCCTTGCAACACATCCGTTCCGGCAACACATTACATGTATGAGTAAAAGCTTAAAACGCGTACGCGCAGCCCTCGAGGCATCGGGGGCAACGGTCAACATAGTCGAAACCCAATTGGCACGAACGGCTGCGAATGCGGCAATAGCTTTGGATTGCGACATTGATCAAATTGCCAAGTCGATTATCTTTAAAGGGGAGACAAGCAATCAAGCGATCTTGTTTGTCACGGCTGGCAGCAATCGTGTTGATCCTATTAAAGCAGCGGCAATAGCTGGCGAGGCTTTGGGCAAGGCGGATGCAGCTCTTATTCGGTCACAAACCGGGTTCGCGATTGGAGGCGTTTCACCTATTGGCCATATCAACCCGATAAGAGCGTTTGTTGATCCGCGACTCACTGAGTTTGATGAGATTTGGGCTGCGGCAGGAACACCAAACCATGTTTTTGCATGTTCCCCTTCAGAATTAGTGGATTTTTGTAACGGACAAGTTTTTGATTTTACTATATAAATTAAGTTAATGTAAAATACATTTACATTTTACCTTGCAGAATTTCAATAAATGCCCATTTTGAATAATGTAAAGCGCATTTACATTGCGCCACACACCAAAGTTCAACTTCTGATGAAAGGCTATATAATGAATACCCTGACACCAACGGCCCCAGTTACACAAACAACAGGCTGGTTCACCCGCGCAGAAAGCTGGCTTGATGAAAAAGGCAAAGGCGCGTGGATCGCGGCTATGGTTCTGGGTTTCATCTTCTTTTGGCCAATCGGCCTAGCCCTTTTATTTTATATGATCTGGAGCAAACGCATGTTTTCTAAGTCTTGTCGTACTTCTTCCAAAATGGGCAGCCACGGTATTAGCGCAATGCGCACAACCGGCAACACAGCCTTTGACGCTTATAAGGCAGACACGTTACGCCGTCTTGAGGAAGAGCAAAATAACTTTGAATCCTTTCTTGAACGCTTGCGGGATGCAAAAGACAAAGCTGAATTTGACCAGTTCATGGACGACCGTGCTGGTGCATCAGACAAAGGCGCAGACGACGCTTAAGTCGGCCTTGTGACACAGACAACACTCGGCTCCAGCGATGGGGCCGGGTTTTATTCAAACAATCGAGAGCCACAATGACCCACTTGCCAGACCCGATCACCCAATCCAGTTTTTACGAAAACGTCCCTGCCAAACGACTATTGGCATGGGTTTTTGACGCTGTTTTCGTTTTGGGCCTCTGCTTACTTGTGCTGCCCCTTACCGGCTTTCTTGGGATTTTCTTTTTGCCACTCATGTGGCTGATCGTGGGATTTGCTTACCGCACAATCACCATTGCCAATGGGTCCGCAACTTGGGGTATGCGCATTGCCTCCATCGAATTGCGCAACAGTGCTGGCGCGCGGCTAAACCTAACCGAAGCTGCCCTTCATACCTTAGGTTACACCATCAGTTTTGGCATATTTTTGCTGCAAGCTGTCTCAATTGTATTGATGTGCGCAGGTTTGCGTGGTCAAAGTATTACGGACCATGTTTTGGGTACCGTCATGTTAAACCGACAGGCCCGCAGGTAACCAAACCACTTGCACGCATGGGCAGTATGAGTAAAACTTTGTTAAACTTTGAGGAAATGAATGCGCCACACTCTGCCCATAGCGCCGCAGTTCTATGTCACAGCACCGCAGCCCTGCCCTTATTTGGAGGGGCGCATGGAGCGAAAGCTGTTCACGGCCCTTCAGGGAGAGAACGCGCAAAAACTGAATGATAGCTTGTCCCAACAGGGCTTTAGACGATCACAGAACGTTCTTTATCGGCCGTCTTGCGCAGAATGTTCAGCTTGTTTGTCTGCCCGAATTGATGTCAGCGCATTTACTCCCACCAAAAGCCAAAAGCGCGTCATGCGCCGCAATACCCATGTTGATCGTCGTGCAACATCACCTTGGGCAACCGAAGCGCAGTATGATTTGTTTCGCACCTACCTAGACACACGCCACGCAGATGGCGGCATGGCAGATATGGACGTCTTTGAATTTGCCGCTATGGTCGAAGAAACACCCATCCGCAGCCGTGTGATTGAATACACCGATGATAATGCACTGATCGCCGTCAGCCTAACAGACGTGCTTGGTGATGGGGTAAGCATGGTCTATTCATTCTTCAGCCCCGATCATGAGCGCAACAGCCTTGGTACCTATTTGATCCTTGATCATATTAGCATCGCTCAAGATGCAAATTTGCCCTATGTCTACTTGGGTTATTGGGTGCCCGGCAGTCAAAAAATGGGGTACAAAGCGAACTTCTCAGGTTTAGAAGTGTTCACGGGCGGCAAATGGCAAAAAGTACCAGACCCGACTGCATTTTCTGCGGAAACACACCCATTATCCACCGATCCCATTTCAGAACAAGTCGCAAATATCAATCTGCCAGATGCGCATTCTGCACGTTAATTTCGGTCATACGAATAATCGACTTATCCTACTTAGTTTTTGAATATTGGCCGAAGTTCTTCTTATTTCGCGTCGAGATATGTTCGCCGGCTGTTTTGGCCTCATAGGCTAACGGTGCATCACCTGCAAAGTCAGCAGGATCTATAACTGTCTTGCTGTTCGGATCAAAAAAGATCGGTATAGAATAACGATCGTACTTAGACGTATTCAGAACCCTATGTTTCGTCGACACCAAGCGACCATTTGTCCACTGCTCTAATAGATCACCAATGTTGCACACAAATGTCCCGTCGATTGGCGGCGCCGCGATCCAATCACCAACCTTGTTTTGCACCTGCAATCCGCCGTTGTTGTCTTGCAGCAAAATCGTCAGTGCACCGAAATCAGAATGGGCCGCAGCGCCAAATCGTTTTGCGTTATGGTCACTGATACTTGGCTGGGGATAATAAACCAACTGTCCACGGGCCAGTGGAACATTATATCCGGCATCAAAGAAGTCGGCGTTTTTGCCCAACCCCAATGCAATTGCCTGCATCACGGAACGCCCCAGTGCGACCACTGCAAGGTAATAGGGCATCAGATCAGGTCGAAATTGGGGCGCTACGTGATCAGGCCATTGGTTCTGCGCCACCATCGCAACACCAGCGTTCAAGTCCGCATCATCTGGCCCAATGTCCCACCCCCAAAAAAAGACCTCTTTGGCATCATGGGTCTTTGAGCCCTCAAGTCGCGTCAGACCTTGGGCCATCCAACCCCGTTGGTTTTGGTCTACAGAGATACCGGATTTCTCATGCTCGGGCAGCTCAAAGAACATTTTGGATGTCGCAAACGCCCGTTCGAATAAATTCGGATCGATCCCGTGACCTCTTAGATAAAAGAACCCAACTGTTTCGGCCGCTTTTACAATCTCTGCTCCGATCCGCGCCTTACCATCGGCGATATCAATCCCTTGAACATCAATGATTGGGATATCTTTGAAATCAATTGTCTTGGCTTTGCCGTAGTTCGGAACATCATTCATGATTTCACAGTCCCTTTTGATCCAAACCAGAGATCATCAGCAAACAAGAAAAAGGCCACCGGATCAAGGGTGGCCTTTTTAGGGTTTTTAAGGGCTGTTAAATCAATTTGGGATCAAGTCCGGCAAGAACGTTACAACACTTGGGAAGGTCCACAGCAGCGCAAGCCCTGCAACTTGGATCGCCACGAACGGTACAATCCCACGATAGATGTGTCGTGTCGTGACCTCTTTGGGTGCAACCCCGCGAAGATAGAAAAGCGCAAATCCAAAGGGTGGTGTCAGGAACGACGTTTGCAGGTTCACCGCGATCATGATCGTCACCCATTTCGGGTCGAAGGTGCCGCCGTAGATAACCGGCCCGACGATTGGGATAACAATATAAATGATCTCAAGGAAATCGAGGACAAAGCCCAAGACGAACAGCACTAACATCACGATCAGGAAAACTGTGATCTCGTTGTCGAACGATTTGAGGAACTGTTGGATATAGTGTTCGCCCCCAAAACTGATGACAACAAGGTTCAGCAATTGTGATCCGATCAGGATGGTAAAGACCATCGACGTCACCTTCGCCGTTTCCCGAACAATCGGTGTCAGAACACCGGATGTGAAAAGGATCCAGCAAGAGAACAGCAAACCAAACATCGCGTACAGGTAGGCCCCATAGGCGACAAAGAATGCGAACCAGCTTTCAAAGCCAACCTCGTCTTGATTGATCCGTAGATCAAAATTCACACCAATAAGGATGCAAACCCCAATCGCAACGGTCGACCAGATGATCACCTTAGGTGAACGGTCTGTATCCTTCAGTTTGCGGTAAGCCGCCAACATCAGCGCGCCCCCTGCCCCAAGAGCCGCAGCCGGCGTTGGGTTGGTAATGCCGCCAAGGATCGAGCCAAGCACAGCAACGATCAGCATAAGTGGTGGGAAGACCACGCGGATCAGCTCGTTCTTGGTGCACATCTTAACGGCATGAACTACGCCATAGAGGATCGCGACAAATGGCAGGAACAAGATCACAACATAGGAACCTGCCGAGTTGGTTGGGCCAAGCACCAAGATATCGAGCACCAAGGCCACCAGCACACCAATACCACCGATCATAAGTGGACGGGCATCTGTTGACGGCGAAACACCACGACCGATTACCATGACAAGACCAAACAACAGCAGCAAGATTGCTGTGCCCGTGCCGATTGGCGCAGCGCCATCAATCTTGGATTGTTGCGCCAAAGCGAAAGCTTCAGGAGACAGGCGCTCGGATTGTGTGATACCACCAGCGGCTTCAATCAAAACTTGCTGTGCAATAGCGGCGTCCCATGCAGGTTGGCCGTGAAGCTCGATCATCGCTGCCTGACATGCCTCGGATACGTTGGTCCGCAAGGACGCACTTTCACCGATGTCAGAGAAGGCAGAAATCACCGTACTTTGGCCCCCAACAACACCAAGGTTCCCTAGAAGAATTGTACCAACGATCATAGCGATCGGCAGAAACAAGAACCATGTGAGTGCTTCCGAGCGCGTAATTGGTTCGGAACTACTTGCCCCCATTGGAACGGCTGGCGCTTTGTCAGGATTCAAAAGAGCATAGCCAAAGGCATAAAGCGCATAAAGAACCGCCAGCAGAATACCAGGAATAAGGGCCGCTTGGAACAAAGTTCCGACAGACAAGACCGCGGGTTCGCCCAAATAGCTTAGCGCGTCAGTACAACCAACCGAAATTGCACGGGCTTCTTGCGCGGAAGAATACAAATCCCCCGCAAGAGTGCCCAGCAAAACGATCACGATAGAAGGCGGAATGATTTGTCCCAACGTGCCAGAAGCCGCGATGACCCCCGTTGCAATCTCTGGACTATAGCCGTTGCGCAACATCGTCGGCAGCGCCAACAGTCCCATTGTCACAACTGTCGCACCAACAATCCCTGTGGACGCCGCTAGGAAAGCCCCGACCACAACAATAGAGACTGCCAGACCGCCTGGTAGCGGGCCAAAAACACGCGCCATAGACGTCAGTAGATCGTTCGCAATTTTAGAGCGCTCAAGCGTGATACCCATCAACACAAACATCAAAACAGCGAGAAGCGTTTCAATCGATTGGCCTGCAAGCACACGTTCGTTCATGCGGTTCACGATGAAGGACACGTTGCGGTCCATCGCCAATTCCCAGCCTTTAGGGAAAACAGCTTCGGCAATGCGCGGCAATTCTGGATATCGGAAGACACTGATTTTATCAGCCCCGATACCCGACGCGATCAAATCCGCGTACATTTGACTTGAATCGTCAATTGCTTGGTGGATCAACAGACCCGCACTGTCCAAGGACGCGATAATACCAAAGGATATAATACCAGCCCCACCAATGGCAAACGCCACGGGAAAGCCAGAAAGAATACCACCAAAGAGGGTGATAAAGACAATGATCAGGCCAATTTCTACGCCATCAAGTCCAAAAAGCATTAGTGCGTCCCCTCATAGGCTTCTTCACCTTCACCCAAGGAATCCTTGTCGAGGTATTTGTTTTCGCTGCCTTCACCTTCTTTAAACTCAAGGTATGAGCGGTAGAAGAACGCGATTGCGTGAATGAAAACCATTGCAGTGAAAGCCACCAACAAGACCTTGAATAGGAAATAGCCGGTAAAGCCATTTGGACTAAAGCCAATGGTCTCGACGTTCCAGCGCAAGGCGCGGGCTTTATTCACCAAACGGTCTAATGAATCCGAAGCAGACGGGTTCGGCACAATCATATGACGCCACATGAAGTACCAGCCGTACATCCACGTCAGAACAGCCGACGGGATCATAAATATCAAAGCCCCAAACATATCGATCACTTTTTTGGTGCGGAACTTAACTGCGGAATATACCAGATCGACACGCACGTGACTGCCTTGGACGAAAGCATAGGTGACACAAAGACAAACGACCAAAGCGTTGTAAAGCTTAAGTTCTTCTGCAAACCAGCTGATATCAAATTGCAGCGGAATACCGAAGCCAATCGAAATATCGGGGCGTGTAAAAATACGCTGCAGGAAAACGATCATAATCTGTTGGAGGACCATCAAAAGACCGGCCCAAGCAAAAAACCGACCAACGGTATTTGCGAACCCTTCTAGAACACGAACAACGCCCCACATTATCTCATTTCGCAGCATTCCCACGACGGTCAGCGCAACAACAAGTGTGGCAAGGATAAAGAAAAACTCAACAGAACCGCCGTAATAGACAAAACGCATCAAGGATTGTTTGTCTTCGGTCGTGTTGCCCCATGTAAGCCAATCAAGCCACATCGGTGCATTTATCAGCGCCAAGGGAATGTTATATAAAGCTTCTAAAAAGTTACCGGAGATGAATTGCAGCACGCCGCTCGACTGGAACTGGTCTAAGCAACTGATGTCACCCTTAGCATCCGTCGCAGCGCGAAAAAATCCACTACAAATTGTTTCGTCGGTCATTTTACCCCCCTAAAGCCCGCAAGTTCGGCTAGCAACATTTATGGGCTGTGCTGGCCCTGAAATTCGAATTTAGCCAAAAAGGCCCCTAGTTTTAGGGGCCTTTCCAGTAATTTTTTTGTGGCTTACTTGCCTAGAACGCGGTCACGCTGAGCAACGTAGTACCCATCAGACTTGCCGATCCAAGAAGACGACGACGCCATTGACGCTTCAAACGATGCACGGACTTTTGCGAACAATTCGTCGCCCATGTTTTCGTCCATAACTTCTTTAGAAGCTGCACCAAACGCATCCCAAACATCGTCAGAGAACTGCAATGTTTTAACACCTTGCGACTGCAAACGGGCCAAAGCAGCACCGTTGTTTGCAAGCGTTTCAGCCAACTGAACGTGGGTTGTTGCGCGTGACGCACCCTGCAAGATTGCTTGATGTGCTGGTGTTAGGTCGTTCCAAACGTCCAAGTTCACGGAAGACGCCAAAGCGGAACCCGGCTCGTGGAAACCAGCTGTATAGTAGACTTTTGCAACTTCTTGGAAGCCAGCGCGTTCGTCGGCCATCGGGCCAACCCACTCAAGGCCATCCAAAGCACCGGAAGACAGTGCTTGGTACAATTCGCCGCCTGGGATGTTTTGAACAGAAGCGCCCAATTTACCCAAAACTTTGCCGCCCAAACCTGGCATACGGAACTTCAAACCGTTGAAGTCAGCTGCAGAGTTGATTTCCTTACGGAACCAACCACCAGATTGCGAACCAGAGTTACCGGAAAGCAGACCTTTAAGGTTAAAGATTTCGCCAAGCTCATCGTGTAGCTGTTGGCCGCCCCCGTGCTCGTACCAGTTTGTTACTTCTTGGGCTGTACCGCCAAAAGGTACGGCTGTGAAATACGCGTAAGCAGGGTGCTGGCCGATGTAATAATAATCGGCAGAGTGGTACATGTCGGCTTGTCCCGAAGACACAGCGTCAAATACTTCCAACGCGCCAACCAGCTCGCCCGGTGCTTTTTTGTCGATGGTCAAGTTGCCATCAGACATTTCGCCCACAAATTTCTCAAGGTATGACGCAGCATCATCCAAAACCGCGAAACCGCGCGGCCATGATGTAACCATTGTCAAAGTGCGCTTACCGGTCGCGTAAGCAGGTGCGGCCAGTGTAGTCGCAGCAGCGGCTGTTCCGCCAAGTGCAGATGTCTTCAAAAATGAACGACGATCCATAAAGTAATCCTCCCAGATATGATGCCTACCCAATTATATTTCGTGCAGGCAGATCGTTACGAATAACGCCACACTAGCGACGCAGCCGCGATTTGAAATACCTATTACTGCGTAGAAGATCTACTTTGTTGCCAATAGATTGCGCTAACGTGCCTCCTTTACTTGCATTCAAGCGATGGGAAGCCTCGCTTCCGTTTAAATGCAGTCATCATTGGAAAATGATTCTCTTCTTTGATTCGGTGTGATTCCCGCGTATCGATTCGATCATGACCCGGATGTTTTCCTTTCTACGACTTAGCTACGGGCAAAAACTGTCCTTGGTTGCTGCAATCCCTTTGATCCTAGCAGTTGCGGCGATTGCGGCGCTGGTCGCGGTCCAAGCACGTGCGCTAGCGGAAAGAGAAATCAAAGCACTTGAGATCCAGTTGTTGGCAGCAAAAAAGGTCGAATTGCGCAATTATGTGACCCAAGCCCGCAACGGGTTTTATTTTATCTATGGCAACGCAGCACCTGACGATGAGGATGCCAA
>JBLHPE010000094.1:0-9713 GCA_047624005.1 Ascidiaceihabitans sp.
GCTTCTTCATGAGACAAACTTACGCTTTGCACCCGCAGCGAAGGTCTGCTCTCCGCGCGAAGTGTCGGAGGGTTCGTCAGAATGGTGAGAAATTCGCAGATGCTGCGAAAGGCGGCTTCGTCCCGCACAGCCGCCACTCGCCTTCCTATTTCGTGTTGTTTTCGTGTGCAACCGCAGCGAAAGTCGGCAAAGAGCCCAGAGTCACTTCTTTGTTGCAACGCAGCGAATGGCCAGTTTACTTGAGTTGGCGGCGAAAACATACCTAAACGCTATGTATGGGTAAAAGTTGTATAACATTCATACCTGCCGCAATCCCGGCTTGGGTTCCTTCATTAGAATCTTCAAAAATTATAGTATTGGATGCTGAAGCACTCAGGCAATTTGCAGCAGCAATGAACATGTCTGGTGCGGGTTTTGGTGGTAGACCGTTCGAGATGCTGACGGTATGATCAAAGTGATCTTGTAAACCTATTTTAGTAAGCGATGCCTTGACGACATCATTCTCCGAATTGGTCACAACGGCTAAATCAAAAGACGTTCGGAGCGTTTTCACTAAGTCGACTGTTTCGAAGATAGGCAGAACAGCAGTGTGGCCTGTGATAAACGCCGCGATGCTGTCATTGACTGCCAAAGACACATCAAAATTGCCAGAGACTGTCTTGGCAAATGCGGTCAAAATGGATTGTCTGTCGAGCCCCGTACGACTTTCATACCAAGAACGTTCCATCTCCTGATTTTGTGTGTGAACGGAAGCCTGGAAGGCTTGGAAATGTGCATCACTGCTTTCAACCAATGTGCCGTCGCAGTCAAAGATGATAGCAGAATACCCGCCATCTTCGATTAGTTTTAACCATTTATCAGATGTGATTGATTGCGTGTTTCCCGCGCGGTGGAAGATGCTACGTCTCATGGTTCTTCAGGCCGCAACAAGACGCGCAAGATCTGCATCAAACTGAACGGACACGGCATCACCTTGCTGGAACGGTTGATCCACTATGCTGCTGATGACGAACAGAGGGCCAAGCGTGCTTTCGATGGTGTATTGGATTTCCTTGCCAAGGTATGCCGCATAGCTAACTTCCCCAACAATGCCCGGCGTATCGGGTTTTGCGAGATGTAGATGATGCGGGCGCAATACCATCTGCGCTGGACCAGTGTTTAGGCCTCCATCGCGGATTTGATAGGTTTCATCGTTCATTCTAACGGTGGCCATTCCGTCCGCGATAGCGCCGATCTCACATTCTGCAAGATTGGCATCGCCAATGAAATCAGCAATGAAAGCGGAGTTCGGCGCTTCATAAAGATCACCTGGCGATCCTTCTTGTGCGATCTCGGCGTTCTTCATCACGATGATGCGGTCAGAGACGGCCATCGCTTCCTCTTGGTCATGGGTTACGTAGACAGCCGTTAGACCAAGACGTTGTTGAATCTGTCGAATTTCTTCGCGAACATGGCGGCGCAATTTGGCGTCGAGGTTTGATAGCGGTTCATCAAGCAACAGAACTTCTGGTTCAAGCACGATGGCTCTTGCCACAGCGACACGCTGTTGTTGGCCGCCCGAAAGCTCGCTGGGCAAGCGGTCACCAAACCCTGACAAGCCAACCAGTTCCAGACCATGTTCTGCCTTTTCTGCAGCTTCTCGCTTAGGCATGGATTTGACCGTCAACCCGTAGGCTACATTTTCGCGCACAGTCATGTGTGGGAACAATGCATATGACTGAAAGACCATCGACACCTTTCGGTAAGTCGCGGTCAAATGTGTCACATCTTCGCCGCCGATATGAATGCTGCCGGACGTCGCCATTTCTAATCCGGCAATCAGGCGCAAGGTGGTTGTTTTCCCGCAACCACTTGGCCCAAGCAAGGTTACAAGTTTGCCGGGTTCGATGGTCAGGTCGAGGTTTTTCAAGGCAGTGACTGCGCCGAATTTTTTAACAACGCTGTCAAAATGCACGGAACCGGGGGTTAAAAGGCTCATAAGTATCTCCGGAAATCTGGCCATTTTCAGGCCGTTGTTTGGACACGATCAGTACGACGCAAGCGGCGCGATCCGACTAAAAGTTGAAGCAAAAGAATGGCAATCAGCATCGTGATGATCAGCACCGTCGAATAGGCGATGGCGAGGCCAAATTCGCCATTCTCGACCCGTCCAACGATAAAGGACGTGGCCATGTTGTGCTTGGCGCTCACAAGGAAGATCACAGCACTGACAGAGGTGATCGCGCGCACAAAGCTGTAGGTTAATGCGGCTAATATCGCAGGGCCCATGAGCGGTAGGATCACGCGCCGTACTGTCGTAAAGCTGTTAGCCCCCAGTGTGATCGATGCCTCATCAAGGCTTTTGTCCAGCTGCGACATCGCAGCAATCCCTCCACGTACGCCAACGGGCATGTTGCGAAAGACAAAGACGATGATCAGGATGATACTGGTTCCCGTTAGCTCAATCGGTGGGAAGTTGAACGCCATGATATAGCTGACGCCGATGACTGTTCCGGGGATCGCGAAGCTAAGCATCGTCGAGAACTCGAACACCTCTTTGCCTACGAACTTCTGGCGGACCAGAAGATAAGCCGTGGCCAATCCGACAATAGCGGTCAAAGGTGCCGCGATGGTAGATATGGTGAGCGTGGTGAAATAGCTGTCCCATGCGACGCCAGACAACCGCCCAGTTTCAAAGTTAATACCAAAGGCGCGAATGTAGTGGTCCAACGTAAAACTATGATCATAGCCCCAAAGTTTAACAAAGCTGCCGAAGACAATCATTGAATAAACCACCGCCGTAAGTGCGGCCCATGGCAGGGCTGTGGCGTAGCAGAAGATACGCACAAGTGGGCTAAGGGCTGCGTTCTGGCCAGAATCCGCTTTTCCCGTGATCGTGGCGTAGGATTTTTTGCCCAACCACATACGTTGCAGCAGAAATGCTGACAGCGTCAGGCTAAGTAATGAGATCGCAAGAATTGCGGCCTTTGCAGGGTCTGCGACAGCACCGACGATGGCAAAGTAGATCTCGGTTGAGAGGACGGAATAACCGCTGCCCAAGACCAGTGGGTTGCCGAAATCTGCAAGGCTTTCAATGAATCCCAACAAAAACGCATTCGCAAGACCGGGTCGCATAAGCGGTAAGGACACATAGCGGAAGGTTTGCCACCGATCTGCATCCAGTGTCTGGGAGGCTTCCTCCATCGACGGGCTAACACCTTGAACGACCCCAATTAGAACAAGGAATGCGATGGGGGTGAAAGACAGAAGCTGGGCAAAATAGACACCCCAGAAGCCATACAGCCAACGTGTCTTTTCCATACCAAAAAGATCCGCTGCTAAATCCGTTACGGCTCCATTGCGCCCAAAAAGAAGGATCAGCGCCAAGCCAATAACGAAAGGCGGCGTGATAATGGGGATGACTGTCAGGATGCGCAGCAGTTTTTTGGCGCGAAAATCGGTACGGGTGAAAATCAATGCGAAGGAGAGGCCAAGTATAGTTGTGCCAAGCCCTGTGAGGACGGCAAGGAACAGTGAATTGATCGCGACCCCGCAATTGCGCGCGCCAGCAAGGCATCCCAAACCCCAGATATCGGAACTGAAGAAGCGAGGAAAGAATTCGATCAGGCTGTATCCGCCTTCAACTTCAAAGGCGCGGACAAGGATGTGAAGGACGGGGTAGAAGACAAACACACCAACCAGTGCGATGATAAGGCCAATCGTGCTGACAACAAATGCGTCGCCGCGACCTTTGCCCGTTTGAGACATCGAAACGGTTAGAACGAACAGCAATGATAAGACACAAACGGCAGCGCCTAATCCCATTCCTGATTGGCCAGCATTTATCACTTCGCCGGTGAGCAAACCCTCAAATGCGCGGGGTCCTTTTTGGACGATGACTAAACCCTGTACGGCAGTCCACATCAAACCCGCGCCTGCAATGGCAACCATTAATCGTGCGCGGCGGACCGGTTCAGCGACCGAAAACTGTACACCTAATGCTACGGCGAATACCAACGCAATAGGCACGAACCACCACTGCCCTGCCTGCAAAATCATTGTGAAGCCGGTAGAGGGCGTATCGTCCGCCAACCATTCGGAGGAGAAAACGCCGCGATCGGTCAGGTGCCATGGGAGCAGCAAAAAGCTGACCAGCCCCGTAATGAGCCAGAATAAGACTGTCCGTTTCATATTGTGTCCATACAGTAAGAGTGTGGGCACCCTTGCTAGAAAGGGCACCCTATCGTCGGCTTCAAATCAAGTAGCGATGCCGACAGGGAGGTTAGTTTACACCAACATCTGAGTCCCAGCGGGCCAAAAGACGCGCGCGAGTTTCGCTAGAACCGTAGGTCGCGAAATCGTAGTCGATCAATTTTATTGATGCGAGATCGGGGGACTCTGGGGCGACTTGTGCGTTGGAGTTCGATGGAACTTGGAATGATCCAACTTCGGGCGCACGTGATTGAACGTCCGCACGTAACGCGAATTCCACCCATGCCTTTGCGGCGTCGAAGTTTCGCGCACCTTCAATGATGCTGACAGCGCCAACCTCGTATCCTGTACCTTCGCATGGCGCTACGATTTCAAGCGGAAAGCCAGTGGATGCCAGTTTGACCATGTCGTGCATGAAGCCAATGGAAACACCCGTTTCGCCGCGTGCTGCTGCTTTGGATGGCGCAGACCCGGATTTAGTATACGAGTTTACGTTGAGGCCAACAGCGGCGAGTTTGGTAAACGCTTCGTCTTCGCCAAACAACTGCACAAAGGTTGCAAGTTCGGTGTATGCTGTGCCTGAACTGTTTGGATTTGCCACCTGAATTTCGCCAACAAAGCGTGGGTCTTCCAGATCAGCCCAGCAGGCTGGCGGTGCAATGTTCTTCTCAGCAAGAATTTCTGAATTATAGGCAATACCCAAAGCGCCAGCGTAAATCCCGACAGTCTTGCCGTTTGAAATCTCGGCCATGTTCTGCGCCCAACCGAGCAGTTCTGACGTATCCGCGCCGGACTCCTGTGTCAGACCTTCTTCTGCCGCGATCAAATGCGGATCACCTGTGCCACCCCACCAAACGTCGATTTTCGGATTGCCTGCCTCTGCGCGGACTTGGGCCAAAGTTTCACCAGTGGATTTGCGCACCATCAAGACATCAGTGTCAGGGTTTTCTGTTTCAAAAGCTGCGACCATAAGATCGCACCAATCTTGCTCGGCACTACAAACGACACTAAGTTCATCAGCATACGCGCTTGTTCCAGCTGCAAGTAATAATGCGCCAGAAACCATTCCAAATTTTTTCATGTCTTCCTCCCAGAAGTATTGGTGCTGGCCTGTCCTCCATTGGCGGCTAGCAAAAACAAGTTAGGACGTACGCTGCTAGAATTGGACATAGTAGCGATTAACAATACTACATTTCGGCCCCTTTATTGTTAACAGAATTACAAAGAGCGGGCGGAATGTAATAAATGAAACAATATATACTGAGACGCCGCGCTTGGTTGCCGCTACTTATTACTCAAGACTGTAAAGGACTTGAGAGATGACACGCCCTAGAATTGGTATTGTAGACGATGAAGCAGGGATGCGCGATGCGCTTGTCGCTTTGTTGTCCGATAATCAGTTCGAGCCGGTCCCGATGGAAAGCAGCGCTGACTTTGCTGTTGTTTGCAAGTCCGTCGACCTTGATTTGGTCATCATTGATTTGCAGCTGCGTGGCGAAAGTGGGTTAGAGCTTGCTAAGGACATTCGGCGGTCTCAAGACTTACCCATTGTCATGCTGACTGGTCGGGGCGACGAAACTGACAAGATCATCGGGCTAGAGATAGGGGCCGACGACTATCTATTAAAGCCATTTAATCCTAGAGAACTGATCGCCCGTATCCGTGCCGTCCTGCGGCGCTACGGTAAAGGTAACTTTGTGGCGGTCCCGAAAGATAGCAATGATCAAATAGCTTTTGGTGGCCTGATTATTGATCGCTTAGATCGGGTTTTGACAACGACCTCCGGCACAGAAATCACACTAACAAACGCCGAATATCGCTTGTTAGATTTCTTTCTAAACCGACCAAACGAGATCATATCTCGTGTTGATCTTCTGGCCGAAATTGGCAGCGACTTGACGCGTTATATGGATCGCACAATCGACGTATTGATACTGCGTCTTCGGCGCAAAATCGAAGACAACCCGTCTAAACCAGTTCATCTTCAGACACGGCGTGGTCTAGGTTACATATTCGTAATCGAGGGTGCAGAGGTCACGAGTTGAAGATCATGGGGCTAAGGACAGTTCGTGGCCGATTATGGGCTGCTTTGGCGTTATTGTCGGTGGCCGTTTTGTCTGCGAGTGCCGTTACATGGCTCGCATTACAACGGGTTGATGCTCGTCTGCAGGACTTGCACCAAGAGACCCTTAGTCAGGTTGCTCAGGCATTGGATTTGTCCAAACGATCTTCCGATTTGGCAACTTCTGCCCCGTATCTTTTAAACCAACGTTCCAACTTCTTGATCGAACAAGAAGGTGGCAAACTCATCAGTGTCCTTGATCGTGTGCGAACCGATTGGCCTGAGGCGCGATTTGGTAATGTTTCAGCCGGCGACCCCGTTGTTGCTCCGATCATCGACGACATGTCTGCAGGGGTGAAAGACCTCGTCGCCGCATCTAGCCAATTAGAACTAATACAAGCGCAAATTCGCAATCAAACAGCTAAGCTAGGAACACTGCGAACCAAAGCGACGACAGCAACCACATCAAAACGGATAGATGATCAGTCCCGTCTGATATGGTGGTCGTTGCAAAGCATGAATGCGGACGCGCTTAACGCGGCATACGCAGGAAACTTAATTGGCGTTGGGGAAGAGCAGCGGCACTACTTACGTCAAAAACAAACACTAGACGTCACAATCATGACTGTGGAGCAAACGGCGTTTCTTGCTGACCTCGAAGCTATTGTATGGCGTGCGAATGGTGTCTTTGAATTGCGTCGGCGGGAGCTTTCTACCAACCTTAGCGCTCAGAATGCACTGTTTCGCATTCGCCATGATGCTAATCTGATCAACGAATTGGCAAGCGATTACGCAAATCAAGCGGAGGTGTTCCTTGCGAATGAACGCGTGGCTTCTTCCAGCACCATAAGAGTCACACGGATTTCGGTTGCCGTTATCAGTGCGATCAGCCTTATCCTTGCTTTGACGGCAGCCATCTATGTGTCCCGGTACGTTACGTTTAATATCTCTAGGGTTTCTGCCGCGATGGTGCGACTTGCGAACGGAGACCGTGCTAGCGCATTACCACGAAAGCTAGGCGGCGAAGACGAGATCGGAGATCTGTTCAGATCGTTTCGCAGTTTCCGCGCGAATGCCCTACGATTGGACCGCTCCAATAGGCAATTGGATCAACGCAATGCACTTTTCGAAAAAGTATTTACCAATATCTCTGATGGAATAGCGATGACTGATCCGTCAGGACGCTTAACCGCGTTCAACCCTGCATTTTCGAAGATTCTGGGATGGCCCGAACAGTCACCACAAGTTGGCATGTGGGTTGAGTGGTTGTTGGATAGCCGTTTTGGCCAGTCCGCAATGAAATGTGGCCTGAAAACGGATCATCGCGGGGTATGTGATTTGATCTCGGAAGATGGTCAAATTCTCGAAATAAGGGCAAGCAAGTTACCAGATGACGGTCGAGTGTGGCTGATCGCTGATGTCACTGAGCAGCGAAGGATTTCTGATCGGTTACAGCAGATTGATCGTATTGAAACGCTCGGTAGAATGGCTGGTGATACAGCGCACGATTTTGCCAATATACTCTCAACTATTCGCACCCATGCCCATCTGTTGGAATGCAATAAAGGTGATGAAACCAATGACAGTTTACAGGCAATCGGAAATGCAGTCGACTTTGGGTCATCACTGACTGATCGGCTGTTGGCTTTTGCGCGTAAGCAAAGCCTTGTTCCGGAATTGGTTGAATTGAATGCTTTGGTTGAAGGGATGGCTGATCTTGTCGAGATCAGTTTGAAGCCCGGGGTCAAACTTGAGGTTTCTGTCGGGACACTTCCGCTGAATGTACTGGTTGATCCAGGGCAGCTGGAGTCGGCACTTTTTAACTTATTGCTCAACGCGAACAATGCCATCACCACAAAAGGATCGATCAAAGTAAGCCTTGATAGCCGCAACGCAACGCATGCTTATATATTGGTCGAAGATGATGGCCACGGAATGTCCGACGATGTTTTAGCCCGAGCTATTGAACCGTTCTACACGACACGTAATGATGTCGGTGGAACGGGTTTAGGTTTGTCTATCGTCTACGGTTTTATCCGGCAGACCGGTGGCGATATAACGATTGAGAGTGTACCGGGTCGTGGTACCAAAATTGAACTGTCTTTGCCAATCGTGGTGGAGATTTCTAATGGTCCAAAATTCAACTTAACAAAATCTGCTCTGTTGGTCGAAGACGACAAAAAATCTTGTGATCATGCCACGGCGCTACTGCAGCAGCTGGGTTATGAAGTCGCATCATTTGCAACTGGAGAAGAAGCGCTAAAAGCTACCCAATTGCGCTCTTTTGATTTGGTACTATCCGATTTCGAGCTTGGAGGAAGTTTGAATGGGAGTGAAGTACTACGTCGTTTGGCTCAATCCCCACCAATGATAAAATCGATTATGATGTCTGGAAAATCTGCAGCCAAAACCACTGCACGAGACGGGGTGAACTTTATCGAAAAGCCAGTAACGTTACAAAAATTAGCGTCAGCCCTCGAGGTGGCGATGCCATCAGAATCAACCTATCGTGGACTTCGATCTTAATATCCACCAACGGCTCCAATCAAGCAAGCTTATCAATTGCTTGGGTATGAAGACCCGCACTGAGGTAAAAAATGAAAAGATCAGAAGTTAATGCGATCCTGAAAGAAGGCGATGCGTTTATCCGTTCATTTGGATACATATTACCACCTTTTGCCTATTATTCACCGGATGAATTGAGGGCCGTGGATCACGAAATCTATGTGAAATGCGCAATGGGCTGGGACATCACCGATTATGGACAAGGTCAATTTAAAGAGTTGGGCCTTTTCCTTTTTACTGTGAGAAACGGTCTTGCCCAAGATTTAGAGCGGGGAAGGGGCATGATCTATGCAGAGAAAATTATGATTTCAAGAGATCAACAGATCAGCCCGATGCACCACCATTTAGTAAAGTCTGAAGACATAATAAATCGCGGAGGTGGGCAGTTGGTATTGGAACTTTTTAACGTTGATGCTGAAGGAGGTCTGGATCGCAAATCAAAAGTTACCGTGCCGGTTGATGGTCAAATGCGGACTTTGAATGCTGGCGGATTGTTGAAACTAGAACCAGGTGAGAGCGTAACGTTACATCCCAACATCTGGCATGCTTTTTGGGGCGAAAAAGGGGACGTGTTGATTGGTGAAGTCTCTACCGTCAATGACGATAGCACTGATAATATATTTGAAGCGGATATCGCTAGATTTTCTTCCATCATTGAAGATGTCGAACCCCTAAATCTCTTGGTTTCTGACTACGCAAATTTCCTTTGAGTAAAGGCGCTAGTGTCCTACTGTAAACAATCGGTGAGTTCATAAAGCAGTCATTGGCGCAACTGCAGCGAAAGCTCACTTTGTTTAAGGTTTTTCGATGCGGGCCTGAGCGCGATTTTTCAGCTTGGTGCGACGTTGGCCCGCGTTGGGAAACATGACTAGGAGGAAGCCGTGGGGTCTGGGCG
>JBLHPE010000095.1:0-9694 GCA_047624005.1 Ascidiaceihabitans sp.
TACAGGGCGTGCGTGACAACCCACGCCGCATGCAATCGCTGGGCTACAGTGTGAATGGTCACAAGATCTTCGCACATTTCCTTGCCGGTATCATCGCGGGCACCGCTGGCGTGATGCTGGTCTGGTTCAACGGTCGAATTTCACCCGGATCCATTGGTGTAGACGTCGTGATTGATGTTCTGGTCATTGCTGTGATTGGCGGGTTACGCCATCCTATCGGCCCTTTTTTGGGCGCACTTGCCTTTGTTCTACTCGAAAATTTTGCCACCGATCTGATTGATCGTGACCGGTTCAACACGGTCATTGGCACGGTTTTCTTGCTCATCATTTTCTTTTCACCCGATGGTCTTCTTGGCCTCGGTGCAAAAGCGCGCGATTTTTGGAGGCTTGGACAAGATTCCGACAAAGCCCCCAATTCCGCACGTTCAATTCAGTAACGTTTAGAGGAGGATAAAATGTTTAAACTGAAGCCCACACTACGACTAACAACAATTCTTGGAAGCATGGCCTTAACAAGTTTTGCGCATGCTGATGTACTAAAAGTTGGTGCACTTGCGACCTTGGAGGGGCCATTCACCGTACTTGGTGAAGAAGGTATCCGCGGGATCGAGATGGCCTTGCAGGAATTCAACTACACCGCTGGCGGCCACACGATTGAAATCATTCAGGGCTCCACGGATGCATCACCGGACAGCGCTGTGCGTGCAGTTCGGAAGTTGGTTGAACAAGACGGCGTATCAATTGTGATCGGCCCATTGTCTGGTTCAGAAGGTATCGCAGTAAAAGACTACGCGAAAAGCCAACCTGAAGTGACATTCCTAAATGGTGTGTCGGCTGCACAAGACACCACGTTACGTGATCCATCCGAAAACTTCTTCCGGTTCTCAACGGATGGCGCACAATGGATGGCGGGACTTGGAGAGTATACGCTGAACGAGAAGGGCTATGAATCAATTGCGGTCATCGCAGAAGATTATTCATTCCCATACTCGCTCGTGTTCGGGTTTCTTGAACCTTATTGCCGCCTAGGTGGTCAAGCGCGTGTTGATGATCGTTTCTGGGTGCCAATTGGCAACAAAGACTATTCATCAGTAATCGCAGCTCTACCTGACGACGTAGATGCACTGTTCGTGGCCCTTGGTGGCGCGGACGCGGTGAACTTCCTTAGCCAGTACGAACAAAGTGGCGGTGATCTGCCAATGGTTGGCGGTACAATTACTGTCGATCAGTCTGTTCTAGGAGCAGAAGGACGTACGCGAGACTTTGTTGTTGGAACACCATCAGCAGGCCCGATTTCTGACACTTGGGATGATCCACGTTGGGCAGCATTTGTCAGTTCATATCAGGAACAATTCCCTGATGGCTTCGGTTCACCGTCCTTGTTTGCACATGGATATTACGTGAATACGAAGGCAGCTCTTTTGGCATTGAACGAAGTAAATGGCGATCTTTCGGACGGTGGCGAAGCCTATCGTGCCGCATTGAGCGCGCTTTCGTTTGAGACGCCAACAGGTATGGTTTCGCTGGATGAGCGTCGCAATGCTATCGCCGACATCTTCTTGACCGAAGTGATCGAAAACGCAGACGGCACACTTGCCAACTCGACTGTCAAAATCACTCCGCAGGTCAACCAGACATTTGGCCTGTCGTATGAAGAGTTCCTCAAGTACGGCACTGTCGGGCGTGACAACCCGTCCTGTAGCTAAGGACCAAACCCGTGAGATTGCCCGATATTCTTCCAAGCGAAACACTTGCTCTCGAGTTATGTGGCGTTAGCCGTCACTTCGGGGCACTTGTCGCGGTGTCTGAGGTATCCCTTCAGGTGCGCAACGCGGAACGTCGGGCAATTCTTGGCTCTAACGGGGCTGGAAAAACAACTTTGTTCAATTTGATAACGGGAGATTTCCCCGTGACCAATGGCACTATCGCCTTCATGAACGAAGACATCACTGCAACTCCGGCGAAGCATCGCATTCGCCGGGGGTTGCGACGAACCTATCAAATTTCTCTGTTATTCCAAAATCTGACAGTCCGTGAAAACGTATATCTGGCATGCCAAGGGGTGGCTGGAAAACGGTTTTCTCTCGCACGACCAAAACGTCATGACGCGCAGATGGCCATGTCCGATCGCTTAATAGAGCAGGTCCATCTAACAGACGTCATAGACACACCGGTTGAAACGCTAAGTCACGGACAGCAACGGCAACTTGAAATTGCTCTCGCCCTCGCTGGTGATCCAAAGTTCGTCTTGTTTGACGAACCCGCAGCGGGTCTTTCCCCCGCCGAGCGAACCGATTTGATCGAAATTCTAAGCAACCTTCCCGCTGATATTGGTTTTATCATTATCGAGCATGATATGGACGTGGCCCTGCGTGTATCTGAAAGCGTGACCATGATGCACAATGGCCGTGTGTTTAAAGAAGGGTCCCCAGAAGAGATAGAAAACGATGCCGAAGTTCAGGCGCTTTATCTGGGGCAAGCACATGGCTGAACCAATCTTACAGATACGCAACTTGAACGTTTATTACGGCGCTGCACACGTGCTGCAGGGGGTCGACCTCACGCTGACCCCGGGCATCCATTCTGTGCTTGGGCGCAACGGCATGGGCAAGACGACGCTTTGCAACGCGATTATGGGGTTGGTTCCGGTGGAGTCAGGTGAAATCACTTTGCAAGGTAAACCCATCCAAAACTTACCGTCTCACAAGATTGCAAAAGCCGGTATTGGATATACGCCACAAGGTCGCCGCTTGTGGAAGTCACTGACAGTCGATGAACATCTACGGCTTGGCGCACAGCGGGGCAGCAAATGGCCCATCGCACGTGTCTATGAAACATTCCCACGCTTGGCTGAGCGTAAAGGGAACGGTGGTGCCGCCCTTTCCGGTGGCGAACAACAAATGTTGGCAATTGCGCGTGCGTTGCAACAAGATCCCAAGGTTCTAATTTTGGATGAGCCGACGGAAGGTCTAGCACCTGTTATCGTCCAACACGTCGAGGAAATATTGACAACGCTTGTCGCTGAAACCGACGTTGCCGTCCTATTGGTTGAACAAAATATCAGAGTCGCGACGGCCATCTCGAACGACATAGCCGTAATGGTGAATGGACGCATCGCCACAGTTCTGCCCGCCGCCAAATTGGCCGGCGATACTGCGCTACAACAAAAGCTTTTGGGGGTCGGGCGACAAAACGACCGAGCCTCTGCAGAAATTTAAGAAGGAGATATAAGATGACAGGTAAAACAACGGGTGTCGTGCTGGTCGCAGGTACGTTTGACACAAAGGCGAACGAGCTTAATTTTATGGTCGAGCATTTGGTCAATAAGGGGCTAAATGCGCGAACAGTTGATCTGTCCACATCAGGCACCCACTCGGTTGCCGATGTGAAAGCCTCTGAAGTCGCAGCTCATCACCCTGACGGCGCTAAGGCCGTATTTACCGGCGATCGGGGAACTGCCGTTGAACAGATGGCAATCGCATTTACTCATTGGATGACATCCGTAAGTAGTGACATTGCAGGTGTCATTTCCGCTGCTGGTTCAGGCGGTACCGCGCTTGCGACGCCTGCGATGCGCTCATTGCCGATTGGCGTCCCGAAAGTGATGATTTCAACCGTTGCTTCAGGCGATGTTGGACCCTACGTCGGGCCGTCTGACATCATGATGATGTATTCAGTGACGGACGTTCAGGGACTGAACGCAATTTCCCGTAAGGTGCTTGGAAACGGCGCAGCTGCCTTGATTGGGATGGTGCAGGATGCGCCTGAAGAAGTTACGAATGCCGCTGAAAAACCGGGCCTCGGATTAATGATGTTCGGGGTGACGACACAAGCGGTTCAAGCGATTTCAGCGCTTGTAGAAGATCAGTTTGAACCCTTTGTTTTCCACGCTACTGGTGTTGGCGGACAATCGATGGAGAAACTCGTCGATAACGGATTTTTGACAGCGGTTGTTGATCTCACCACGACGGAAGTGGCTGACATGATCGCAGGCGGTGTCATGGCCGCGACCGAAGATCGCTTTGGTGCGGTTATTCGTCAAAAAATTCCATATGTCGGATCAGTCGGTGCTTTGGACATGGTGAACTTTGGCGCGTTTGAGACAATCCCACCGCAGTATGCCGAGCGGCTGTTCTATAAACATAATCCGCAGGTCACGTTAATGAGGACCACTGTAGAAGAAAACGCGAAGATGGGCGTGTGGATTGCGGAACGCCTTAACCAGATGGAAGGTCCGGTTCGGTTCCTTATCCCCGAAGGCGGCATCTCTGCCCTTGATGCACTGGAAATGCCATTCTGGGATCTTGCTGCAAATGCGGCTCTGTTTGAGGCAATTGAAAGCACACTCAAGCAATCGGATCAGCGCAAGCTGATCCGTAGTGGACATCATATCAACGCACCGGAATTTGCTCAACTCTGCGCCGATACTTTGCGTGAAATTGCTTAAGAAGGACCTGTATGATGCCCCGCTTTGAAAAAGATGAACTGAATAAAAAATTTCAACAAATGAAGGCTGATCGCATTCCAATTGTCGGCGGTGGCGCAGGTACGGGACTGTCTGCAAAATGTGAGGAAGCTGGCGGAATAGATTTGATCGTGATCTATAATTCCGGACGATATCGGATGGCTGGTCGCGGCTCTCTTTCTGGGCTCTTAGCCTATGGGAATGCCAATGAAATCGTCAAAGAAATGGCCCTCGAAGTTATTCCAGTCACCAAGTCGACCCCGGTTCTCGCCGGTGTCAATGGAACTGATCCTTTTTGCAATTTTGATGTTTTACTGGACGACTTGGTTCAACTCGGGTTTTCGGGCATTCAGAATTTTCCGACGGTCGGTCTGATTGATGGAACTTTCCGTGCCAATCTGGAAGAAACGGGAATGTCATTTTCGCTTGAGGTGGATCTAATTCGCCTCGCATCACAAAAGGGCCTGTTCACGACGCCTTACGTGTTCAGTTCTGAGGATGCGATAGCCATGGCGCAAGCGGGTGCTGATATTGTAGTTTGCCATCTCGGGCTTACCACCGGGGGGGCAATCGGTGCCGATACAGCCGTGAAGCTCGAAGATTGTCCGGCATTGATTGATGAATGGGCCGCGGCTGCGTTGGCGATTAATCCCGATGTTATCGTTCTCTGCCACGGCGGTCCGATTTCGTCCCCAACAGATGCTGAATTTATTTTGCAGAATACGCAAAATTGCCATGGATTTTACGGGGCATCCTCAATGGAACGACTCCCCGTTGAAGCAGCCCTAACTGCGCAAACCAAAGCTTTCAAAAATCTAACCTTCTAAGGGGAATACAATGACCAAAGTTTATATCTCTTCCGTCATGAACGCTTCTCGCGATGCTGTATGGAATCTCATCCGCAACTTCAATGACATGCCAAGTTGGCATCCTTTGATTGCGCGCTCTGAAATTGAAGGCGGCCTGCCATCTGATCAAATCGGTTGCGTCCGAAATTTTGACCTCTCAGATGGTACAAACCTTCGTGAAAAATTATTGACCCTCTCAGACAAAGACTATGTCTTCGCCTACCAGATTGAAGGTGTGGCATTAGGACTGTCCAATTACGTCGCCGAACTAACGCTTTATCCCGTGACAAATGGCAACAAGTGCTTTGGTGTCTGGACCGCTACATTTGACTGTGAGCCTGGTCTTGAAGATGAAAAGGCGGCAGTAGTCGGCCAAGGTGTTTTCCAAGACGGGTTCGATGCTATCGAAGCAGCAATTGGCAATATTGGCAGGTGAGGTAAGTAGCGTTCGTGGATTCTTACCGCGAGCTGTCGGTGTCTGGTTTGGCCGCTATTCTCTTGGGATCAACCTTGTAGCGGTTGGCAACAGGAAACTAAGCCCATCGCGATGTGTTTGCCTTTGCATCGAGAAATGAGAACGACTCTTGGTGCTCTGACTCGGAGAAAAGAGCCCGTGACACTAGATTGGACATGAAAACAATGCAGATCGATTTAGGAATATAATGTCGCGAAGTGCTGAAAGCGGCCTTTTGCCAGATTAAGGCGAACGGCCGGAAAGTCCGCACTGTGTGAGTTCGCACATTGAGCAGCGAACGGCTGGTCTTGCAGGTTAGCGGCGAAAACAGTCCTCTGCGCAGGTGCCACAAATGTATGAGTTTTGACCAGATCATAAGTCCCCTGCGGGTCTGTTCTTACGATGGAACTATCTTGTTTGTTGGCTGTGCCTTTAAGAATAACACAAGAAAACCCGCTCCAACGGCCAGCCAGATCGAACCTGTCCAGACCAGATTGTAGTTTCCAGTAGCCGTGAAAATATAGCCCCCTGCAAACGCTCCCATCGCGCCGCCCAAAGCGTGACCTGCAGAGATCAGTCCCATTGCGAGGCCCATCATCTTGATCCCAACATGACTGGCAACCAGGCTAGCGGTTACAGGTACGGTGGAATAATCCACTGCCCCGAATAGAATGGCGAAAAGGAACAGCATTTCGATAGATGTTCCGGGCAGACTGCCAAGCAGGATGAATGTCAGCGCCCGAAGCATGTAGATTGCGGCCAGCAGCATCGGGCGGTTTACACGGTCCGTTAGCCAGCCTGCGCCGATCATGCCCATGAGATTGACCAGCGACAGAAGCCCATATGCCGTTGCACTTGGGATTGGTGGAAACCCGCAGAACGACGCAAACGGCAAAAGATGGGTTTCGATCACACCTGTCGTGGTGAAACCACAAATCAGGAAGCTCCAGAATAACAGATGAAACGCGGGTTGGCGCACGATCACGGCAAAGTCCTGCATCATGCTAGACGGGGCCTCATCTGGTTCAGCCGCGCTGCTGGACGGGATATCAGCCCGCATGCTCATACGAATACAGGGGATCAACGCGAGACTTGCCAGTGACAAGGCCCCAAAGCTCCAGCGCCAGCTTGCGAAAGCCAGCAACGCCGCGATCATTGGCACGATGAGAAACTGGCCACCCGTGGCACCCGATGTGCCGATCCCAGTCGCAAGGCCTTGATTTGCAGAAAAGCTGCGCGTGACCGCCGTGGCGACCACATGGGTTGCGACAATCCCAAACCCGACAGCACAGAACCCGGCAAAGCCGATGACAAACATTAACTTCCCATTCATCAAAGCCACAATGGCGCAGCCAATCCCCAGCAATCCCATTCCGAGGTTGAGTGTGAGCTGCGACCCGCGCCGATCTACCAGTCGCCCGGCGAAGGGTGCGACAATCGCCATGACGACAAGGGCCGCAGCACCGACGCTTGATATGTAACTGCTCGACCAACCAAACTCCGTTTGCCAAACTGGCATGATCAGACCCAGTGCGGCACGGCTGGAAAACGCGAGTGACAGGGCAAGAAAGCCGAAGATGACGACGGTCCAGTTTTGGCGGGATGGTGCTGTGGTGATGTCTGACATGTGCGTCTCCTTGTCGGGCAGGAGTGCCAGTTTCGTGGAGAGATGACTAACGATAAACTGGCAAGATGACTTTAGTTGAGCTAAAGTGATTTATGGTACTTCGCATCCAAGACCTTTACACATTCCATGTCGTCGCGCGTACCGGCGCGATGCAGGATGCCGCCTATGAACTGGGCGTCACCCCTGGAGCGATTAGTCAACGTATACGTGCGGTCGAAGACCGACACGGGTTACGCTTGTTTGAACGCAGCAAGAACGGCATCAAGCTTACTGCTGCGGGACTTGCCCTTCAATCAGACGTTAGCTCAGCGTTTTCGAAAATAGAATCCGCCCATACCAAGCATTTCGCGGGCCATGGTTACAGCGTTCGGATCAGCGCCTCAGCGACGTTTGCCCATTCCATGCTCGTGTCTAGTTTGGGGCGGTTCGCTGAAGCCTATCCCGCCATCAAAGTATCTGTTGAAACAGAAGACCGGCTGGTTGATCTGAAATCAGAACCGATTGATCTGGCAATCCGACATGGGCTTGGAGATTATTCAGGGGTTGTTTCAGAATGGCTGTGTTCGCCGGAGCTGGTCTTGGTGGCCAGCCCAAAGCTGTTGGAAAAACACGGACCGCTCAGCGAACCTACGGACTGCCTACGCTATAAGTTGCTGCCCGATTGTACTGGAAAAGACTGGTCAATCTGGCTCAACGCACATGGCATCGATGCCGAGCTTGCCAAGTACGGTATGCAGTACGGAAGTGATTTTCTGACCGTCAAAGCAGCAATTGAAGGTCAGGGATTGGCTCTTTTGAAGGATGTTTTTGCGCAAGAAGGCCTCGCGGCGGGCCAGTTGGTGCGTGCGTTAGGTTCCGCTTGGCCGACCAAGTTTGCCTACTACGCCGTCGTGTTAGAAGACGTGTTCCAGCGGCCACCAGTTCGAACTGTCGTCAACTGGCTCAAGAAAGACTTAAGCTGATGATAATCTGGATTTTCGTTTGACTGCGTTATTCTCTGTGTTGACACAAACCCTCTGCCAGAAACGGTCCATTTGGTCACTCCGTCCGCGCCCACTTGGAATCAGGCACTAGGCTGTGACAAAACTCCCCGGCAAAACCATCGCAGTTTTGGCAGGCTTTCGACCGTCGTTTACGAGGACTGATGCGGGAGGGGACAGAATCCTGTGGTAAGGTCTAAGCAGCCATTCATGGATGACGCGGCGAGGGAGCTGGGAGAGCCCAAACTGCAGATTTTCTGCAATGCAGCGAATGTCTCGTCTAGAGCACTGGTAACAAAATTACCAAAGTGCTCGGAGCAAGGCTTTTGCAATGCCCACAGACTGCATGCATATTTGGTCGTGTGAAGTAGCACTGCGTATTTGAGGTTCAGCGCCCTCCTCAAGTTAACCCAAATGACTTCAACTTGGCGTAAAGTTGGCTTTTGGAAATGCCCAGTTCACTCACTGTCTTTAGCTTATCACCCTTGTTGCGCTTTAACGCGCGGCGGATCAATTCGCACTCATAGGCACCCAATTGCGGAGACAGTGTGCGCTCCGCTGGGGGGCGACCAGTGGAATGACGCGTGGCCCTTTGAGAGCGGTTCTGGCGTGCCTTCATCACTGCTTCGCGCTTGCGACCTGCGTCTGTAATAGCGTCGAGCAACGTCACCATCTCACAGGGTTTTTCCAGTACGGTGACAGCACCCTCCCGCATTGCCTTTACGACAGTCGCAGTCTGCGCAAATCCGGTGATTGCGATCACGGGCAATTCGGGGTCGATGGCATGCGCCTTGCTGATCAGATCAAAGCCAGATTTCCCCGGCATCCGAATATCCGTCACAACGCACCCTGGGAAATGTGGGGCGAGGTAATCTATCGCCTCGATGTAGGCGCCGCAGGTTTTCACACGCAATCCAGCCAACGTCAGCCGTGCTGAAATCGCCTCCAGCACATCGCGGTCATCGTCGACCAAAAGAACGTCAATCATCATAGTTTGGCCATCGCTGCTGCTGGTTCAAATTGCAGGACAACACATGCGCCCCCTCCAGACGTCTCGGCAAGTGTCAATGTACCGGCGAAACCCTTCATGATGTCAGCGGAAATCGACAGACCCAAACCCAGCCCGTTCTGATCCGCTTTGGTTGTATGGAAGGGGATGAGTGCCGCATCTGTATCAGGAAAACCGGGTCCGTTGTGAGTTATGACCGAATTTGGGTGATGGCGTGATTTGAAAGGCGGCGTATTGTGGCAGGTGTCAAAGCCGGCCAGAACCTCACAAGGAGCAATACGCCTATGAAGAATGATACACAGATCCTGCCG
>JBLHPE010000096.1:0-9666 GCA_047624005.1 Ascidiaceihabitans sp.
CACGGCCTGCTTTTTTCGCAGCAGTTACTGCCCCTTCTAGAACAGTTGCTACGGCGGCAATCGCGCCAACATCCTCAATGAAAATCTTAAGCCCCATGCCGCCAACATCGGCGACAACTGTATCGATAGGCACAATAGAGCGGCCCAATAGTTTTAACTGATCACTTTCAAGCGTTGCCTCAACCGTCACAATCACCTTAGCTCCGGTCACCAAATGATCTTGCGCCTTTTCCAACGTGTCCGAGAAAATCGTGATCTCGTAAGCGCCAGTCGTGTCAGAGAGTTGGGCAAACGCAAACCGATTGCCGCGTGCCGATTTGCGGATTTGAACACCAGCAACCACACCTGCCAACTTGGCAACGTGCGCGCCACCTTCGGCACGGGCATGAACCTCATCCAGCGTTTTCACATCTTTACGTTTCAACGCGCCCATATAGTCATCCAAAGGATGTCCTGACAGGTAAAATCCAACGGCTTTAAATTCTTCGCTCAGCCGTTCAGCAGGCTCCCAATCATCCATCGGCATGATGCGCGGTTCGGGTAGATCATCACCAGCTTCACCAAACAACGACACCTGATTGCTGTTTTTCTGCTCATGGATCGCAGCGGAATATCCCACCAACCCATCCAGCGCATCAAAGACACGGCGACGGTTTGGATCAAGCTGATCAAAGCCACCAGAACGGGCCAACATTTCAAGCGGACGTTTGCCCACACGTTTCAAATCAACGCGACGGGCCAAATCGAATAAGGTGGCAAATGGCTTTTCAACGCCGTCAATCTTGCGACCTTCAGTGATCAGTTTCATCGCCTCGACGCCAACGTTTTTCAGCGCGCCCAGCGCATATCCCAACGCACCATCCACAACCTTGAACGTTGCATTAGAGCGGTTCACACACGGCGGCACCCACGACAATTCCAACCGCTTGCGCACTTCTTCGAAATACACACCCAGTTTGTCGGTCAGATGGATATCGCAGTTCATCACACCAGCCATAAACTCGACCGGATGGTTCGCCTTTAGCCACGCGGTTTGATAGCTCACAACGGCATAGGCAGCCGCGTGCGATTTGTTAAATCCGTAGTTCGCGAATTTCTCAAGTAAATCGAAAACCTCAGTTGCTTTCTTTTTATCTACGCCATTCTCTTGCGCGCCCTTTTCGAATTTAGGACGTTCCTTCGCCATCTCTTCAGCGATCTTTTTACCCATCGCACGACGCAACAGGTCAGCCCCACCAAGGGAGTAGCCGCCCATAGCCTGTGCAATCTGCATAACCTGTTCTTGGTAAACGATAATTCCTTGAGTTTCGACAAGGATATGATCAATCAACGGGTGAACAGATTCAAGTTCCTTAAGCCCGTTCTTCACCTCGCAATAGGTCGGAATATTCTCCATCGGGCCTGGACGATACAGCGCTACAAGGGCCACAATATCCTCGATGCAGGTCGGCTTCATCCGCTTCAGGGCATCCATCATGCCGCTGGATTCCACCTGAAATACGGCAACGGTTTTGGCGCTTGCATACAGCTTGTAAGACGCCTCATCATCCAGTGGAATGGTCGAAATATCGTCGATCAATCCTTGGGGTGGGTCAAACAATTCGGTCCCATCCGCACGGATATGCAAATGACGACCGGACGCTCTAATCTGGTCAACAGCATTCTGAATAACAGTCAAGGTTTTCAGGCCCAAAAAGTCAAACTTGACCAACCCCGCCTGCTCCACCCATTTCATATTGAATTGGGTTGCGGGCATGTCTGAACGTGGATCTTGGTACAGCGGCACCAGTTGATCCAGTGGACGATCCCCAATCACAACACCCGCAGCGTGGGTCGATGCATTGCGCAACAATCCCTCAACCTGTTGTCCATAATCCAACAGGCGGGCGACAACCTCTTCGTTCTTGGCCTCTTCTCGAAGGCGCGGCTCATCCGCCAACGCCTTTTCAATCGAAACGGGTTTAACCCCTTCAACAGGGATCAGTTTCGATAAACGATCCACCTGCCCATAAGGCATCTGTAAAACACGCCCAATATCACGCACCGCGGCCTTGGACAAAAGCCCACCAAAGGTGATGATTTGCCCCACCCTGTCACGCCCGTATTTATCTTGAACGTAGCGAATAACTTCCTCGCGTCGGTCCATACAAAAGTCGATGTCAAAATCGGGCATCGATACACGTTCAGGGTTCAAGAAACGCTCGAACAGCAGTTGATACCGCAACGGGTCAAGGTCAGTGATCAACAATGCATAAGCCACCAGCGACCCCGCACCAGACCCACGGCCCGGCCCCACCGGAATCCCCTGATCCTTGGACCATTTGATAAAGTCAGCAACGATTAAAAAGTAGCCCGGAAACCCCATACCCTCGATAATTTTCAGCTCGAAATCAAGGCGAGCTTCGTATTCTGACACCTCGACCGCGTGTGGGATAATGGACAATCGATAGCGCAGGCCTTCCTCAGCCTGACGGCGCAATTCTGCGACCTCGTCATCGGCAAATTTGGGCAGGATCGGGTCACGACGATAGGTTTGGAAAGCACAGCGTTTGGCGATCTCGACCGTGTTTTCCAAAGCCTCCGGAAGATCAGCAAACAAGGTCACCATTTCAGCCTGCGATTTGAAATAATGCTGCGGGGTCAGACGGCGACGCCCCTCTTGCTGGTCCACATATGCACCATCCGCGATACAGATCAGGGCATCATGGGCCTCATACATCTTAGAGGCTGGGAAATAGACGTCGTTGGTCGCAACTAATGGCAGACCCATCGCATACGCCATTTCAACAAACGCGCGTTCGGTCAAACGTTCGGCTTCGGGCAATCCGCCATCGACAGGGTGACGCTGCAACTCGATATACAGACGATCACCAAAGATACCGGCCAAACGATCCATCAAAGCCTGCGCCGCGGGAACTTGTCCTGCTTGCAGCAACTGACCAACTGGGCCGTTCGACCCACCGGTCAGGCAGATAATATCCGCGCCGTATTGGGCCAGCTGATCCACAGTGACCTGCGGCAGCTGATCGCGGTTTTCGATATACAGACACGAATTCAACTTCATCAGGTTTTCGTAACCCGTCTCAGTCTGGGCTAACAAAACCACCGGCGCGGGCGCACGGGCTTTTTCACCCGGACGGCTTTCCACATAGGTCATATCGACCTGACACCCGATAATCGGTTGAATGCCCCCACTAGACATCGCGATAGAATACTCCAAAGCGGCAAACATGTTATTCGTGTCGGTCAACGCCATCGCAGGCATCTTTGCATCCACACAAAGGCCAGGCAGCTTTTTCAACCGCAGTGCGCCCTCCAATAACGAATACTCGGAATGGGTGCGCAGGTGAATGAATCGGGGATCAGTTTTCATATTCGCAATCTACGGGAGACAAACAAATGTTGCCACAAAGACTTGCCAAAAAGACTTTCCTTTGCAAAGCTTGCTCTCAACATGCCCGTGCAACGTCTATGCCACATCGACGCTGTGCAAAATTTGGGGCTTTGGTAGGGTGGCGGGTTACATTCATATGAACGTGTCTTTTCGGCTTAACGGAAAGGATGTGGCACTTACGAACGTAAGTCCGACCACAACGCTGCTTGATTGGCTGCGGATTGATCAAAACCTTACAGGCACCAAAGAAGGCTGCAATGAAGGGGACTGCGGAGCCTGTTCTGTCATGGTCACGGATGAAGATGGGGCAAAAGCGCTCAACGCTTGCATCCTGTTTCTGCCGCAGCTGCATGGAAAAGGGATCCGCACAGTCGAAGGGATCGCCGCACCCGACGGCACGCCACACCCCGTGCAGACAGAAATGATCAACCATCACGGCAGCCAATGTGGGTTCTGCACGCCTGGCTTTATTGTCTCAATGGCAACCGCGCACTTAAACGGCGATACAGATCACGACACTGCACTCGCTGGAAACCTGTGTCGCTGCACAGGCTACGCGCCCATTATACGTGCCGCCAATGCCGCACAAAGCGCGCCCATCCCAAAACACATGTACGATGCTCCCCCAGTTCTTTTGGCTAAAAATATCCCGGGGGAGAGCGCAAGCTCGGGGGCAGAGCCTCCAACATCCTTGAACGAATTCGCCAACTGGTACGAACAAAACCCCGACACAACACTGGTCGCGGGGGCAACAGACGTTGGCCTTTGGGTCACCAAACATTTCACCGATCTCGGACAAGCCGCATTCCTAAACCGTATCCCCGAACTTCGCGGTGTCACGGAAACAGATACTGCAATCCACATCCCAGCTATGACAACCCTCACCGAACTGCATGAAGTGATCAAGGAACGCCATCCAAGTTTTGCCAACCTCATCCAACGCTACGGCTCAACCCAAGTTCGCAACGCCGCGACCATTGGCGGGAACATCGCAAACGGATCACCTATCGGGGACGGACCACCTGCCCTAATAGCCTTGGATGCCACACTACATCTGCGCAAAGGTACAAAAACCCGCGAAATTCCCATCGCTGATTTCTTTATTGCTTATGGCAAACAGGATCGCGAAGTTGGTGAATTCCTGACAGGAATTACGATACCAAAAGCTGCAGATAATTTGCATTGTTACAAACTGTCCAAACGGTTTGATCAAGACATCTCGGCAGTCTGTGGATGCCTTTGGGTAGAGGTCGAAAACAGCCTCATTACCACAGCCCGACTGGCCTATGGTGGCATGGCCGGCACGCCCAAACGGGCCGTAGCGGCTGAGACTGCCATGATCAACCAGCCGTGGAGTTTGAAGGCTATTCATACAGCTATGGACGCCATGACCGAAGACTTCAAACCCCTTTCTGACGTGCGCGCTTCCGCAGATTATCGCATGCAAACAGCACAAAATATGCTGCTGCGCCTTTGGTCTGAGCGAAACGGTGAGATAACATCCATACACGAGGTCACAGCATGAGCATTGGTAAGCCCCTGCCCCACGACGCTGCCGCATTACATGTCAACGGCAGTGCCCGTTATATAGATGATATCCCAACACCTTCCGGCACATTGCACCTTGCCTTTGGCACGAGCCCGATTGCTGCAGGCACCTTGAATGCAATGAATTTGGGCGCAGTTCGCACTGCCCCCGGTGTCATTTCAGTCATGGTTGCAAGTGACCTTAAGCATGACGCCGACGTCTCCCCTTCAGCCCATGACGAACCACTGCTCGCCGTGGATACGGTGGCGTATGTTGGGCAACCTATGTTCCTTGTAATCGCCACGTCCCACACAGCTGCGCGGGCCGCAGCACGAAGGGCAATATATGACATCACCGAAGGCACCCCCATCTTTTCAATAAAAGATGCACTGGCAGCCAATAGCCGCTTTGAGGATGGACCACGCATCTACTCAAAAGGAGATGCCTCCACTGCGCTGGCCACGGCGACCCGCACTGTAACCGGCTCGATCACGATGGGCGGTCAGGAACACTTTTACCTTGAGGGCCAAGCCGCCCTTGCCCTTCGGGGCGAAGAGGGTGACGTGTTGGTCCACAGTTCCACACAACACCCTACAGAAATTCAACACAAAGTGGCCCATGCCATCGGCAAACCCATGCACGCTGTTCGGGTCGAAACCCGTCGTATGGGTGGCGGATTTGGCGGCAAGGAAAGCCAAGGCAACGCCCTAGCGGTCGCCTGCGCCATTGCCGCCCTTGCAACGGGTAAACCCTGCAAAATGCGCTATGACCGCGACGATGACATGATCATCACCGGTAAACGCCACGATTTTCGCATTGATTACACTTGTGGATTTGACGCAAATGGGATCATCCAAGCCATTGATGTAAAACACTATACCCGCTGTGGCTGGGCGCAAGATTTGTCCCTGCCCGTGGCTGACCGTGCCATGCTTCACGCTGACAACGCCTACAATCTGCCCAACATCCGTATCGAAAGCCATCGCTTGAAAACCAACATGCAAAGCGCCACTGCCTATCGTGGCTTTGGTGGCCCTCAGGGCATGTTGGGGATGGAGCGGATTGTGGATCATGTCGCCCAAGACCTGGGTTTGGATCCGGCGACAGTGCGCCAACGGAATTATTATGCCTCCGGCAGCAGTTTAGCTGACAAGCAGCAGGCTGATACAACGCCATATGGTCAAGAGGTTACAGATTCAATAATTGCCGAGTTGACCGAAACCCTTAAATCGAGTGCAAATTACGATGATCGCCGCACGTCCATTGCCGTGTGGAACGCTGAAAATTCAATCATCAAACGCGGCATTGCATTGACCCCCGTCAAGTTTGGCATCTCGTTTACCTTAACCCATCTTAACCAAGCAGGCGCTTTGGTACATGTTTATCAAGATGGTTCAATTCACTTGAATCACGGCGGCACAGAAATGGGCCAAGGTCTGTTTCAAAAGGTGGCGCAGGTTGCTGCATCGCGGTTTGGTGTGCCTTTGGAAGTAATTAAAATCACTGCAACGGATACTGCAAAAGTTCCCAATACATCGGCGACGGCCGCGTCATCCGGCACCGATCTAAATGGTATGGCGGTAAAGATCGCCTGCGATACCATACGCAAACGTATGGAGGATCATTTTGCACATCTCCATAACTGTGATCCATCTGAGGTAATCTTTGCAGATGGATACCTTCAGGTCGGCGAAAAAAGCTACAGCTTTGCCGAAGCAGCGCAGTTGACGTATCAAGCCCGCATTAGCCTTTCCGCCACTGGGTTTTACAAAACACCTGATATCGAATGGGACCGCATAAAGGGCAAAGGCCGCCCATTCTTCTACTTCGCTTATGGTGCTGCAATCACCGAAGTGGCGGTGGATACATTAACCGGTGAAAACCGCATCTTGCGCACAGATATTTTGCACGATGCAGGAGCCTCCTTAAACTCTGCCCTAGATATCGGACAGATCGAGGGCGGTTATGTCCAAGGTGCGGGTTGGCTCACGACAGAAGAACTGGTTTGGGACGACGCGGGTCGTTTGCGAACCCACGCACCTTCCACTTACAAAATACCAGCTTGCGGTGATCGTCCCGACATATTTAACGTTGCACTTTGGGACGGCGAAAACCCTGCAGACACGATCTATAAATCGAAGGCCGTCGGGGAACCGCCATTCATGCTGGGCATGTCCGCGTTTTTTGCCCTAAGTGACGCGATCGCAGCCTGCGGTCCAGAATTCGCCAACCTCCAAGCCCCTGCAACCGCAGAAGAAGTCCTTTCAGCCGTCGGACGCGCCCGTCATGTTTGATCGCGACGCCCTTATCGCAGCATGCCAGATCAATGGCACGGTTGCCCGTGTTGTCGTGGCCGAAGTTGCTGGATCGGCGCCGCGCGAAGTAGGCGCCGCAATGCTGGTTTGGAAGGGCGGTCAGTCTGGCACGATTGGCGGCGGCGTTCTTGAGTTCGAGCTGGCAAAATCCGCCCTGCACGGTGGTGACCGAATGACACGCCATGCACTTGGCCCCGATATGGGGCAATGCTGTGGTGGGTCGGTTCATATCTTGACGGAAATCTATAATCTGAAACGCGCGACAGCCTTACCAGAAGACATCATCGTGCGCGGAGCTGGCGATATGCCGTTAGAGCTTCACAAACTGGTATCTCTAGCTCGGAACCAAGGCACTCAACCCATTTCCCAACGGTTCGGATCATGGTTCGTCGAGCCCGTCTATGCACGGCAACACGACCTTTGGATTTGGGGCGCTGGCCATGTGGGACGCGCATTGGTCAATGTGCTTTCCCCTCTGCCTGACACACAAATCACATGGATCGACACAGCCGCCAACAGGTTTCCCACTGAGCTGCCAAACGACGTGACTATTCTGCCCGCCGCCAACCCCTGCGACGTGATTACATACGCCAGCAAACAGGCGCACCACCTTATTCTGACCTATTCACATGCGATCGATCTTGAGCTGTGCCACGGACTGCTAACACATGGATTTGCCAGTTGTGGATTGATCGGGTCGGCCACAAAATGGGCACGGTTTCGAAAGAGACTTGCAACCTTGGACCATTCCGATGCGCAAATTTCACGCATCATGTGCCCTATCGGTGATCCAACATTAGGAAAACATCCACAAATGATTGCGATTGGCGTTGCAGATCGGCTAATCAAACAACGTGTTCTGGCATCCAGCCATGCTCATTCGCACAGGCAGGAGACCACCGCATGACAACATCTCTTTTATCCCTCAGCGGACTGACCAAAGCCTACCCAGGCGTTGTTGCAAATGACGATGTCAGCCTTGAGATCGGGCGCGGCGAAATCCACGCCTTGTTGGGGGAAAACGGAGCTGGAAAATCCACCTTGGTCAAAATGATCTACGGATTGGTCAAACCTGACAGTGGCTTGATGACGTTCGACGACGCAGCTTTTGCACCTCAAGACCCACGCACAGCCCGTGCTGGCGGTGTCGGCATGGTCTTCCAACACTTCTCGTTATTTGACGCGCTGACCGTAGCTGAAAACATCGCATTGGGGATGGAGAACGCCCCAGCGATGGGCCAACTCGCCGCCCGCATCCGCGAAGTGTCACAAAGCTATGGCTTGCCTCTTTCCCCTGAACGGACTGTTGGTGATCTATCTGCAGGCGAACGGCAACGGGTCGAGATTATTCGCTGTCTGTTACAGGACCCAAAGCTGTTAATTATGGACGAACCGACATCAGTTTTGACCCCTCAAGAAGTCGCTATTCTGTTTGAGACGCTCAACAAGTTAAGGGATGAGGGCACTTCGATCCTATACATCTCTCACAAGCTTGAAGAAATACGAACCTTGTGTGACGGCGCTACGATCCTGCGGCTAGGCAAAGTGGTTGGCAGTTGTATCCCGGCAGAAACCACAGCCCGCGACATGGCAGAAATGATGGTTGGCACAGCGCTTAAAACACCGCAACGTAGCGGGCGCGAGGCGGGAGAGGTTATCCTTGAACTCAACGATCTTTCCCTGCCACCAGCCTCTGACTTTGGGATGCCACTGCGGGACGTATCGCTAAGCCTGCGCAAGGGCGAGGTCCTTGGGATTGGCGGCGTTGCAGGCAACGGCCAAGATGAATTGTTGGACGCATTGTCCGGCGAGACCCATGTCGCCACAGGCATGATTGCTTATAAAGGCGTTGATATGGCGTCTTTGGGACCAAATGCCCGCCGCGCCATTGGTTTGTTGAGTGCACCAGAGGAACGCCTTGGCCACGCGGCTGCCCCCGATATGTCATTGGTTGAAAACGCCATGCTGACAGGGGCAACACGCGAGGGGCTGGAAAAAGGTGGAATGCTGGACTGGTCCGCTGCACGTCGATTTGCAGACCGTATTATTGAGGCGTTTGATGTGCGCACGCCCACCGCCTCAAACGCGGCGCGGTCTTTGTCTGGCGGGAACTTGCAAAAATTTGTGATTGGACGCGAGGTTTTGCAACGCCCAGATGTTTTGGTCGTGAATCAGCCAACATGGGGCGTTGATGCGTCTGCCGCGGCATCGATCCGTCAGGCGTTGTTGGATTTGGCGGAAGGCGGCGCTGCTGTCATCGTCATTTCGCAAGACTTGGATGAACTCATGGAGATTTCAGATCGCTTTGCTGCGTTGAACGAGGGGCGGCTTAGTCCGCCACGCCCAGCCGCAGGGCTCACTGTGGATGAGATCGGTTTGATGATGGGCGGCACACATGGCCTGGAGGCAGCACATGGATGATCTTTGGG
>JBLHPE010000097.1:0-9660 GCA_047624005.1 Ascidiaceihabitans sp.
GATGCAAGACCCGGCATATTTTCAGTGACAATACGGAAGCCGTTGGACAGGCGGTGTTGTTGTAGGCTCACGTGCGGATATTTCCTTTGATATGATCCATCAGCGCACCCAAATCATTCGGGACACGCGTGACGCGTTCTTCACGCTGATACAGGTCTGCCATACGCGGAGGCAATGGCGGACGAATACCGCTTGCCGCCTCGACTGCGTCGGGGAATTTGGCAGGGTGGGCGGTTGCCAAGGTAATCATCGGCGTCGCACTGGCAGGTTGATCGTTGGCAACTTTGACGCCAATGGCAGAGTGTGGACACAGCAGTTCGCCGGTATTTTTTAAGGTACCGGAAATGGTTGCGCTGGTTTCTTTCTCAGACGCGCGACCAGAATCGTAGTGACCTTGCAGAACTTGCATTGCCCCTTGGCTGACGTCAAAACCGCCTTGGTTAAGTTCACTCATCAATTGAGCCACAGCATTGCCATCGCGGTTGTAGGCGTCAAATAATGCCCGTTCAAAGTTTGAACTGACTTGAATGTCCATTGACGGGCTAATGGAGGGGGATGTTTCACCCTTGTGGTAGCCCTGCCCGCTTAGGCAACGGTGTAGAATATCATTTTGGTTTGTCGCGACCACCAGACGATCAATAGGCAGCCCCATGCTTTTGGCTATATAGCCCGCAAAGACATCGCCAAAATTGCCGGTCGGCACAGTAAAGCTGACTTTACGATCTGGTGCTCCAACGGAAACGGCCGACGAGAAATAGTATACAACTTGCGCCAAAACACGCGCCCAATTGATTGAGTTCACGCCAGCCAAACGGACGCCATCGCGGAATTCAAAGTCGTTGAACATATCCTTTAAGCGGGCTTGGCAGTCGTCGAAATCACCATCCATCGCCAATGCATGTACGTTAGATTCGATTGGCGTTGTCATTTGGCGACGCTGCACTTCGGAAATCCGCCCATGTGGATACATGATAAACACATCAACGTTCTCTAAGCCACGGAAGGCTTCGATTGCGGCAGACCCAGTGTCGCCCGATGTGGCCCCAACAATCGTGACCCGTTCGCCACGACGTGATAGCGCTGTTTGGAACAGTTGGCCGATCAATTGCATAGCGAAATCTTTGAACGCAAGGGTTGGGCCATGGAACAACTCTAGCAAGTAGTGCCCATGATCCAACTGCACCAACGGTGCCCGCGCTGCATGGCCAAAACCAGCGTATGCCCGTTCAATGATACCTTTGAAATCATCATCTGAGAACGTATCGCCCACGAATGGACGCATCACTTGAAAAGCGATCTCCTCGTAGCTTTTGCCAGGCATCGTCGCGATCTGATCATGGTTAAGTTGCGGTATCGTTTCAGGCACATACAAGCCACCGTCGCGGGCTAGCCCTGTCAGCATGGCATCTTCAAATGTAAGTTCCGGGGCTTTTCCCCGCGTCGAGATATATTTCACGTTTGCTTCTCAGATCAGGTTTCGGTTGCGCCGCGCCCAGTGCGCAGCAAGAAATAGGTGGTCATCGCAGCCCAGATAGCAGCAAGCAAAAACCATGTGATCGCGTATTGTAGATGATCGTTTGGAATATTGACCGTGTCTACAGGCAAGGGCGTTACATCTGTATCTATCGGGGATGATATACGCAAAACGATCATAATTGGGTCTGTTTTGAGAGCGGCAGCCATCAGTTCAACATCGCGAGCAAACCAAATATTCTTTGCGATGTCGGGTGCTGGCGTATACCCATCCGCCTCTTGCGGCCAATGCAAATTACCCGTGACCGTTACTGAAACTTGATCCCCAACTTCGCTCGGCAATTGGTCATTTACAGAAATGAAACCACGATCCAAAAGAACAGTCCGCCCTTCCAAAACAAGTGGGCTGATTAACTTGTATCCAGCACCTATCCGTTTTTGAGAAACAAGGACCCGCAGGTATTCCGGCCTCATTAAACCCTGTGCAGTAACCGACAGATACTTATCAGCCACCGGATCTAGGCTTGCAGGCAAAGCGACTGGTGCTTCAGCGATCCGCCCCTCAATTTGGGTCATGATCGCTTGTTTCCATGACAGACGTTGCATCTGCCATACGCCAAGGCTGATGAGGATAGCAGCGCCACCCAGTCCAAAAACCACAAGAAAGATAATGCGCTTCATTTCGCCCTCGTCGCAAACAAGAGAAAGGCGCACGAGTGTTCCCGTGCGCCTTTTCGTTTTAGTGATTTAGCGTTGATGTGCAACCAACACCATCTGCTTTAGATGCCCCACATGTAGACGGCGAAGAACAAAAACAACCAAACAACATCCACGAAGTGCCAATACCAAGCAGCTGCCTCAAAACCCAAGTGCTGCTCTGGCGTGAAGTGACCCTTGATCGCGCGGATCAAACAGACTGTCAAAAAGATCGTCCCGATCAATACGTGGAAACCGTGGAAACCTGTGGCCATAAAGAAGTTGGAATAGAACTCGTCGCCGCCAAATTCCCAGCCTTCATGCAACAAGTGTGCATATTCATAAGCTTGAAGCGCAGTAAACGCGATGCCCAAGACGATTGATAGCGCAAGGCCAGTAATCAGATCTTTGCGGTTGTTTTCATGAACCAAAGCATGGTGCGCCCAAGTTACTGCGCAACCTGACAACAACAATACCAGTGTGTTGATCAACGGCAAGTGTAGTGCATCAACAGGATAAATTTCAGGAGCTACGTATTCCGAGCCAAAGTAATCTTCCATCGGGTAGATCGCGTGTTTGAAAAACGACCAGAACCAAGCGGCGAAAAACATGACCTCCGAGGTGATGAACAAGATCACGCCATAACGCAGGCCAATCTGAACAACTGAGGTGTGATCGCCAATGTGCGCTTCGTCCACAACGCGGGACCACCACGTAAACATAACGTAAAGAACGGCAACAAAGCCGATCAAGAACAGCCAAGGGCCGGAATCGTGCATCCAGATAACCGCACCAAATAGCATTACAAAGGCGGCAACTGCGCCCAGTAGTGGCTCAATGGACGGGGGCAGAATGTGGTAGTCGTGATCTTTTGCGTGGGCCATGAAGCGTCCCCTAGTTCAAGTTGGTGTCGGTGACCTGTTCTAGGGCTGCATAGCCTTCGGGCAAATCAATTTCGTAGAATGTATAGCTTAGTGTGATGGTGTGCACGTATTTTGCGTCACGGTCCGTCACAATTTCCGGGTCCACATAAAAGCTTACAGGCATCATAACCGTTTCACCGGGTTGTAACACCTGTTCTTCAAAGCAGAAGCAGTCGATTTTATTAAAAAAGTAGCCAGCTTGGTAAGGCGTTACGTTGTAACTGGCCTGCCCAGCGATGGGTTTGCTGGTTGGATTGTGCGCCTCGTAAAAGGCTAGTCCAGTTTCGCCGATCCGGATTTCCATTTCCCGCACTTCGGGTTTGAATTCCCAGTTCATGTCACTGTGAAGCGATGCATCAAAACGCACTTTGATAGTTTGTTCTAATATTTCGTCAGATGCGACTGTCGAAATTCCAGTTGTACCGCCAAAGCCCGTGACCCGGCAGAACCAATCGTAAAACGGCACCGATGCCCAAGCCAAACCGCCCATCAAAACAACAAGTGACACGGTTTGCGTAACTGTCTTTTGTGGTCCGGTCAGCTTTTTCATTGGCTGATCTCGTTTGAGCGCGGCAATTCAAAATCACCACTGGTGATCTTTGTGAACGTAAGTGCCAGTACCAATACAACAAAAGCACCTAACATTAGGCCAACACCAACGTTGCGGCCTTTGCGTCGTTGGTGAATTTCATGCTCTGCTTTGATCGCCATTACCAGCCACCCAATCCCCAAGGTCGCAACAGCGCCTCGGCCAAAATCGCACCAAAGTGCAGGAAGAGATATAGAATAGAGAGTTTGAAAAACTTTCGCTCGATTGCATAATTGTCAGCGTCAGCGACCACTTCATCGCGACGCCAGATGTCATACGCACCTTTCAAAAACAGTATATTCAAGACCACAGCTGCTACCAAATAAACAGGTCCACCGATGCTGGTGAATCCAGCGCCCACAGCTAAAGCAAACAGCACTACTGTGTATGCAAGGATATGGCGGCGCGTGCTTGGACGTCCGTGCGTGACCGTCAACATAGGTACGCCCGCATCATCGTAGTCAGAGCGCATAAACAAAGCCAAAGCCCAGAAATGGGGCGGCGTCCAGATGAAAATCAGGGCGAACATTAGCCATCCCTCGATCGACATTGAGCCAGTTGCGATAACCCAGCCAATCAGCGGAGGAAAGGCACCCGCCGCACCGCCGATGACAATGTTCTGCGGTGTCAAACGCTTAAGCCACATAGTGTAAACAACAGCATAAAAGAAAATCGTAAACGCCAGAAGGCCAGCAGCTAAGAAATTAGCCGAGAGAGCTAGCATCATCACGGACAATCCAGACAGCGCAACACCTAAATACAAAGCTTCGCCTGGCTGCACTTTACCTGCCGGGATAGGTCGTGTCGCTGTACGTTTCATAACGCCGTCAATGTCGGCGTCCCACCACATGTTCAAAGCACCAGAAGCCCCAGCCCCTATCGCAAGGAACAATATCGACGCAAAACCAATAACAGGGTGAACCGAAACCGGCGCTGCAAGCATGCCGACAAAGGCTGTGAAAACCACCAACGACATAACCCGTGGCTTAAGCAACGCGAAATAGTCGCCCAAGGAAGCCTCGGTCTCTTTGGTTTGGGCGTTATAGCTGGCGTCTGACATGCTGCTCGCTCTCAAATTATAGGTGGATGAGATAGAAACGGACGGCGGAATTAACCCGCCAATCCAATTTAGTTAGAGGCGACATTTACTGGCAAAGGTGTGCCTGCATATTCGTCAATCGCGCCTTTCAGCCAAGCCTCATAGACTTCTTCGCTGACAACTTTGACAGTGATTGGCATGTAAGCGTGGTCTTTGCCACACAGTTCTGAACACTGACCAAAGTAAATGCCTTCTTGCTCAGCTTTGAACCAAAGTTCTGCCAAACGACCAGGCACGGCGTCTTGCTTTACGCCAAATGCTGGGATGGTCCATGCGTGGATTACGTCCGCACCAGTCACTTGAACAACAATGGTTTTGTTCACAGGAACCACAACCGCAGTGTCCGTCGCCAACAACCATTCGTCGCGAGAATAACCAGCGTCAGCCAGCTTGGCTTCCATGTGTTCGTCCAAAACAAAAGCAGTGACGTTTTCGTCTTCTGGACGTGTTGATGAATCGAGTGTCGCACTCGAACCGATCAAATAGCTGTCAAAACCAAAGTCGTGATCAACATATTCATGCGTCCAGTACCATTGATTACCTGTCGCTTTGATTGTGACGTCCGCAACTGGAATTTCCTGCTGTCTAAACAAGATTGGCAGCGAAAATGCACCAATTCCGACCAATACAACAATTGGAACAACTGTCCAAAGTACTTCGACGGTTGTATGGTGCGTGAAAGTTGCAGCAACTGGGTTACGTTTTTTGTTGTAACGATAAATGCACCAGAACATTAGGCCTGTGACAAACGCTGTGATGATCGTGCAGACTACTACAAGCCAGAAATCAAGCGCGTGAATATCGCGGGCCAATCTGGTGACGGCAGGCTGAAAACCCATTCGACCGTCGATCGGTGCACCGATAATTTCCAGATTACCAAGTTTGTCTTGAGCAACAGCAGGTGCCGCCGCGAAAGCAGCCAAAAGGCCGGAAGTGGAAAGAAGATTTTTCATGTGTCGTCCTGATCCAGTCATCACTGTTGCGCCGGGTGAAAGGACATTCGCGTGAAACACGTCCGCCTCCCGTTGTATTCTTAGTGCTTACAATCATATTCTGACTACAAGATAAAGATGCTCAGGCGCGGCAAACGGACGCTTTTTGACCTAAATCAAAGCATGTGCTGCAAATGTGCCAAAAAATACAGGAAACAATGAATGTCAGACACCCATTTTTCGCCATTTGAAACCAATCTGGATCGCGAAACCGCTTTAAAAACCTTGCGCGAGGCGACAGCAGGGGCCGATGACGGCGAATTGTTCCTTGAACGACGCCGTTCTGAGGCAATGGTGTTTGATGATGGCCGGTTAAAGACTGCCAGCTACAATGCCTCCGAAGGATTCGGTTTACGTGCTGTGCGCGGCGATGTGACAGGCTATGCCCACTCAACTGAAATTTCCGAGAGCGCCCTAAAACGCGCCACCGCCACCGCAAGATTGGCGGTGGCAGGCGGAGGTGGCACATGGGCGGATGCCCCACAAGCAACCAATACTAAGCTCTATACAGACGAAGACCCCATTGCAGGCGCGTCTTTTCCGGTAAAATTGGACACTTTGCGCGCGATGGATGACTTCGCCCGTTCTTTGGACAAACGGGTTGTGCAGGTCACCGCCAGCATTGCCGCTTCAATCCAAGAGATCGAGATTTTGCGCCCAGAAGGCGGTTCGGTCCGTGATATACGGCCGATGACCCGCGTGAATGTGTCGGTCATCGTTGAAAAAGATGGCCGTCGCGAATCTGGAAGTGCTGGTGGCGGTGGCCGTGTCGGCCTTGATGGCCTTCTTGATCCCACAGATTGGCAGGACAAAACCCGCGAAGCATTGCGCGTCGCTTTGGTAAACCTTGATGCCATCCCAGCCCCCGCAGGCATGATGGACGTGGTGCTTGGCCCTGGTTGGCCGGGCATTTTACTCCATGAGGCGATTGGCCATGGGCTTGAGGGAGATTTCAATCGCAAAGGGACCAGCGCATTTGCAGGCCTTATGGGAACACGTATTGCTGCGAAGGGTATTACAGTGCTGGATGACGGCACTATTCCTGATCGGCGTGGTTCTATCAGCGTTGATGATGAAGGCACCCCCTCTGCGAAAAACGTTTTGATCGATGACGGCGTTTTGGTCAGTTACATGCAAGACCGCCAGAACGCGCGATTGATGGGAGTTGCGCCGACAGGAAATGGGCGGCGCGAAAGTTACGCGCACGCACCGATGCCACGCATGACCAATACCTACATGCTTGGTGGCAATGCAGCACCGGGCGATATCGTTGCCGACCTTAAAGACGGAATTTACGCGGTTGGGTTTGGTGGCGGTCAGGTCGACATTACAAACGGAAAATTTGTGTTCAGCTGTACCGAAGCCTACCGCGTGCAAAACGGCATTGTTGGTGCGCCTGTGAACGGTGCGACATTGATTGGCGATGGTGCCACGGCACTTAAACAGATTCGCGCCATTGGAAATGACATGGCGCTTGACCCTGGGATGGGAAATTGCGGGAAAGCTGGGCAATGGGTCCCAGTTGGTGTTGGTCAACCGACATTGATGATCGGCGGCCTAACTGTAGGCGGAAGCGCCGCTTAAGCAATAATGAGCGCGAGACACTGTCTCGCGTTCGATATCATTTTATGTCGAAACGACGTATTTTCGATTCTTTGCAAGAAATCTTCAAATAGAAGCGGTTTTGTTCATGCACCGTTAACCAGCATCTATTTATAAAAGTTACAGCAACGGACGGAGCAAACGGATGACTGAACTGGGATCAAATCCTTCTTCCAATCACCCCCCACTCCCACCCACCTCGGAAGATGATAGGTTTCACCGCCTCCGTCTGTTGCGTTCCCGCCGGGTTGGCATTTCGACGTATAAACGTCTGCTGATTGAACACGGCACTGCGCAGAACGCGTTGGCCGCGCTACCAGAGGTAGCGCGTGCCGCCGGCGTCGCACGGTATGAAATCTGTCCCGAAGGTGTTGTCCACGCAGAACTGAAAAGTGGTCGTTTGGCTGGCGCGGCCTTAATTGATACTGCAACACTACTATATCCACCACAATTGCGTGATCTTTCTGACGCGCCACCGTTTCTATGGGCAATCGGTGATATCTCCTTAATGCAACGGCCAGCTATTTCCATGGTTGGCGCGCGAAATGCGTCTTCACTTGGGACACGCATGGCCAAGTCTTTGGCAGCTGAACTCGGTCAATTGGGTTATGTAATAGTGTCAGGCCTTGCCCGCGGCGTTGATGCGGCAGCACATCTTGCAGCGTTGGATACCGGCACAATCGCGGTTCAAGCTGGCGGCGTCGATGTTATGTATCCTGCTGAAAACACTGAATTGGCATTAAACATTGCGGCAAAGGGGCTCCGATTAAGTGAAATGCCAATGGGTTTGCAGCCCATGGCACGGCATTTCCCCAAACGTAACCGGATCATATCTGGATTGGCCCAAGCCACAGTGATTGTGGAGGCAGCTGCAAAATCAGGCAGTTTGATCACTGCCCGTGATGCATTGGATCAGGGCCGCGACGTTCTTGCCGTCCCCGGACATCCATTTGATGCGAGGGCCGCAGGTGGAAACATGCTTATTCGCGATGGGGCGGTTCTAGTACGTAATGCAAATGATGTCGTTGAAGCTCTTGCACCTATTTCACCTGAACAATCCACTTTGCCTTTGGATGAACCAAAATCAAACAAACGTGATCTAAGGGAGACGTCGCAACTGCACATGCAGATCTTATCTCGCCTTGGGCCCTCCCCCATCGCAGAGGATCAATTGATCCGCGACCTTAAAACCACGCCTGCAAAAGTGACGCCCATTTTGCTAGATTTGGAACTGGATGGGCAGATCGCACGGCAAAGCGGCGGGCTCTTGACGCGTGCCGTCTGACCACATTTTTGATGCTTCATTTCAACGCCAGTTGACAATCAGCCCTTGCGCACCACATCTTGCGCGGCCATAGACGCCCAGAATTTTCCGCATAAGGTGCCCCTGTATATGCCCGTCGTTGTTGTTGAATCGCCCGCCAAAGCCAAGACTATCAACAAGTATTTAGGGGATAATTATACTGTTTTGGCCTCATATGGCCACGTACGCGACCTGCCCCCAAAAGACGGATCCGTCGATACCGAAAACGGATTCGAAATGTTGTGGGAGATCGGTAGCGACAGTAAAAAACACGTCAAAGCCATCACCGACGCGTTAAAACTCGACAACGAACTGATCCTCGCGACCGACCCAGATCGTGAAGGCGAAGCGATCAGTTGGCACCTCCAAGAGACGCTGACCCAGCGCAAAGCAATCAAAAAAGATACACCTGTCACTCGCGTGGTTTTTAACGCTATTACCAAGACGGCCGTAACTGAGGCGATGAAGAACCCACGCCAAGTCGATATGCCGTTGGTCAACGCTTATCTGGCCCGCCGTGCCCTCGATTACTTAGTTGGCTTCAAACTATCCCCTGTTTTGTGGCGCAAGTTGCCCGGTGCGAAATCAGCGGGTCGCGTTCAATCCGTGTGTCTGCGCATTCTGACAGAGCGCGAGATGGAAATCGAAGCGTTCAACGCCCGCGAGTACTGGACTGTCAAAGCAGTATTGGCGACCCCACGCGGTCAAGAATTTGAAGCACGCCTTACTCATTTGGCAGGCAAAAAACTTGATCGTTATGACCTAGCGAACGCGACACAAGCGGAATTGGCCGAAGCTGCAATTAACAGCCGCGACCTGACAATTCAGTCAGTCGAAGCCAAACCAGGTACACGTAACCCATCGCCACCGTTTATGACTTCAACACTACAACAAGAGGCCAGCCGTAAATTCGGCATGGGCGCACGCCAGGCCATGAGCACTGCCCAACGCCTTTATGAAGCAGGCCACATCACATACATGCG